>JAADYW010000180.1 GCA_010092845.1 Chloroflexota bacterium
CGAATGTGCCGGTGGTTGGTTCGGCGGCAACTTCAGCATAACGGGTAACAGCGATGACATAGCCGCCAGTCCGCGGAAGCGTGTACTCGATATAGGAATTGTAGGAGCCACCGCGCGGATCATCGTCGTTGGCCGAAAGCAAGAAGAACTCATCGGTCGACGTGATCGCGTACAGATAGGCTATCGGGTCAAGCGTGCCGTCGATAGTGCTGACCTCAATCCCAACTGTGTCGCCTTGTTCGCCCTGGAAGTAAAAGAAGTGGATGTTCAAGTTTTCATTGATGGTTTCGGTCAGCGGTTGTCCATAGAAGATCGTCAGCGCTTCCCGGTTCACACCAGCAACTGCCGGGTCCTGGTATTGCAGAGCCAGGGTAAAGCTCCCCGTTGTGAGCGGTGCGGTGTCGCCCGAATAGCGTGTAGCAATGATGGTGTACTCCCCGTCTTCTGGCAACTCCGCGAAAATGAACGAGTCGCGGACTGTGCCCGGCGTGATGTCGTCGTTCTCGGCGAGGATGTTGCCCTCGGCATCTTCCAGGATGAGATAGGTATCAAGTGGCTGGGCAGCAGCCTCGGCATTCATCGCGATCTCTACCAGGTCGCCGGCATTGCCCTGGAAGATATAGCGAATCTCGGTCTGGTCTTCGGTAATCCGTCCCCGGACGGTTGTGCCGTAGGCAATGGGGACCTCGCCACCCTCAGTCGTCGCTGCACTATCGCCCGACTCCGCATTGAGCGCGGCGATATAGCTGCCAGTGACATTGGCCGCTGGGCCAGCCTGAGGCATAACGAAGACCAGATAATCACCGCTACGAGGTGCGTTAACCGAGAGGAGAATACCATTGTTCGAGGTAGCCACGACATTGAGCTGGCTATCGGTCATGATGACGGTAGCGATGGTGCCGCCGTCGGCGGTTACGGCGAAGTCGTTCAGCGTACCCTCAGCGGCGGTGAAACGATAGACTGTCGCGAAGCGAAGAGGGTCAAAATCGCCTGATGGCGCCTCACCGGACACGATGCGTGTAGCGGGCAGCGCGGCTACCTGGGATTCAAGCGTCGAATCGCCGGTTTCAGCCTCATCTAATGACAGGCTCAAGGTATATTCCCCGCTTGTGAGGCCCGCTTCCTGATCGAAGCGCGTGGCCACGATGGCATAGTAGCCATCGGTAGGGAGGGTGAAATTGATCTGGGCGTTCTTGTTGTTGTCGCTGATGTCGTCATGCTCGCTCAGTGGGATACGATTCTCATCCAAAAGGATCAGGAAGGGGTCGAGGGTGTCGACGGCTTCCATCGTGATATCAACCGTATCTCCGGCGTTGCCATAAAACACATAGAAGTCAACGAAAGCGGCGTTGTTGATCGACTCCTGGGTGGTCTCGCCATAGCGAATCTGGGGCAGCCCTTCGTAGTCTTCTGGAAGATCGGGCGTGCTGTTGGAAATCCCTCGCGGCGGTGCGTCAGAGGTAAGGGTGAGCACAAAATCCCCAGCAGTGACGCCCTGTTCCTGGCCCCGTCGGGTAGCGATGATGAAGTATTCACCGTCAGTGGGTAGCTCTACGGTGAGTTGGGCATCAGTATTGTTGCCGCTGTTGTCATCCTCAGCGAGTGTGGTCCCACTGGCATCAACCAGCAATAGATAACTGTCCAGATCGCCGCTGACGGCAGCCATGCTGAGCGTTATTGTATCGCCGGCCAGGCCACGAAAACGCTGCCGTACCGTTGGGTTGATGTTCGATATCGTGCCGGTGTAGCTGTCTCCGTAGATCATGCCGTCGACATCGCCTGCGCCACCACTGGCCGGCGCTGAGCGTCGCTCATTCAACGTGAACTGGTAGGTGCCGCCGGTCCCCACGTCGCGGACCGCTGCCGTGATGAAATAGATGTCGTCCGTGGGGAGCGTCGCTGTCAGGGTTTCGCCGGGCTGGCTGCGGAAAATCTCAGTGAAATCGCTCTGATAGAGCACCATTAGCGGCTGGAAGCCAGTCCCCGCCTCTGGAATAAGACTGATTTGCTGCTCAGCGCGTCCCGAAAACCAGTACAGGTTGAAATTCACCTCCCCTTCGAGGGTTCCCTGGACCCTTGTTCCCGGGCGGATGCGCTGAAGCCGTTCCTCGGTCTCTACGATTTGGCTGGTGTCTAGGGTGGGGGTTGGCGTCGGGGTGGCGGCGATGGTGGGCTCGGGTGTGGGTGTGCTGGTGGGGACAGCCACGCCCTCATCCAGGACCAGCAGAAACGCGCCGCTGGTGTCGCTCTCTTCAGACGCAGCCACAGTGAGGAGATAGGCACCGTCGGCGGGTATCACATAGGTGATTCGGGCACCGTTATCCTCACCACTGTTGTCATCGGAGACCAGTAGGGTGCCGTCGAATGTCGACAGATCCAGCTTGGGATCGAGTTCACTTCCCAGCGGGATAACCGTGGCCAGAACAGAGTCGCCGCTGGTCGCGTCAAAAACATAGCTGACGGCTGGCTGGCTGGCATCAATTGTGCCTTCGGCGCTCTGCCCGTAGCCAATCGGTATGGGAGGGCTCTGGGCGGGCGGCGCAGCACCGGCAGTCCCCAGGATCGCCAGGAGGACAATAAGCCCAACCGGCGCGAGTATTCGTTTAATCCGCAACATAGCACATAACTTTCCCAGACTCGTTCTCGAAACAACATTTAATGCAATGGGGTGTAAGCAATACCTCACCCTATTTTTATCCTACTCTATTATTTTCGCCAGAATGATTGTTCGTGCTTGACGGATTCTGCACGCTCAGGTGATGGGTTGTGTGGTGTCAGGAGATCTGTAAGCTGCACGATATGATTGGCACCTGTCTGCAGCGAATTCCGATAGCGGCGAACCGTCGCGTACAGTTGCCGGGTTCCCCGAGCATTGTACATTACCCGATTTCTCATGCGGCCGCCGACCTGGCTGTATGACGAGGTGCCCATAGAGCCAAAAACCCGCTATGTAAGCGGGTTTAGGTGGTCTAGAGTGGGATTGATCAGGAGAGCCTTAGCTCTCCATTGCTTCTTTGCCAGAAAACGGTGCGCCAATGATCGGTGCGATCAGACACACATTAAACACGCCCGCCAGGATCGGCGCGACACCGATCACGGCGATGATGATGCCGGCGATATCACCGACGACCAGCAAGCCGAGGGCGATGATTGCTACCCCAGCAATGATCCGTACTGCGCGCCCGGGTATCTGGGCCATGAATTTCGCAAAAGCCATAGGTAGTATCTCCTTGTGTTGGTGTGTTTTTCCGTTTGGTGAGATGAACTAGATATTGCGTCTATGGGCTTTAGATGCAGTTACGGGCGAGAGGTTACATGGATCTCTGCCGGCTCATCTATTTCTCATCGAAGATGGCGGCGATCTGGTTGTAGAGTTTTTTGCGGCGGTCCGCTGGGATAACACGCTTGTGCTGCTGATCCTGGTACAGTAAAAGCATTTGCTGGGTGGAATCCAGCACAACCCGGCAATTCGGGCAGGTGGCCAGGTGTTCGCGGGCTGCCGCTGTGAGCTCTTCGTCCAGGTCGTTGTCAATATAGTCTGATAGATATTTGATCAGCGTATTGCAATCCATCGCCAATGTCCCTTATTCGATAATACGCTCCTGGAAATAGTTGGCCAGCGTCTCGCGCAAGGCCAACCGGGCCCGGTGCAGCCGGACTTTGGCTGTGCCCGGGCTGATGCCCAGGGTGGTCGCTGCCTCCATCGTAGTGAGGCCCTCGATATCTCGCAAGACGAAAACCACCCGTAAATTGGGACTGAGCGCATCAATCGCCCGCTGGACCTGTTGCATGGCCTCGGCGCTGCTCAGTAGATCCTCAGGGAGTTCCTGCCAGTCAATCAAGTTGGTGGGCAGCGGATAATTGGGCGTGCTGTCGTCTTCCAGTTGTACCTGGGGTTTCTGGCGCCGGAGCCGGCCCATGATGTTGTTATACGCGACCCGATACAGCCATGTCCCCAGCGACGAGCGACCCTCGAAGGTATCCAGGTTTTCGATCAACGCGACAAATGTATCCTGGACGACGCCGTCAGCTGCTTGCTCATCGCGGAGCAGGCTAAGCCCGAGCCGGTAGATTCGATCCGAGTAACGATCAAAGACCTCGGCCAGGGCCGCCTTATCGCGCTGGCGCAGACGGTGTATCAGTTCCGGCTGGGGTTCCATCAATGCGCGTCTCCAGGTTGGCGACGGCTTCACGCATGTCGCCGGTGTTCAGCATCCCCTTCTGGGTGAGAATCAGATTGCCCTCGCCATCAAAGAGCAAAAGAGCGGGGATGATCGAAACATCATATTCCCGTGCAGCTTCACGACCGACTTCACTCAGGAAATCAATGTGGATGACAGTCGCCTTACCTTCTAGATCAGCCTCTAGCCTATCCACGATAGGCTTTGATACGGTGCAAACCGTTCAGAAATTGGAGTAGAAACTGATGATCGTTGGCTCGCCGTTGGTCAGCTCGGCGTCCAAGGCGGCCGTGGATTCGATATTGCTGGGCCGAATATACCAGATGATGTGGATGGCCACGAAAATAATAATCAGCCCCACCAGGCCGATGATTATCCAGAGCCGCGGGTTGGTACTGATGTGTTCCATGTGAATACCCTGTGCAGTAACTTGTGTTGAACTGAGTCCCATTATTCTTCAGATGCATTCGGGTCAAAAAGGTTACATCCTCAGGCGATGGGTATCTTGAAATCGTAGATCCCGTCCCGGATGACATACTGGTTCAGGCACTGCTGGCACCGAATACGGTCATCCTGGATGTCCAGTGCAGTCGAACGACAGGCCGGGCATTTGAAAATGGGGCCGTCCAGGGCGCCCGCGGGGCCGCTCCCTGCCGCGATGTTCTGGGTGAAGACGCTCGGTGAAAAAGGCGCGATCTGCCCGCTCCATTGCAATATGCTATCGATTGCTACCAGCCAGCGCGTTGGAATGATCCGCTTCAGAAGATCCACGCGCAGATAGGATAACGCCAGCCGGCGCTGGGTATCGAAATCTGTATCTTCCAGCGCATGTGCGATATAACGCGGGTGAAAGTCGAAATTCAGTTCCACAAACTCGACTGGCGTTAGATCATAGGGGCTCCAGTCTTGGCGGCGCAGCAGATAACGCAGCATGGCCTTCACATTGCGCTTGTTGGCAAATTCCAGCACAAAGGCGGCTCCGGGCGCGAGGGCCGCCCGTACCTGCTGTAGGGCGGCAGGTGCGTCGGCCATGTGGTGGATGACTCGGATCATCGTTGCTGCGTCGCAACAACCGTCGGCAATGGGCGAGCGGTAGATATCAGCCGCCACGTAGCGATAGCGGTCACTAGTCCCCAGATGCTGGCGCGCCTCGGCCAGCAGGGAGGTTGAGTAATCGAGCAAAATGACCTGGTCATAGCCGTCGAACTCGTTGGTCAGGCGTCCAAAGCCAGCCCCGACCTCCAGCAGGCGGCGGCCACGAGGTGGCAGCAATCGGCGCAGGGCAACCCGTTCGCTCTGGTCCTCATAGTCGCGGCCCTGGCCCTCCCAGAAGGCGGTTCGGTACGGCGACTGCTCGTAGTCGCAAATGGGGGGTGTGTTTGTATCGGCCATAATCTACTGCTGCACCGGTGATGGAAACGGGGTAATTGTTGGCGTCGGCATTGGTGTTATGGTACTTGTCGGGCCTGGCGGCATATTAGGGGTGTCAGTTGACGACGCTGGGGCGTCATCAGCTGGCGCGGGTTGCGTCTCGCCTGCAGCTGGTTGTTCAGCTTCTGGGATGATGCTGGGGTACTGCTCAGCTTTGTTCCAGGGATTACGGCTGCCCTCGGTCTCGCGGAGTAAATCGACCTCGCCGTTAAGGGCATCCAGGGTAAAGGGTCGCACGCCATCCCATTCGCTGGGCAAGTTATCAAGGACGCGCACGTAAGGCTCTAGCAAGTCGCGCAGGTTGTTAAACGGCACTGACAGCTCGGTGTTTCTAAGGTCAATCTCGACCTCGACCGGCAGCGAAATCGGGATTTGCTCGTCCACAGGCACTGGCAAGCGAAGGTCAATAGTTAGGGGTGTGCCCTCGGGTAATGTGATATCAACTGAGCCCGTGATCGTGCCGCCGCCGCCGGATATCTCGAAGGTGGCCGGCACATTCTCGATCGCAGCGGGTTTTGACAGGGTCACCTCTGTCTGATCTTCAACGACCAGATCAAATTGTACTGGGATTTCATCTTCGACCGGCACGGTGGTCCGGATCGTGGCCTCATCCAGCCCCACGAAGTTCGCATGTAGGCCATCAATCAGCGGTTCGAGAATGCCGTTTTTGATCTGAAAGATATTCATGCCAACCAGTAATAAGACCAGAACGGTCACAAAATTGATCGTAAATGAGAAGAAAATGGCGAAGTTGCGGAATGCGTTCCAGAACTCGCGTGTCCGTTGCATGTCGCCCTCCAACAGCTAGCGCACAAGAATCGCGGAAATAGTGAGTATATAGCAACATCATAGCGTTAGGGGGGGCTGGGGTCAAAGGATAATGGGTTCTGGTATGTGCCAGAACCCATCAGCCAAGTTCTTTCGCGTGTATTGGCGCACTTAGTCTGAAGAGCTGATTTCCCCCTCACGGATAGCCAATCGTTCGGATATGGCCTCGAGGCTGAGGGGATCTTCTTCCGGCATCTGGTTCTTGTCGCGCCAGATTTCCGTGGCGTGATCAATGAACAAGACCCCGTCCAGGTGATCAATCTCGTGTTGGAAAACGCGGGCGAGCCAGTCCTTGGCTTTGATTCGCATGGGCTTGCCGTGGCGGTCGTGGCCCTGGACCGTAACCGCCGTGTAGCGATCGACTTTGCCGAAATAGCCTGGGATCGAAAGACAAGCCTCGACGCCCTCGGTGGTATCGCGCGACGCTCTGATGATCTCAGGGTTGATCACTACATATAACACCCCTGCGTCTTCTCCATATTCCTCGCGTGAGTCCTCATCGTCGGGAAGTCGTACAACAATCACCCGCTGGCTGACTGCGACCTGGGGGGCGGCTAACCCGACACCGGGCGCATCCAGCATGGTTTCAACCATATCGTCGACAAATGCCTGGAAATCGGCGCTGGCGAAGTCGGTCACGCGACGTGCTTTTCTGCGTAGAATCGGGTTCTTGGGGGTGATAATTGTTCGGATACTCATTGTAGTCCTTACGCCTTCAAACCAGGGATTCTGTGACCTGGGGAGGACGTGCGCTCCTTTCTTCCAAAGTCCTGGGGTGTTGTTCTCAATTGTACCATAAGGGGGTACGGCACTCCCAGAGCCGATTTGTTATACTGATTGTAGAGAGACTGATCATTTGTGAGGAAGGCAGCGCGATGCGTATTGGGTTATTGTCTCGTCCAGTTCTGATTATTTTTGTCGTAATTGCACTCTTTGTTGTTGCGTGTGGGACAGGTGAGGATGACGATGAGGAAGATCAACCTAACCCCACTGTACCTACATTCCCGACCGCCACGGTTGATGGTATCCAGGAACCAACTGGAGGCCCATCCCAACCGACAGCGGTTGCTGATGAGCCTGCCCCGACGCGTTTTGGTGGCTTTCCAACTCTGGCGGTGGCACCAACGATCCCGCCGCGTTACCCCAATAACATACAGATTGTCTCCCCGGTCACTGGTGCCGAGCTACAGGGGAGCGAGACAATATTCGGTAGTGCCAGTCACCCTGCGTTCGTGCAATACACACTCGAGTATGGACCAGACCCGAACCCGAGCAATTTGTGGTATCCCATTACGCCGCAGGCCGTGACCGTACCGGTCCTGAATAACGCCCTAGGAACCTGGAACACCACCCTGGTGCCGGATGGCAGCTATCAAATCCGTTTGCACGTCTATCTGACGGATAATACCGAGATCACCAACGTGCGTGTAACAGGTTTGCAGGTGCGTAACCAGGTTGCGCCGACGCAGGTCGCGCAGGCCAATAGCCGTCCCCAGATTTCCCCCGTACCCTCTATCAACCTGCAGGCCGGGGCATCAACGACAATCGCTCTGGGGATGTCTGATCCAGATGGCGACGCATTGAGTGTTGACGCCTCCAGCGATAGCCCCAACATAGCGACTGTTACTTCGGCGGGACAATCGATTACCGTCAACGCGGTAGCCCCAGGGATCGCGACTCTGCGGGTCGAAGTGACTGATGGACGCGGCGGCCAGGCCAGCACTAGCTTTTTGGTGAATGTTAACCCCGCGCCAATAACGAATCAGGCGCCCGTAATTGACCCGATCCCTAGCCAGATTATCAGCCAGGGGTCAACCATTCAGGTCCCCTTGAATATCAATGACCCTGATGGCGATGTGGTGAATGTTACTGTCCAGAGTTCAGCCCCATCGCTGGTCCAGGCAGCAGACCGTGGCTCAGGAAGCAACGTCATTGACTTGATCGGTGCCCAGCCTGGCTCTACCACTGTCACCGTTGAGGCGACGGATAGCGAAGGGGCGACCTCACGCGCGGTTTTCGCGGTGGTAGTAAATCCAACACAGGAGACAGCGAACAACCCGCCAACCATTGCTGCTATTCCCAGTCAGATCCTCGAAGTCGGGCAACAACGCGATCTGCAACTGTCGATCTCTGATCCCGATAATGACACGACAACAATAAACATTCAGAATAGCGCACCCAATGTGGTCAGTGTGGAGACCTTGCAGAACAATACACTGCGCCTGCGCGGCATCAACGCCGGTCAGGCGACGGTTATGGTCATTGTTCGGGATCAGGAAGGCAGTAGCGTAACAACGCAGTTCAATGTCAGCGTAACCCAACCGCCGCCACCGAATCGTGCGCCTACAATTGCGCCAATTCCCAGCCAGTCCCTAACGGTTGGCGATCTGGCCGATATTGATCTGACGATGTCCGATCCTGATGGTGACTCGATTACCTTCTCGGTGACGTCCAGTGCGCCGGAGGTGGTCCTAACTGGCCCGCTGGATGATGACACTGTGCGTTTGCTGGGAGTCAGTGAAGGCACTGCCGTTATAACCGTGTCGATTGGCGATGGCCAGGGTGGCAGTGACAGCACCACTTTTTCTGTCACGGTGGAACCAGCTGAGGAGCCCAATCAACCACCAGAGATCCAAGATATCCCCGCCCAGTCAGTCGAAGCTGGCGAAACCATCGTTGTGCCAGTCAATGCATCGGATCCTGATCCTGAGGACACGCTAACGCTGAGTACTTCCTCAACAGCGGCTGATGTGGCGACGGTATACCAGAGCGCGCCCGGTGAACTTACTGTGACTGGTATCACCGCCGGAGAGGCCACGCTCTCTGTAGTTGTAGAAGACGGACGCGGGGGCGTTGCTGAGACCAGTTTCCCCGTAACAGTAACAGCGGCCAACCGGCGTCCCAATATCGCGCCTATTCCATCCCAACAATGCCTCCTTGGCGACACACTCCGCGTCGCAATGGCCTACGAGGACCCGGATGGTGACTCCGTGACCATTACAGTGGCCTCCAACCAGCCGGCGGTGGTTACCGCCCAGCAACTTGATGTTGCCTCGTTGCAAGTCAATTGCCTGGCGCCCGGAGAAGCAACCTTGACTGTACAAGCCAGCGATGGGCGCGGCGGGACCCGTGAGGTCTCCTTCCTGGTTGTGGTGAACCAACCTAACCGGGACCCTTCAATTGCCCCTGTCCAGGATCAGCGAATTGAAACGGGCGAGACCAGCCTGGTTGATCTTGAGGTCACCGATCCGGACAACGATGATCTGGCCGTAAACGCGGTCTCAGCGGATCCGGACGTGCTGAATGTGGTGGTTCTGTCGTTGTCGCAGTTGCAGATCAGTGGCGTGTCGGCGGGGACAACAACCGTAGAGGTCAGTGTAAACGATGGTCGTGGTGGTGAGGCGTCGACTTCATTTGCCGTCGAAGTTGTCGAGGTCAATCAGGACCCCACAATCGCCGTGATTCCGGCAGTAGCGCTCACTACGGGCGAGGCAATGACCGTGAATCTAGATGTGCGTGATCCGAATGGCGACTCATTGACGACGGAAGCGGTGGCCGACGACGACAACGTAGCAACGGTGAGTGTGCTCAGCGCGACGGAGCTGGAGGTAACGGGTGTGGCGCCGGGGACGACGTCGGTGACGGTGACGGTCCGCGATGGCCGCGGCGGCAGCGCTCAGGCGGCCTTCAATGTGGAGGTA
>JAADYW010000181.1 GCA_010092845.1 Chloroflexota bacterium
CGCATAAAATGAAAAACTGAATGTGAACTTTGTCATACACTACCGTGACTTCAATCAAAAAGCAAGCCTAAATCAACCTTCTCGATTAATGCCAATTAACGTTATAATGCTGAACAGGGGTTTGGAAAAAGCCAATGAATTGAAGGAGTACAGATTGGTATGGCAGTTTCAACTTCGATAACAACGACCGGTCCCAGCCTTGCCCTTTCTGAAGAACAACAGATGATTCAGCAGGCGGCCCGTGATTTTGCTCAACGAGAGATTGTACCCATTGCTGCAGAACATGATGAAAGTGGCGAGTTCCCCCTGAATACCATTAAGAAAATGGGAGAACTGGGCTTCATGGGGATCGAAATCCCGGAAGACTATGGCGGTGCTGGGATGGACACGATCTCCTACGTCCTGGCGATGGTTGAGATCGCGAAAGCCGATGTCAGCCACAGCACCATCATGAGCGTCAATAATTCGCTCTTCTGTCATGGCATCTATAAGTTCGGCACCGAAGAGCAGAAGCAGAGATTCCTGGTGCCGGTGGCCTCGGGGGAGAAAATTGGTGCCTATTCGCTGACGGAGCCGATGAGTGGTTCAGATGCAGGCACCATGAAGTCCCGGGCTGTTTTGAGTGAAGATGGATCACATTACATCATCAACGGCACCAAAAGTTGGGTAACCAGCGGTCCGGTTGCGGACTTCATTGTGTTGTTCACAATCACAGAGCCGGAGAAGGGCCACAAGGGGATTACCGCTTTCCTGATTGACACTACTCAACCTGGCTTTGTTCGTGGCAAGAAGGAGCCGAAACTCGGTATCCGGGCCAGTGCCACCAGTGAGATCCGCTTCGAGGACTACAAAGCGCCAGTGGATAGCGTTCTTGGCGAGCCAGGCAAAGGCTTCAAAATCGCCATGACAGTCCTGGATGCGGGGCGTATCGGCATCGCATCGCAGGCGCTGGGCCTGGCGGAAGCGGCGTATGAGGCCACTGTCAAATATGCGCGTGAGCGCGAAGCGTTTGGTCAGCCGATCGGTAGTTTCCAGATGACCCAACAGAAGATCGCGGACATGAAGACGCGTATTGAGGCGAGCCGGATGCTGATTTACAACGCCGCCCTTGCGAAGATGCGGAATGCTGAGACGGGTGAACGTTACACTACACAGGCCAGTATGGCCAAGCTCTTTGCCAGCGAGACGGCGATGTTTGTGACACATGCTGCTGTCCAGATCCACGGCGGGATGGGCTATAGCAAGGAACTACCTATCGAGCGCTATTTCCGCGATGCCAAGATTACCGAGATTTACGAAGGCACGAGCGAGATCCAGCGCCTGGTCATCGCCCGCAATGAACTAGGCCTCCGCTAATCCACCTCGCAGAAAACTCAGGCCGGATGTTACTTTGACATCCGGCTTTTTGCTGGCTGTGAGCGGGCTAGGCATTGACGATGATCGGCGCTCGCTGGGGCGGAATTAGCCACTCCAGCCCTGTTTCAGTTACCAGAACATCCTCCTCCAGAGAGACTGTCCCGTGGCCGGGGACCGCGACGCCCAGCTCAAGGGTGAAGATATTGCCAGGCTCGACAATGCCTTCCGGAGTGGTGCCATAGCGATCCCATTGTGGGCCTAACAGTGTTGCGCCGTCATGGACTGTGCGCCCGATGTGATGGCCTAGAGCATGTTGGTATTCGGGATAGCCTGCTTCGACAATATGGTTGCGGGCCACGGCATCGACTTCCCAGCCGCGAATGCCCGGCCTCAGGACACGGGCTGCTGCATCTATTGCCCCGGTTACGGCAGCAAACGCCTTCTCAATCGTTTCGGGGAGGCTGGATTCACCTTTCGGTTGCAGATACCAGACCCGCTGGATATCAGAAACATAGTCGTTCAGGACGACGCCAAGATCAATGTGGATCAAGTGGCCCGGCTGGGCGATGAATTTCTCGGACGGGCCGGTATGCCCAACCGGCGACTCTGGCCCGCAGTTGACAATGGGGCAGTACTCCGGATGCCATGCTGGCTCGACCGCGTGCTTCTGGAACTCACCGCGGATATGCTCGGCAATATCAACCTCGCTCAGCCCTGGCTTCAGAAAGCCGGTTACACTATCGATGATGCTCTTGGTCAAGGTGACTGCTTCGCGGATGCGCTTGATCTCAGTCGAGGATTTTCGTCCACGTAGCGCATTCAGGATACCCTCTGCTGAGATGAGCCGGTAGGGTTTGCCTTCCAGATAGCCAGCCAGGCGTAGATACATTCCATGTGAGAGTCCATCTGCTGATGAGTCGCTTTCCGAGTAATTGAGCGCGATTGCTTTGGGGGCCAGCTTTTCTAGCGTGTCAACAAGACCCGGTGCTATGCTGGCGTCATAACCGATTACCTCATCGTAAGCACCCATGCGCTCGATGTTTTCGACATCATAGCGCCCAACAATAGCAAGCTTCTGGCCAGTACGCGTTACAATGAAAGCAGATTGCCAGGTAACATCTAAGCCCAGGATCAAGGCTAAGGCGGGGTCAGCATTGTGAGCTGTTTCCCGAACAAATGTTATCCAGCAATCAACATCTTTTTCGCGTAGTATCGCAATCGCCTGCGCCAGCTTTTCGTGCTGTATTGTATAGTCTGACATAATCGTGGTATCCCTCATGTGTATGAAATCTAGTCTCGGCTAAGAATGGGAAGTCTGGAATCTTAGGGTAACTGCTTGATGACGAGTGTAACACTCAGACACGTCTCCAAACGTTTTGACGCGGCTGACCGTTCCGGCAAATCTGGCCTGGCCAGCGTTGTCGAAAGCACCGGCCGGATGTTCAATCGCGGTAAGACGATAGACTATCTTAACGCAAAGCGGGCGGAACCCGAACCAGCAGATCGAACCTATGCGCTTGACGATGTTTCATTGACAATCCGCGACGGAGAGACTCTTGCATTGCTCGGTCCCTCCGGTTCGGGAAAGACAACCCTGCTGCGGGTTATTGCTGGGTTAACAGAGCCGGATGAGGGCGAGGTATTGTACGACAAGGTGCCGATCCGTGACATCCCGTTGTCGGAGCGTGGCCTCGGGATTGTATTCGAGAACTATGCCCTCTATCCGCATCTGGATGCGCGTAGTAACATCGGTTTCTTCGATATTGTTCGGCGTCGACATCGTACCGAGGTTGATGCGCGTATTGAGCATGTAGCGCAGATCATGGGGGTAGATATCAAACATCTCCTGGCGCGCAAGCCACCGACCCTTTCTGGCGGAGAACAGCAACGTGTGGCTGTGGCACGTGCCCTCGCGCGGGACCCCAAGCTTTTCCTGTTTGACGAACCGCTCTCCAACCTGGATGCAAAGCTGCGCGCCGAGACTCGAGTCCAGATCAAGCGACTGCTCCGTCATTACCAGATAACAGCAGTCTACGTCACGCACGATCAAACCGAAGCGATCGCAATTTCGGAGCGAATTGCCATTATTCAGGCGGGCAGAATCATCCAGATCGGCACCTATCAGGATGTCTACTATCGGCCTGTCAATATCTTTGTGGCGACGTTTTTGGGTAACCCACCTATGAATGTGTTTGAAGGAAATGCGGAAGGCGATCACTGGCAGGGTACCGGGTTTGCGCTCCGGCCGCTCCGCCCCGGGCTAAAACCTGGCCAGAAGGTCTGGTTTGGGATCCGCCCTGAACACATTATCTTCGAGGAAGAGGGGATTCCTGTTCAGGTAGAGCTCGTCGAACCCATCTACAATGACCGTGTTCAGATTGTCTATCTCAGCCTGATCGGGCAGAATTGCGTTGCACGAATACCCCTTGAGCACTCTGTTGAAGTTGGCACTACGGCTTATGTCCGCTTCCCCGATGAACATATCTACTTCTTTGACGACGAAACAGGCCAGCGCCTCAGCTAGCGATCAGGACTCTTCATTGTCCGGTTCCGTTTGCTCGTCCGGTAGGGTGAGGCCTGGCCGCACGGCTTTGCGGACAGATGCCATAAACTGATCCGTCAGGATGGGTTTGGGATTACCACTGACTTGGACCTCGTCAGGCATCGCTTTCATATCGCGTAGGGCTTCCAGAAAATCCTGGGCTTGGCTGAGGACAACGCGCAGTTCGGAGATGGTTTCTTTGGCATCGTCAGTTTGCTTGCTCGGTTCGGCGAACTGGGTGCCTTCAAGCGCCATGAGGGCCCACGTCATGATCTCTCGTGTGGAATAGCCTTTCCGCTGCCATGTTTCTAGTATCGCTAGCGCTTGCTGTTCTTCCGGCGTTTCCTCATCGAGCCGGAAGGAGACTACTTTGCTCATAGGATCCCCATCATTTCATACAGATGCCATAGTTTACTGCCCCCGCGTACATTGGCAAGGTGGATCATATCAGGTTCATCGGCCAGAATCACAGACTTGTGCTTCAGTACAGGGAGTAAGCGGCTGTAAAGAATGGCACTCCCGCCACCGGTTAGCACAATGCTGTCCCACGGCAAGGGGCCGCCGGCCAGATTCTGGTAAGTGTCGGAAATCCGGTTGAGGAGGGTGCTGGTTGCCTCGTTGACCTCTGCCTCGCAGGGGAATTCCTCGCCACCACCCAAGAAGATCCCAGTAGCGACTGCATTACGTACCCGGTCGGGGGGCAGCTTGGTCAGTCCACGCACCGCATCGCGATGGTTGGCGCGGAAGCTCCGCTCGAAATCGCGGAATACTTCGAGAATACCGATCGGCGTGCTCTCACTTAGGCTGTAGTCGATGGCGCCCCCAGGATTGACGGCCAACCAATCCGTGGTATGTCCACCAATGTCGATTACCAGCGTGCGCCCGCTCAGGTCCGTACGCTGGAAATTGCGACCATCCTCGGTCAAGAGCAGATTCATCAATCCGCCGACTGGTTCCTCGAAGGTATTGACATAGGTGACGCGGAAGCGGCGTTCGCGTCCGCTCATTTCAACGGTCCAGTCACCGACTGCTGATTCCATCAGATTATCACGGTAGATCACATCGCCGGGCGGGTGGCTCCCAAAAACCGACATGTTCATCCCCCATTCGGTCAGCCGGGACAGCGCTGCGGCGACAAACACACCATAGTAATCACGTGTGTAGCGCGCTGCACCAGTCCGGCGGGTAACGGTGCCGTGCCGCTCGGCGCTCTCGCCAATTACATAGTATTCGGTGTTGACGCGCAAATAGTCAGGTGGGGGACCCTGAGGGCCAGAGCGATCCAGAACCTGGCGGTATTCTGTCTCCGTCAGGCGCCGTAGGGCGTGGGGAAACGTGATCTCGTTGTTCCCCAGTCGAGCTTTGATAATGCTATTACCTGCATCAAGGATCAGGATTTGTTTCATATGTCTCCTGCTTGTATACGACTGTATACACTTTGTGTATAGGTATACACCTTATGCTGCATGCCGGCAAGTCCGAGATTCGATTGCTGCTGAAAATGTTCACCAAGGAGGCAGCATAAGGAGTTCTGTCACTGAATCGACATAACACATTGCACGTTCGGCGTATGGAATGGCCGTGTGTTACACTGTTCTGCGAAGTTTTGATCAGGGTAGGATGGTGGCCGGAAGATGATGTGGATGCGTATTGGCGTAATTGTGATCGTATTGCTAACTATTTGGCCGTCTGGCCTGGCTGCCCAGGGTGATCCCGACCCTGAGGCAACCTATGCCGATGTGCCCTATGTCGCCAACGGCGATTATAAGCAGAAAGTTGACGTCTACCTACCGGCAGATGCGCAGGAGCTATTGCCCGTCGTTCTGTTGGTGCACGGCAATGGCTACACCAAATGGGATATGGCCCCCCTGGCTGGACATTTTTTGCATCAGGGCTATGCTGCGGTCGCTGTCGAGTACCGCAACCCTTTTCCGCAGATTGGCCAGGATATGTTCTGCGCCCTGGCGTGGGTACATAGCCGCGGGGCGGAGTATGGACTTGACAACAGGCGGATCGTGGTTCTGGGGCATTCGATGGGTGGATTTGGGGCTGCCCTATTGGGGATAATTGATGATCCGGCTGATCTCGACGTCTTCATGACTGGCTGTGACCATCGCCTCCCGGGTGAGGACCGTCTACACGGTGTTATCTTGTATGCGGCCGGCGGGATAGACTCCTCTTATCCAACCTATGATGCGGCCACGCAAGCCCAGATTGAGGCACTGATCACGGATCAAATTGACGGGAGCGAGCCACCCTTTCTCCTCATACATGGTCTGGATGATCTCCGCGTGCGACCGGAGAGCTCGATACGGGTTGCCCTGCGCCTCCAGCGGGTGGATATCTCAGTTTGGCTCGTGCTCCTGCCGGATGTGGGCCATTTCTTCACCAATCCCGCCAGCGCGGCAGGACAACAGGCAATAGACGCCGTAGATGCCTTTTTGGAGATACTCTGGGAGACTGAGGTTGCCGACCTGGACCCTACTGAAACTGGCTGATCAGAGCCGGTGTGTACGCCCGCGCATCTGACTCCGTCTGCTCATTAGGCTTCATGCCCAAGGCGCTCAAGCGTTGTTCGTAGGCCAATAGTGTTGTATGTCCGTAGTCAGTGAAGTGGCCCTTTACACGGTGTTCGTCCAACTGCACTTCTTTGGCCTCAGGGTGCTGCTCGGCGAACTTGCGGCGCTTACGGCGCATTTCCCAAGCCTCAAGCCAGTTACCGATTCTTCCGCTGAGTATCCACTCTCCGAAGCGCTGCAATACCCGCCCCACGCCACGCGGTTGCACATCTGGCTCAGGCCAGAACACGCTGCGCGCGTTCGGCAGCAATTCTTCTGTCCAGCGATTCTGGGCCCGCATTTTCTCATAGACCGCATGACCGACGAGTGGGATCATTTGCGAGATTTCGTGAGCCATGAAGAGATCCTGCGGGTCTTGTTCGAGCGCATCTTCGGCAAGGACGTAGTTCGGACATAAGGTGACACCCCAGAGTCTGGTTATGCGGACAAGAATAACGGCGAAGAGGCGCGCCAGCCATACTCGACGGGGATGTACGATCAAGAAGTAGTCCAGGTCGTCATTGGGGTCCTGCGCGTTTTGCATGGCTAGTGATCCAGTGATGGCCACCATCTGCACAAAAGGAAAATGGCCGAGCAGGATGCCATAACGCCGGGCTTTGGGCCACAGTGTGCTCGAGGCGGCGCGGCGCTGTTGCCGCCAGGCGACGATATCTTCTTTTTGCAGACGCACTTTGTAGTAAGCTTCGCCTTCGCGTGTGTCGCACACAATATGCGATGCCAGCCATTGGGAGGGATTGTTAAGTGCGTTGCGGACTGTGTTGTAGGTGGTGGATACACCGATCAAGTAGTGGTGGATCTCGGCAGCAGACATCGGAAAGCCGAACACGTCACCGTAAAGCAGGGTAGAAAGAATTGCACGATCGAGCCGGGATGATGATGCAGTCATGTTGTGGCCTCTTGCTTATTACATTTATGTACAGGTTACTTACAGGCTTTCTCCTTGTCAAATGCACTGTCTCAGGAATGCCATTGAACTACCATTGCCAGACCCACAGATTCTCATACACACACCGCGAGCTCAATGTCGAGTAGTTAATGAGCGCGACACCAATTTGCCCTTGGCGGGGTGGGGCATGGTGCGTCGTGAAGTACTCGCCGTTGACATACATGAGCACCCGATCCTGGCGTGCGATAACAAGCAGACGAATCATGCTGTCCGCCAGAGGCGCTGCGCTTTCACTGATGAAGTCGTAAGTGTGACGGCGAATCATGCCGTCACTAACCTCGAGCAACCCCATGCCGCCATCGAGATCCATATAGGCGATGGTTTGATTGGCATCATCCACATAGCGCAGGGCTATACCGCAAGCGAGGTTGTCGCCGTCAGCAATGGCTGCATCAATGCTGATAACCATATCCGTAGGGCGCAGGGTTGCTTCACCCTGGGGATAAGTGCGTTGCTCTTGTGATCCTATCTGGTAGCTGGTTTCCAGGATCAGTAGAGTGCGCTGTCCGCCAGCCGGTATGAGGTCGTTTGACGCCAGTTCGTCGGCGATTTCGGCGGGTTGGGCAGACCGCCACGAGTCCAATGTCAGCGGTGGTTCCAGGTCAAGGTCAGTCGCGGGGACTGTCAATAGGACGTTGTCGACAGCCACCGTGGATCCATCACCGCCACCACTCTCAAGGTACAGGCCCCAGGTTCCGCGTTCCAGACGGGTGTCTTCGTGTTCGCCCACTTCTTGTCCATTTGCGTAGAAGGTGAGAGTTGTGCCTGTGGCGCGAACGCCCAGGGTAATCCGATCAGAGGCGAGAGTCCCCTCAGTGTCGGGCTCAATGAGAATTTCGCTCGTGTCGGCTTGTTGGTACGAAGCTGACCAGGCGCCATCTGGTGTAATTGCAAAATAATACGCGGCCGGTGTGGCAGCCTCATCTTGCTGTGCGCGAATCACCAGGCCAAGAGCGGCGCCTTCAGTACGGGTTAGCCACTCGAACTCAGCCTGGATATAGGCATCAGTCAAGGGGACGCTGCCTTCAGGCTGAACGACGAATGTGCGCCCGATAAGGCGGTCTGGATTAAGAACCAATTGGCCCCGCTGCTGGCGAGCGTAGGGTGTCGTCCAGCGCCGGCTGTCATGTTCGAATTCGGCCGCTTCCCAAACCTGGCTATACGCGGGGCTAAGCCATAGTCGATAGTTGCCCCTTCCCTTCCCACTAACGGCAATTCGGTAGGTGGTGCCGCCTTCAAAGGCGATGTCGCTGGCGCTGGCGTCCCGATCGAGGCCGGGAATACGATCGTCGTTCTCGGCGATAAGGTTGTCATCCTCATCCCACACCGCAACGGCGGGGTCCAGTCCATCAGAAAAGGCGTTGACGAGCACAGTGAGGGTTTGGTCGCGCTGGGGCTGAAATTCCCAGATTTGCTCGGCGCCGTCGTTGTCAACATATCCCCTCACCGATTCCCCAGGCGAGACCTGGGGGTCTTGAGCAGTGACATCAAGGGCGGGGCCTGGACAGACCATACTTATGAGGGCAACGAGTAGGCCGTATGAGGCGACGTGGCGCATAGTGGAAGCGTCCTTTGTAGGCTTTACTATCTTGATCTAGATGTTATCATAGCGGATGCTGGTCATGTGGTGGATGACACTTTCCCGACAACTTGCCTATAATAATGCTATGACCGAACGCAACTTGAAAGCCCTGCTTGGGCATCGTACCATTTTTTTCGGGCTAATCCTGCTTTTCATACTGGTGATCTCGGGTTGCCAGCGCGCCGCAAACGATGAGGATGCAATCGTCTCGACCACTACATTGGCGGTCCCGCCGACAGCCGAGCCGCTGCGCGTGTTGGTGTTAACGCCTGAACAATATGCTTACGGCGGCGGCACGTTGGTCGAGGAGTTGATAGAAGCCGCCGGGGCCGAGAACGCCGCGAGCAGCCTGGAACCATACAATCAGATCGCCGACCACCAGATCATTGCGCTTATGCCGGATGTGATCCTCTTCTCTCAAGCGTGGACCTCAGAGGGAATCTCAGCATGGTCGCGCGCGGAGGTCTATAGCGACCTTCCGGCAGTGACCAACGACCGCTTGTATCATTTAGATTTCTCACTGGCCGATGCCCCCTTGGAGGCCCATTGGGAAGCCCGTGTAGAATTGATCCATTCTTTACTGACAGGTTTGCCCTAGGAAATGCCGACAAGTCTCCCGCTGACAACACGCGCACCCGCTAGTGCCCAGCCGCCAAAACCTATCCGCTGGCTGGCTCTGGCCCATTTTGCCAACGATTTCTTCTCAGGATCCCTCGGCATCCTTCTGGCGGCCCAGGCGAATCAGTTGGGGCTCAGCAACGCTCAGATTGGCAATGCCGCCGGACTGTTCTTGCTGCTCTCGCTTTCCCAGCCTTTCCTGGGCTGGATCGCCGACCGTACCGGTCGTACTGATGTCATGTTGACCGGCCCCTTCTGGACGGCACTCGGCCTGCTGATCTGCGGCCTGGCAGAAAGTTACCTGGTGGTCTTGATGGGCGTGCTGGTTGGTGGGATGGGCAATGCGATGTTTCATCCCAGTGCACTTGCCAATGCGCGTGCCTTTGGTGGCCTGCGTGGCAAAGGACGCTCGGTGGCCCTGTTTATGCTCGGCGGAAACGGCGGGTTCGGTGTCGGACCATTCCTGGCAGGATTCCTGCTCGATGCGATGGGGCCGCCGGGGATTGCCCCCTATGCCCTAGTGAGCTTTGTCCTGGTGCCACTGCTGGTGTGGCGATTGTTGCCTTATTCGCGCGATCGCCTGGCGGACATCCAGACCGAAACGGCCAGCGATGCGGCCCCTTCTGCTGGGCCACAGATTGCGCCGCGGTGGCGGACTGTGATTGGCCTCCTGGGGGCCTATCTGGTGATCGTATTGGTCCGGGGGATCCCAAATCAGGGCTTCAGCACTTTCATGCCC
>JAADYW010000182.1 GCA_010092845.1 Chloroflexota bacterium
AGATATAGCGCTGGTGTTCCCGGTCAATCTGAAGCTGAGGGTCGTCGGGAACCCGAAACAGAAAGGGGTGAATGTAGAGCGTTTCTTCACCACGCGATACCGTCACGAGTTCACCTGAGCGCGCGGGTTCAAGCCCCTCAATGCCGACTTCTTCAGCCAGTTCGCGTATCGCTGCTTCACGCGGAGCTTCACCGCTTTCTACATAACCCGTTACAAAGCACCATTTGTCTGGATCCGTTGGGCGCTCTGACGAACGTTGCAATAATAACACTGTGCCATCGGCTCGTTGCAAAATCGCCGCAGCAACGTGATACTCTTGAGATGTAGTCATAGTGCTATGCCCCTCTATTCTGGTTACTGACCAAGGCGGAAGGTTGGTGATAATGCTCCCATCTCCTATACACGAT
Source organism: Chloroflexota bacterium (assembly GCA_010092845.1). Classification (GTDB taxonomy): domain Bacteria; phylum Chloroflexota; class Anaerolineae; order Aggregatilineales; family J027; genus J027. The sequence goes on from JAADYW010000182.1 coordinate 408, forward strand.
CAGGTGCAAGCTATCGCGGCTGATCATAGCAGTGGTGCTACAGACCTGACCCTGCGTGCGGCAGATGCTTTTGCTGCCTTGACCTGGTCAAAGGACCTGCGGCAGCCATTTGCAAGCGCGGTACGTGAGCTGGCCGCCGCTCTGATTGATGCCCAGCCCAGCATGGCACCGATTTTCAATCTCGCCAACGCGATTCTACTGGCCATGGATCAGGTTGACGATGCCTTCGCACAGCGTGAACGGGTTCATGAGGTTTGCCAGGAGTCACTCACGGGGCTACGACAGGCTGGGCCGATCATCGCCAAATATGCCCAGGAGCTTATCCCGCCCAAAGGCGTTGTGATGACCCATTCGCACAGTTCAAGCGTGCGAGAGACACTTCTGGCGGCGCATGCTACAGGCCAGATCTTTTCCGTTATATGCACCGAGTCCCGGCCGGTTGGTGAGGGCGTTTATCTGGCGCAGCGGCTTGCCCAGGCTGGTATCGACGTGCGCCTGGTGATAGATGCCGCAATGTACCACTACTTGCCGGGGGTTCAGGTCATCATGGTTGGTGCCGATCAGTTGGCGCCGAACGGATTGGTCAACAAGATGGGCACAGCCCTCCTGGCAGTAGCAGCCCAGACCTGGCAGACGCCTATCTATTCACTCTGTAGTACGCAAAAGTTCCTTCCCAGGCCAGCTGGCGATCGTACCCAGAAATTACAACCCGGCGCCGAAATCGTCGATCGGGAGATCACGGGCGTAAGGATAGAGAACTTCTATTTCGATTCAACTCCCCTCGAACGCTTGACGGGGATCGTCTGCGAAGAGGGAATCCTCGATCCAGCCGCCGCCAGACAGCGGCTACTTGGGCAAACAATTCACCCCTATCTCGCTGACTAACGTCCCTTGAACTGGGGCGGGCGCTTTTCCAGAAAGGCTTGCAGCCCTTCCTGGTAATCCTCGGTGCGGCTGGCCGCTTCCTGAAGCTGTGCTTCCATATCCAGCATTTCTTCGAGTGTACTGTCCCAGCTGGCGTTAAGCATACGTTTAGTCAAGCCCAGCGCCTTTGTAGGGAGCGCTGCTAGTTGCCGGGCCGTGGCCTGGACCTCGTCCATAAATACGTCCGGCTCAACGGCTTTGGTACAGAGCCCCATTGCCACTGCCTGCTCAGCGCCGATTCGATTCTGGGCATCCGCCAGGATCAGTAGCTCGAAGGCCTTGGCAGGGCCGACCAAACGCGGCAAATAGTACGTGATTCCGTTGTCAGGAATAAGGCCAACTCGCGAGAAAGATGCGAAGACCAGTGTTGCTTTCATAGAAATGATCCGCAGGTCGCAGGCCAGCGCAACACTCAGCCCCGCACCGGCAGCGGCACCGTTTAGCGCGCCGATAATTGGCTTTTCGATTTTACGCATCTGGAGGATTAGCGGATTGTAGTTGTCGCGTAGGTGCTCCAGAAAGGTCACGTTACGTTCTTGAACATCACCGAGATCTTGCCCGGCGCAAAACGCCTTACCGGCACCAGTGAGGACAATCGCCCGCACAGCGGAGTCGCGGCCGGCGTCCTTGAAAGCACGGGTGGTTTCTAGAATCTGCTCGTCGTTAAAGGCATTGTACTTGTCAGGGCGGTTGAAGGTGATTGTGGCAACGCCATCTTCAATGTTATATAGAATAGTTGTGTAACTCACGCCTCTGTTCTCCGTAGAATATAGTAAAGCGCCCATGAGGTTCTGGGAAGTATACTGTATCAGCGCAGGCACAGCCACCTGGCCAATCACCCGCTTTGGGTTTAGGGGACGTCTCGATAATGCCGTAATCACCTGAACTGCAATGACGGGTAATTGAAGAGAGTGAGTTTCTCCTTTTGGGGGTTGAGTAAGTGATAGATTAGCTGTACAGTGTATTTTGAGGGAATGCTCATCATCGTGCGGTTAAGCCAGTAACGAAAACTTGTTTAACTGATTTCAAAAGACTCTTCATAGTTGTATTACGGGAACTTAAACTGTGTCCGCTACACTCCTATAGGCTATACGTTGATGATGATCCGATGATCATCAGCGTTAATCATCTGAGGGAACGAGATGGCTGATAATCGGCTGTTACAAGCCCTGCAGGATTTTAACCCCGACAAGTTGGATCAACTCTTCGGCGGTGAGCAGGTAAAGATTTCGAGAAATGCGAGCAGCCTAGCCCCCGTGAAACGCGTCGCGCTGTTCACTGAGGCTTTTCTGCCTAAGGTTGACGGCGTCACCAAGTCCGCGTACCTGACGCTCCGTTATCTGCAGCAAACAGGGCGCGAGGTGCTCGTGTTTGCACCCGATATCTCACCATCCCATGTAGGTTCAACGCGTGTTATTGCCTTGCGCTCGCTAGGCGTACCGATTGCACCAGAAACGCGGATGGCGCTACCGACCGGCGCGGTTGAGCCGATCCTCACTGAGTTTCAACCAGACTTGATCCATATGTTCAGTCCAGCATTGATGTCGGTAACCGGGATGTGGGTTGGGCGCAAGCTGCGTATCCCGATTGTCGCAAATTACCAGACGGATCTGCCTGGTTACACATCGAAATACGGTGTCAGCCTGCTGGAGCCCGTTATCCGTACCTGGCTTCGCTACATCCATAATCGTTGCCATCTGACATTGGCGCCCTCAAACTACACACTTCAGGAATTGAGGCACAATGGCTATCGGCGTTTACGGATCTGGGGACGGGGCGTGGACAATGAACGCTTCAACCCTAAGCACCACAGCGATGAGATGCGGCAGCGTCTCCTCAATGGGCGTGATCCTCATTCACTCCTGTGTGTCTACGTGGGGCGTTTGGCACGCGAGAAGCGTGTTGATTTGCTCCTCGAGGTCGCGAAATTGCCGGGCGTGGCGCTAACGATCATTGGCGACGGCGCGCAACGCGAGGAACTGGAGAAGATGTTCGCCGGTACCGACACCTATTTTATGGGATATCTCTTTGGTGAAGATCTGGGCCCAGCCTACGCCAGCGCAGATGTCTTCCTTTTCCCGGGCCAACGCGAGACGTTTGGTCAAGTTGTTCAGGAAGCCATGGCGTCAGGGTTACCGGCTGTCATCATCAACGAAGGTGGCATCACCGATTTGGTTACAGATGGGGTTAATGGTTTCGTATGCCCGGATGACCCGAGCGCATTTGCCCAGGCGGTGAAGCTCCTGCGGGACAACTCGGCACTGCGGGTCACGATGGCCAACGAATCGCGCCGCATTACTGAGAAACGGCCCTGGGAAGCGATAATGGCCCAGCTAGAAGAGTACTATGCCCAGGCTGTGGCGCTCAACGCCCGATTCAACCGGTTGTACTATCCAGAAACGGAGCCAATTCGATTCTTGCCTACATTACTGCGGCTAGATCGCTAGCCGCGTAAACAATGAGTGGAGGGGTATGAGCGACTTAAGCGATACCAACTGCGGTACACTGGACCTGGTCTGGCAACGTCCTAATTACCAGACCAGGTGGGGTTACCTACAACGCAATAGTGAACGTGAACGCACCTTCAAAGCACTTTCGGCCGCTCGGCGTAACGCACTCAACCTCTCCAACTTTAGGATCAATAAACATCGCTATATCATCCTCAGCGACGTTCATCGTGGGAATGGTCGCCCTTCTACCGATGACTTTGTACACAATCACGGCCTATACACCTATGCCTTGAGCCACTATCTACAACACGACTATCGTCTGATCTTGAACGGCGATATCGAGGAATGCTGGAAAACCAACTACAAAGCTATTGTCGAAGCCTACGAAAATACTGCGTTTCGGCTGGAGGGTGAGTTTGCTCGGCGCGGCCAGCAGCATTATGTACGGATATATGGTAATCATGATGATGATTGGGCTGATCCTGCCAAGGCGGATCGCTTTCTTAGCCCGGTAATTGGACGCAAGGTTACTGTATATCCAGGGGTTATGCTCGGCGACCGCATATTCATCGCCCATGGACACCAGGGCGATCCCCATTCAGACCGGTATTCCTGGTTCAGTCGTCGTGTGGTCCGCTATCTGTGGCGTCCTCTGCAAAGCATTTTGAAGCTGAAGAATAATCGTGCCGCTGAAAATCGGTTGGTGCGCCATAATCGTGAACGTTTTCTGCACCAATGGGCACGGCTAAATAGTATTCTCCTAATCGCCGGCCATACGCACCGGCCGCTTTTCCATGTGAGTTATGATACTGCTACCCCCGCGGCGCCCCATTATTTCAATCTAGGTGCATGTGTTCATACCGATGGCATTACCGGGATTGAGATTGATGAAGGGGAGATTAGATTGGTGAAGTGGCAACGCAACCAGTGGCAAAACTCCCCAGAGCGCGTTATCTTTCAGACAGGCGATTTAAGTAAGTTATTAACCCGTTTATAACTTCGCCATTGGTAGCATCGCATCATATTTGGGCTTTATAAGGTAGTTGCATTGAGACCTTTCAACCTTTCAATACAGCGGCCCCAAGCTGAACCCTGGCTTGTCGCAATCTTCTTGATTCTGATGACCCTGCTGGTGGCCTTCGGTGCGCAGGGCTTTGAACACGGCAGTGTCAATAACTTCAGTGATCAATCTATCCAGCTTCCCATTATCTATTCGTATGCTGACCCAGCGCTCTTCACCGATGACTTCCTTATCGCCGCGCGTGACAGTTACGTCACATTTTTCTACCCAGCCATTGGCTTCGGTTCGCGGTTTGTCTCGCTTGAATTGCTCATGTTGGGTTTGTATGTGGCTTCGGTTGGGATAACAGTCGGTGCAATTTATGCGCTGGCCGAGACACTCTTCCCAAGGCGCTATGTAGGCATGGTGGCCGTCTTACTGTGGATGGCATTTCTGCCCAATATCGGTGGGGACTTCATACATTCACCGTTCGTCACGCACAGCACATTCGCGATCGCCCTCGCGCTGTGGGCTTTGGTCATGATCTTCCGGGGGCAATACACCGGAGCCGCGGTGCTGTTAGGCTTGATTACCAACATCAACGCGATGACGAGCTTCTTCGTCACGTTTATGTGGGCCTTTGCAGTAGTAACCAATCCCCGTGAATGGTCATGGCGTCTGGTCCGTATCCCGATTATCATGTTCATTGCAGCCTTGCCGGTGCTATGGTGGCGTTTCTCGTTGCCACTGGTTGAGGCTTCGCTCGATACGTTTGTCAATATCGTGCGGATGCGTCTGTGGTATGCTGTTTTCCCCTTCTCGATCTCAACCATATTGTGGATTGGGTTCTTTGGGTTGGTCTTGTTATGGCTGTATTCATTCCGCTATGGCAAGCCCCAGCAACACAACAAAGTGCTACGCATGATCCTGGGAATTTCGATACTGTGTACCATCGGCACGGTATTCTCTGAGGTAATCCCGGTAGAGTTCATCATCGAATTGCAGCTAATTCGCAGTGGGTGGTTGATCAATCTGCTGATTACTTTCTACATTGCCAATATGATTCGCGAATTGCTGGTCAGCCGGCGTCCCCGCGAGGCTTTTTCCGCTTTCCTGCTCGTGGCGCTGTTGGCGGCGCCTCGAATCGCGATCGAATTCTTACCCATGACGCACCCCACACCTTACCAGTTGTATGTTGACTTCGACACCAGTTGGGCGCGCGAGTATGGGGTCATGTATGGTGCTGCCCTGGTGCTATTGATCGTTCTGTCGGTCTGGGTGGTGTGGCAGTTGATTCAGCACAAAATCGGTCCAACCCAGCCGGTATTTACCCGGCGTGTAGTAGCCTGGTTCGGGTTTTCCGCCGTGATCTTTGCGCTTCTACCGGGCTTGCTAGAGACAGAAGTACCGTCCGACCAGATGGCCCAGACCTCCGCCTGGGAGGAGACACTGATCTGGGTGGAGAACAACACACCCAAAGACGCCCGCTTCATGGCACCGCCCACCATGGATGGCTTCCGCACCATCGCCCAGCGCTCCCATATTGGGGATTGGAAAGATGGCACTGTTGGAATCTTCAATAACGGCTGGGCAATTGAGTGGTACGACCTCATGCTGGACATGGGCTTCGATGAGGATCGCTTCGCCTTTGAAACGATGACCCCCGACCGGCTGTGTTACGTCGCGAGTAAGTATGAAACGGACTACGCTGTTGTAGATCTTTCCTGGGATATCACCGGGGAACCCGTGTATCAGAATGACCAGTTTGCAGTTGTAGAAACCGACGCAACGACCTGCCCGGAGCGTATGGTAAAACAACCTTGATTGTGCTATATCCCTACGCTAGAATGTGATCAAAGCTTAGATAGCATTCGGCAGTGATGGAAACACCATTTGCCAGCAATAGGCACCCAGCGAATCGGGGATGGTGGAAGCCCGATGTGTTCTACTGGTAGATGATCCTTCCGGAGCCGTGAACCGAACGCCAGCCACTGGTTAGTAGTACTCACCGGGAGTTGCCCGTTATCGCAACCCACTGCGTCTCTACGCAGACCTGAGTGCTTCGCTGAAGGCAGCGAAGAATAAGGGTGGTACCGCGAGATAACCGAACTCTCGTCCCTTGACTGGACGGGAGTTTTTTGATTTTTGCCCACAGAGAGGATCACTGGTAGCCGATGACCGGTTACGATGTACGTCCCGCAACCCGGCGCGATGCTGAGACGCTTTCAGCATTGTGGTATCGAATCACAGAGGAGTGTAAGACCTGGGATCCGCGGATCCGCTTATCACTGAATGCCCAAGACCTCTGGCAAAAGGCATTGCATACCTGGCTAGAGAATCCCGAGGTGCAGGTGCTGGTGGCAGACCAGGCCGGCACCTTGATTGGCTACGCAATTGGCTGGCTACTGGAGCGCCCGATGTTCTATTATCAGCAACGTTATGGCTTTATCAGTGAGCTAAACGTAGATGGGCATGCGCATATTGGCGGCGTTGGATCCGCATTACTGGCGGGGTTGGCGGACTGGTTTTCGCGCCAACAGATCGAGACAGTAGAGATTTCTGTAATGCATGGCCACCCGATTGCGCAGGCTTTCTGGCGTGCCAAGGGTGCCATGCCCTATATGGATCATCTATGGCTGCGCTTGCCGCCGAGGGGAGTTGAATAGGCTACCATGTTACGCCAGTTCTGGACCTGGTTAGGACCTGCTCGGCAGCGGCTTTTGATCGCCGCGCTGGTGGTTACAGGGATGGCCAGTTTACTCTTACGCGCTTTCGTAGATGCTGATTGGTCAATCACTGCCCAGACGCTGCTTGCGTTGGGGTTTCTGGCGGTGATGACGGCCACGATTGGTAGCCGGATGCCGCCGCCTGCTCGGGGACGGCTCTTTTTCACCATTGGCCCGGCGCTGGGGTTGGTTACAGTCGGGCTATTCCTGTCAAACGATCTGTTTCCGGTCATTCTTGGCCTTGCGTTTGGCTGGCTTTTGGCGGCACAGTTCTTTATGCGCGACACGATGCAGATGGAATACCGCAAAGCCATCAAACATATGCGCAAGCAGGAATACAAGCAAGCGATCCGCGTGATTACGGAGCTGATCAAAAGAGAACCTGACAATCCCGAGCATGTGCATTTTCGCGCCAAGCTCAACCAGCTCTCGGGTCAGACTGCCAAGGCGATCAGGGACTTCGAGAAAGTTGTTGAGCTGGCCCCCGACCAGCCGACTGGATATAACGGTCTGGCGGAGCTATATCTGCAGCGTGGTGAGTATGAACAGGCGCGGCAGTATGGTCTGGAAGCCTATCAACGCGAGAAGGATTTCTGGGTGGCGCCCTACAATCTGGGGATGATTGAGGACCGTCTGGGCAAGAGCGATGCTGCACTTGAGCATCTCGCGGCGGTGCTGGAAAAAGGGCTGCCTGAGAGCCGGCATCGGTTGTTGACCCATCTGTGGATGGCACGGGCCTATTATCGCCAGGGTGATCTCGAGCGCGCGGATGAGGCGCTGAAAAAGGTGAAACGCGAACGCAACGGCTTACGTGAGTGGAAAATCATCCTCAAGGATGAACAAGCCCAGACGCTACGGCGCATCATGGAGGATGACATCCGTCTGGCTGAGCACGTGATCGACTCGGATATGCGGGCAGCGGAAGCTTTTGAAGGGAAACGGGCATGATCTGGCGTGACCCCCGGTTGCGGCGTGCCTTGCTGGTCAGCCTGGGGATGACCGTGCTGATTGTCGTTGTCGTGGGATTGCGAGGCCCCGAGGATTCTTTTCCCCTGGTTGTCGGTCTGGTGGGGGTTATGGCGGTGCTCCAGGCACTCATGCTGTTCGGCCCGGCGAACGGCTCACCTGCTTTGCAACAAGCACGGTCGCTATACCGCCGAGGCCGCTTTGTTGACGTAATCGACGTGCTCGAACAGTATCTTGCCACGGAAGAGAGCGAAGACGCAGCGGTCAAAGTACAGACCCTGACGCTCCTCGGCAATACCTATCGACAGGTTGGCAGTCTTGCGGAAAGCGAAGCACGATTACGATCTGCTGTTGAGTTGGCTCCGGAAGATAAACAGGCGCTCTATGGTTTGGGCCGAACCATGCTGGCCCGCGGTGAATACCAGCGTGCGGTGCGCCATATCGAAGCCTCGCTAGAAAACGGCCAGCGTCCGGCTGTCAGAGCTGAATTAGCCCTGGCCATGTACTACGCTGAAGGACAGTTTGACTCGTTAGTCAAATTCACACGGAAAGCAAGTCATTTGTGGAATCTGGAAGACTATCGCACGTTAATTCTAAATTATCTGTTGTACAATTTAGTGGACGACGACCACGAACGGGAGATCGCACAACGTGTCTGCCAGAATACTGTCCGTGGTGTGGCGTACTGGGAATCGCAAGCCCGCCGCTACGCCGATACTGACTACGGCCGGCGTCTGGCAGCAGATGTCGTTGCGATCAAAACTCTGGCGAGTAAGGAGCAATCTTCGCAATGAATGATGCAACAGATAACCAGCAACCAGAGCCACAGCCTTATGAAGATGAAGAACTATTGTATGAGACACCAGAGGACGAGCGGGTCTCAGCGAGTGATGATGAGCAACGGGCGGACGCGCGCGGCGGCTTCCTCAGCAGTTGGGTCGTGCGTATCACCCTGGGTGTTGTTGCGATCGTTGTGGTGCTGATCATCATCGCTGTGGTGGCCTATAACGAAGTGCGCGGCAGCCGGGGCGAGCCACTGCATATTCAACACTATTCGGGCCTGACACGTGTCAGCGAGCAAGAACCTGCTCCTGGACGACGAACGGAAACCTGGCAAGGCGAATTTGAAGATCTGACACCTTCACGCATGGCTGAGATCGAGGCCCACTACAGCCGCCAGATGGATTCGTGCGAGAAGCAGGAAGTATATGGGCCGAGCAACCCCGATCGCTATGAGGCAATTGTGTGTCAAAAGGACCGCTCGCACGATCAGCTGGGTTTCACCCAGCTTGCGCGTGTAGTGATCAAGCCGCACTGGCCTCAAGCACAAGAAAATGACCAGACCGACCAGAGCGAGGCAGAGGAATGGGTAGGTGTGGTAGTTGAAGTCAATCATGAGTGGGAAGAATAGCCCCATGGGAGAAGAGCCAAACGGGGTTGAATCCCCCAAGGAAGAGGTTGAAGCGACGGCAACAACTGACGCACAGTCGTCCCGCTTCCGGATTCCGATCTGGGTGTTGGTCGTGGGCATGATCTTCGCCTTGGTGCTGGCTGGTTTCGTCGTCTTGCAGGTCGTCGAGCCGCTCGCTGATCTACTACTCGATAGTGGCTCGGATGTGCCGGTGCCAGATGGTGCCTCGCTGGAGCGTGAACGTGACGACGTGGGCAGCGCAAGTAAGGAATGGCTGTATGCAACCGAGCAAACAGGCTGTGACGTCGCCAAATTCTACGCCGACCAAGGCGCGAATTGCACCTTTGCACCCTATGCGTGTGGGTTAGAAAACGAGCAGACCGCCTATGACAGCATGTTTCATGTGGCAACCTGCATAAAGAGTGAGAAGAACTCAGTAGGTGGTTATTCGTGGCGGGTTGATATTTCCAGTGGTTTCCAGACCGGCAAGCCAACGCGTTTCAGCATTGCACTTTATGATTAGCACGATTCTGGGAGGTGTAACCGTGTCACTGGATGTCTCAAGGCGTCTGGTGTCGCGGGGCATTGTAGCTGCTTAGGGCTATCCCCGTTACATCAGATGACTCGCTAGCTGACTATATCAGGAGAGAAAGATGAAGACCCGATTTGCACCGGTTTCACCCAAGGTAGATATCAGCGCACTGGAAGACCAGGTCCTCCATTTCTGGCGCGATAAAAGCGTTTTTCAGCGTACAATGGACGAACGCCAGTCCGCCCCGCGTTTTGTCTTCTATGAAGGCCCGCCGACCGCCAATGGCCGGCCGGGTAGCCATCACGTTTTGGCACGTTCGTTCAAGGACCTGTTTCCGCGCTACAAGACGATGCAAGGTTACTACGTCCTGCGCAAGGGCGGTTGGGATACACACGGGCTTCCTGTAGAGATCGAAGTTGAAAAGCAACTGGGCATCTCACAGAAGAGCCAGATCGAGGAATACGGCATAGCTGCTTTCAATAAGCGCTGCCGGGAAAGCGTTTTCACCTATATCGAAGAGTGGAACCGCCTGACGGAACGGATTGCCTTTTGGGTTGATCTCGAAAATGCCTATGCCACTTTGACCAACGACTATATCCAGAGTGTCTGGTGGATCCTCAAGCAGTTCTGGGACAAGGGGTTGCTCTATCAGGGCTATAAGGTTGTGCCCTATTCACCGACGTCCGGCACAGCACTCTCCAGCCATGAGGTCGCGTTGGGATACCAGGAGATAGACGATCCGAGTATCTATGTTCGCTTCAAGGCTGCGGATGAAGACGACACCTATTTCCTGGGGTGGACCACTACGCCCTGGACGTTACCGGCCAATACTGCGTTAACAGTCGGCGAAGACATCGACTATGTGAAGCTCGAGGGCCGGCTAGCTCCAGATGCTCCATTGGAACGTCTGTATCTGGCCGCTAACCTGGTCGATACAGTGGTAACGCCTCGGGTGCAGGATGGGGGCGGCTATGAGGTTGTCAGCCGGATGAAAGGCAGCGACCTGGTTGGCCGCCATTATGAGCCGCTGTACACCTATATGCCTGTTGATCGTGAACGTGCGTTCTTCATCGCGGCAGGCGATTACGTGTCCACGGATGACGGGACGGGAATCGTCCATACGGCGCCATGTTTTGGCGTTGATGACCTTTCCACAGCTCAGAAGTACGGGTTACCGGTTCTGGTTACGGTCAATCCGGATGGTCGTTTCAAGGACGAGGTCGAGCTTGTCGCAGGCATGTGGTTCAAAGATGCGGACAAGGTCATCTCACGTGATTTGCGGGACCGGGGCCTGGTCTTCCACCTGACGACATTCCGCCACAATTATCCTCACAACTGGCGCGATAAAAGCCCGTTGATGTACTACGCACGGGATACGTGGTTCATCCGGACGACGGCTTACCGCGACCAGCTCGTCGCTCTCAACCAAACGATCAACTGGGTGCCCGAGCACTTCAAAGAAGGGCGCTTTGGTAACTGGTTGGAGGACGTCAAAGACTGGGCTTTGGGCCGGGAGCGCTACTGGGGAACACCTCTGCCGATCTGGGTTGCGGACGATCCTGAAATTGACTACAAGGTGTGTATCGGGAGCATCGCCGAACTCGAAGCCAAGACTGGCCAGGACCTGGGCGAACTTGACCTCCACCGGCCCTATGTTGATGATATCACCTGGGAAGAGACGGTTGACGGTAAGACCGTCACGATGCGCCGGGTGCCGGAGGTCATTGACGTCTGGTTCGACAGTGGCTCGATGCCGGTGGCGCAATGGGGATACCCCTTTGCTAACCAGGCGATGTTTGAGAGCCAGTTCCCGGCCGATTATATCTGCGAAGCCGTTGATCAGACGCGCGGCTGGTTCTACAGCTTGCACGCCATTGCTACGATGCTGTTCGAATCGGTCAGCTACAAGAATGTTATCTGTCTGGGACACATTGTGGCGGCGGATGGCTCCAAGCACTCGAAGAGTAAGGGGAACATTGTTGAGCCCTGGGCAGTGATCAATCGCTATGGCGCTGATGCGATGCGATGGTTCATGTTTACCGCCAGCCAGCCCGGGGACATCAAGCGCATGGAGTGGCTGCCCGCCCGCGGTGGCGAGGAGGAGATCCCCGGAATTGCCGAAATCCTGCGGAATTTCTACCTCAAGCTGTGGAATGTCTATAGTTTCTTCGTCAGCTATGCCAATATCGACAATTTCGATCCGGCCACGCCCCCTGTCCCCCTCGCTGAACGCGACCTGCTGGATCAATGGATCCTCAGCGAGCTGCATGCCCTGACCCGCGAGGTTACCGATGCCCTTGAGACTTTTGATGTCATCGGCGCGACACGCCCTATCGAGGACTTTGTCGACGACCTCAGTAACTGGTATCTGCGACGCTCACGGCGTCGTTTCTGGCAAGAAGACGATAGCCAGGATAAGCTCGCTGCGCTCCAGTCCCTTTATCAGTGCCTGGTTACCTTAGCCAAGCTCCTGGCCCCGTCGATGCCGTTTCTGAGCGAGGCGATGTATCGCAATTTGGTGACGGATCCCGCGGCGCCAGAGAGTGTCCATCTAGCCGCATGGCCGGCGTACGATGCCGCACTCATCGACGCGAGCTTGAACCATAAGATGCAGTTGGTCAAGCGTATGGTCAGTCTGGGGCATTCTGCCCGCAATAATGCCGAGATCAAGGTGCGACAGCCCCTGGCTGAGGCCAGCTTCGCGTTGCCATCCTCAGAGGATCCGCAAACACTACGAGAGCTGTCGGATATGATCGCTGATGAGCTTAACGTGAAGTCAGTCCGTGTGCTTGACCTGGCTGAGAGTGCGGGGATGGTGAACTACTCGCTGAAGCCAGTTGATACGCTCGGTCGAGAGTTGCGCAAAGACTTCCCGCCGGTACGCCAGATGCTGGTCAATGCTGAAGGTGACGAGGCTAAGGCGTGGGGCCAGAAGCTCCTGAATGGTGAGAACATCGAGATCGAGGTCAACGGTAAGTCCTTTTCGCTTTTGCCGGAGCAGGTTGTGGTGCGCCAGTCCGGCGTTGAGGGCTTCGCGGTGGCAGAAGATCACGGCTATCTGGCCGCTTTGAGCACTGATCTCACTGATGAACTCGTTCGTGAAGGCCAAGCGCGCGAGATCGTTCGGCATATTCAGGAATTGCGTAAGGATGCCGATTTCGATCTGACAGACCGTATCAGTGTCACCTATCAAGCCCAAGGAGACCTGGAAGCGGTGATGCAGGAGTTCGCCACCTACATTGCTGGGGAGACACTGGCTGAGAAGTGGCAAGCTGGCAACCCGAGTGATGGTGAGCATGTTGGCATGGTTGAGCTCGATGGCGGCGAACTGCGCGTCGGTATCCGACGTGTTTAGTGTCGTTTAGCCGATTGGCAACGGATGCCTGGCCATCATCTTCCAGGTATATGGTAGTATGGTAATGGTCAGGTAATCCATTCTTTGAGGAGTTGGTAGAGTCGCTTGGATCAGGAACCGATGTTCATTGAAACAGCCTCGTCGCCTGAAGAAGAGAAGCCTGAAGCCTACGCACCAGCCGTGCTGGTACACTGGCTGTTTTTGCTGGCGGTGACGGCAATCACCATCCTTGTTGATCAGTTTTCGAAGTGGCTAGTTGTCCGCAACCTTGAATACCGCGAGAGCTGGGTTTTCTGGTCGCTACTTGAAGGCATCTTTGATTTCACGTATACGCGTAACACGGGCGCGGCATTCGGTATGGGCCAAGAATTCAGCAATGTGTTTCTGATCGTGGCCTTTATTGTTACTGGCGTGATTATCTACTATCATCGCCAGTTGCCAGCCGATATGTGGATTGTCCGCGCTGCATTAGGGTTGATGATGGGTGGCGCGATTGGCAACGCCATCGATCGCATCCTGCGCGGCTATGTTGTTGATTTCTTGCACTTGCATGGCTGGCCGATCTTTAACCTCGCCGATAGCGCGATTGTGATAGGTGTGGCGGCCTGGGTTGTAGTCCTATGGTGGCAGGAACGCCAGGAGAATGCAGCGCGACCTGGCCGTACGGAAGCTTCTGAGGAGTCTTCCGAGCCATCGTAGTGAGGCCCGATGCGATGTTGCGCTGTATGTTTAAGCTAGTGTTCGTGCGACGTGTCTCCCCGGATGGCTTTGGCGGAGATTGGTAACCCAAACAATGGTCCCAACAGGCAGAAATCGTAGGATGCCGCGAAGATCGGGACCAGTCCGATCCCCGCCAGAATCACACCCCAGAACGTGCCGAAACTAATCAGGCCAACAGCGACAATCAGCATCCCCGCGACAATTTGTGTGATGCGGCCCGTGGGGCTAATGATGAACTCAACTAGATTATTTCCCATAATGACTGTTTCCCTGCTGCATATGCTTATCTAAACCGTTCCAATTGTAACAGACTATTCCTCGACAGTGCTGCTACAATAAACACAAGTTTAACGAACTGAGCTAGAGAGACCACACGACTATGACAAAATCGACCACCAAAGGTAGATGCCAGTTTTGTAATAAACTATTCAGCAAGGTTGGCATGAAACGTCACCTTGATAGTTGCAGCGCACGTAAGGAATTCGAAGCGACCCTCAGTCAGAACCCGAAATCCAGGAAACTCAAGATGTTTGAGATTCGCGTAGAGGGGCGACCCAACAGCGACTATTGGCTTTACCTGGAGCTACCTGCTAGGGTGTCCCTGGTGGTTCTAGACGATTATCTTCGCATTATCTGGCTGGAATGTTGTAATCATCTAAGTGCGTTCGAGATTAATGGTGCCAGATACGGCGTTGAACCATATACATTTGATGCGATGACAGATTTCGTGTTTCCGCTGGATGCAGACGAAGCGGAGCCTTCGTCTTCGGAGGCCACACCGGCAACCAACGAACAAGAATCGACGAGCCAGGACTCTGTAGCTTCAGAAGACAAAGGGGACGATGAAGAAGACCTGCTCTCGGAGACCGATCCCTTCGTCGAGGCTATCAGCGCATTCATGGCCGAGAATCGTGATCGCATTGTAGGAATGACTGGCCACGAGTTTCTAGAAGTATTCTTGCCATTTCTGTACAAGCACGCGGGGCTACCTACAATGGCGATCGACGTACTGATGATACCTGCCATTGACCAGCAGGTTCGGCAAATCACGGGCCGGAGCACTCATGACATGAGTGCCATCGAGATGATCGAAACCCTCGGAACGACCAAGTTGCCCAACGATCCGGGGCTAATGGTTGCCAGCCCCTTTGCCCCTACTATGGACTTCGACTTTACGATGGGCGACGCTGGTGAGGTCACGCTTGAGCAGGTGCTCGACAAAGGCAAGAAATTCAAACACGAATACGATTTCGGCTCGACAACTCATCTGACTCTGCAGGTTGTGGGCATACGGGAGGGGTATATCTCGCTAGAACTGCAAAAAATGGACGACGACGATGATGAAGGTTATATCGAGCTTGTGCGAAAGCTGGCACAAAACGAGCCACCGGTGATCCCGTGTGACGTTTGTGGCAAGCCAGCGGCCTGGACCGAAGGCCAATGGTGTAATAGCTGGTACTGCGAAAAACACCGGCCCAAGGATGAGGAGGTATTCCTTTTGCCCGTTGTGAACTCGCCGCGCGTTGGCGTGTGTGCCTATGGCGCTGATCTGATCGATTGGGATCACATGCTATAGGTTCCTCAGGAAACGGAAGCGGATAATCAGCAGATGCGACGCTATCTTACGCTGAGCCTCAGGCTCCTATTGCTATTGATCGTCCTGTTGTTCGTCTTGCGCGACGGCGCACCCGATCGCAGTCGGCGCGGGGTGATCAGAGCCCAGATTCAAGGTCATGAGTTCAATTACATCGCCTGGGAGCTGGAAACGTTGTGGCAAAAGGCGGGCCAGGTGCTGTTTGGCTATCATCCTTACATTTCGGACGCAAGCGGCAAGGCGATCGTACTGGAGTATATCGGCATGGTTGGCCAGATCAGGGACCTGGACCGCCAGATTGAGGCGATTTATGCAGACCCGGGCGTGTCGGATCCCCGCGCCGCAACGCGGGAGCTCCGTCACCAACGGGACAGGCTTGCCCAGCAGCAACATGAACGTAGACTATTGGCTGAGCCAATCATCGAGCGCCAGATAGCCACGGTGCTACAGGAAGAGGGTTTTGGCCTCAACGGCCAGGTATTGCCACCGGTGTCCTTCCGCTTTGTAGAAACCCCGGACGTGCTTATCGTCTCGCCTCGTGACAACATCCAGCAGGATTTCAGCTTCTCATTGCAACCGGTATCCGTCAGCGAGCGTGAAACTCTCGAACGCGCCGTGGAGCAGGCGTCACCAGGCGACGCGGCCTATATCACGGGTGTGGGCGGGGTGGGTATCTGGCCGTCAATGGTGGTGGAGACGCAGTATCCGGCTATTGGATTCGAAATCGTGGCGCACGAGTGGGCGCACCATTATCTATTCTTCTATCCGCTCGGTCTGGAGTATCTGGTACGGCCTGAAACGCGCATCATCAACGAAACGGTGGCAACCCTGTTTGGCAATGCCATTGCAATCAGGGTCCTGGAACGCTTCTATGCGGATGAGGTTGCGCGCGGCGAGATCTGGGTGCCGGATTATCCAACGCTGGCCGATTTTCAGCCGGATGCCGGTAGGGAAGCGCCAGCAGTGTGGGACGATGCTCTGCCTACCAGCCCCGATTCTATCCGCCTGCGCCAGACCGCTGACTATCTCCTGGCAATGGGGTATGGGGAGGCTGCACAACATGCTCTCGATATCCGTTTGCGCGCGGATGACCAATCAGATCGTTTTGCCGCTCTGGATCCAGATATGGTCGCGGTGCAGCCAGGAAGCCGGGCCAGTGAGATCAACCGCACCCGAATCACGGCTGACTACCTTCTGGCCCTGGGGTACATCGACGCGGCTGAAGCGATGATGGATAGCCAGCGCCAGCTCCTGGGTATGCGTGTGCTCAATCAGGCCTGGTTTGCCTTCAATGGCGGTTACCAGGCTGATCCGGCACAGGGAGGGGGAGTCTCATTCGGGCCCGTGGTGGATGTCACCGACCCGGATTATGTCGGCGATCCAGTCGGGCCCGCAACCCACGAGCTCCTGGCGCTCTCGCCGAATCTGGAAACGTTTCTGCGCAGGGTACGGGGTGTGACCCAGCGTGATGAGTTGATCCAGTCACTTATTGAGGTCCGTGCCCAGCAGCAAACCGCATCGATACCTTAGGCGCTATTCTTCTGGCATTTCCCAATCGCGTAGAATCCCCGCGATCAATGTGGCACGCCGCGGCAAGCTCCGGATCAGGAGTTGCTCGTGGGTGGCGTGCATGCCGGTCCCCTCGGGCCCTAGACCGTCGAGGGTGGGAATACCGGCGCCAGCGGTGAAGTTGCCATCCGAGCCACCTCCAGAGAACGACTCCTGGAGCGGCGGCAGGCCAACTGCCTCCGCAATTCGTTGGGCCTGGCCAAAGGTTGCCCGCATGCGTTCGTTACGCTCCAGGGGCGGGCGGTCAACCCAACCGCGAACCGTGAGTTTAGCGCCAGGTATCACCGGTTGAAGGCTGTGAATAGCCTCGTGGACCCGATTGGCCTCTTCGACGACACTGAAGCGAACATCAACATAGAGCTCAGCTTGCGCTGGAATGACATTGATGGTTGTTCCACCGCTAATTGTCGTTACCGAAACCGATGTCCCGTTCGGAAGATCGTTCAGGTCATGAATGCGGATGGCCTGATGAGCGTTGTCGATGATTGCATTAATACCGGCTTCAGGGGCATTCCCGGAATGCGATGCCAGGCCTTCGGAGCGCACCCAATAGCGACCTATCCCTTTGCGCATTGTTTTGAGCGCCTCGCCTTCGCCGGCAGGTTCGGCCACGAGAACCAACCCACACGCAGGGGCGAGTTCGTTGATTAACTCACGGCTATGGACACTCGCGACTTCCTCATCGCTGGTCAGCAGCAGCCAAATCGGGCGCTGCGGGAATTCATTGCGTTGTTGCAAACCACGTATCGCCTCAATGAACAGAAGCAGTCCACTCTTCATATCCAGCGCACCGGGGCCGAAGAAGTGCGTATCGGTAATCTGGATGGGGACATCCGTGGCGAGGGTACCTTCGGGCCAGACAGTATCAATATGGCCCAGCATCATTATGGGTTTGCCAGGGGCCTTCGCATTCCATTTCGCCAACCGAATATCACCGACCTCCTTGCGTGGGAAGACTTCAATCTCAGCATCCAGATTAGCCAGTATGCCATGCATGAAGCCCCCAAAACGGTCGACCAGTGGCTTGTTCCGCGTTGGCGATTCATGTCGCACCATCTCCTCAAGTAGCTCAAGCATGGCGGCGGTACGGTCTTGGTAAAACTTGAATAGGTCAGACATCATAACTCCTTAAAGAATACGAAAAGCGAACTGGCTAGTGGCCGGTTCGCCAGATAGTTCCATTCCGCAAGTACGGCTAGTGGCTGGTAGCTGTATTCTAGCCGAAAACCTAGCGCTAGTGGACCCTACTCTGCACTGAAATCGGTTGGCGCTTCGGGTTCTTCTTGCCTGATCTCAGCAATACAGCCAAAGAAGAAAAGGAAATCGCCATCCGGGTCAATAATAAACGTTGCTCGATAGTCGACAACTTCGCCGTTGTCTTCTAGTGTGCCTTCCACCAGAACTTCGTTATCATCACCCGATGGTTGCGTACTACTGGTCGTTATACTCACGTCAGCCGAGTACTGCTCCTGGAACCAGGTTGTAAATGCCTCAGCTTGTGACCCTTCACAGATCACGCCCGCATCTTTGGCCGTCTCAAGATCGTTCTGGTTAGCGAATTGGACCCACACGAGAGCGGGTACAGTTTCACGAGACATGTATAGAACACCGGCCATGCAAACACAGGCGATGCAGATACACGCGAATGCACCCACGCCTGCAATCAGGCAGGTTCGTCCCAACAGGTTGGATCGTTGGGGCTGCGGTTCAGGATACATGCCAAATGGTGGGGGTTGTTGCTGCCCCTGACCAAAGTCATAGTTGCCCATGAAGATGTCTTGATCTTGATCTGAATTTCGATCTCGTTGTGGAGGGAATCCTTGTTGGCTCATGTATCGTGGCTCATCTTATCTACTACTCTAGGTTGAAATCACTTGATCTTGAGGGCGGGTTTATCCACCCCAGATCGGACGCGGCAGCGGCTCGGGTTGGATCTGTTCAATAAACACTACACAGTCCAGCAGGCCCAGAAAGCCATGATTGCCATCGCCGATGGTGTAAATCGCTTCATAGTCCAGCGTATCATCCTCGACAATGATCTCACCTTCCATCCGGACCTTGTTCTCCTCCTCTGACTCAAAACCGGTGATGCGTATCTCGGCATCCTCTCCATAACGGGCGTAGAAGACAGCACCGAACAGCGCGGCCTGGGAGCCTTCGCAGATGACTTCATGGGCATCATCAGCTTCGCCGTTGTTTGCGGCCTGGACCCAGGCGTAGGCAGTGATGGCGTCACTATACTGGGTAAGCGTGAACCCCAGACAGCCAATACATACGAGAACAATTAATAGAGCGCTGGCCCCAATATAGAGGAGCCACCGACGCTGGGAGGTGCCTACTACGGGGCGATCGCCTCCATCCGGTGATGAAGGCTGGGAGGTGGTGGTTGATTGCTCAGTCATGTGTTGCGGATTGGCTCCATTTGGCTAACTTGCTGAATTACTAAAAAGGACAGAGATCATTGACGCTATAGGCCGGGTTGGCATATCCATATGCATTCAAGTTGGCCAGGGCATCCGGTCGCGTATTGGCGACACTGATTGCCGCCTGGCAAGCGGCCGTGACATCGTTGCTACTCCGGAAACCATCCATAAACGCCTGCGCCATCGCGGCATACACAGAACCGGGTGTGCCTTCCGGATTCTCGGCAACGATGTTGTTGAGCATCGTCTCGGCTCTGCCATCCCTTAACCGGGCATAGAGCGTTACCAGCCGATATGTCGCAAAGGCGCGCAGGATTTGCTGTTCACCGGGGATTGTCCAGGACAGATATGTGCCGTTGTCCCGGATATCACGGTACTGGGCGATGGCCGATTGCCACGTTTGCTGCCGCAGCAAGGCGTCAGCGTCGTGCAGTACATGAATCCGATAGCGCGCATCATCTTCCTGGCGCGCAGCCAGCACATAGTTTTTGCCTGTCCAGTCCCAGATATCGATGACGGATCGCCGCGGGCCCGAAGCGATATCGCTGGTAGGGTTGCTGGAAGCAGTCAGTTCCAATATACCATCGCTGTCGATATCAACAACCCCCACCCGTCCGTTCTCGGCGAAAATCGGGGCGTTGTTCAAGGGTTCGAAAACGCCTGTAATCGGATTCCAGGTCAGGACAAACCCCTCGCGCTGGCAGGCGGACGGCGAACAGGACTGGATGTCGAAGACGAGCTCGGCTTTGACATCGCCGTTCATATCACCGACACGATGCAGTACGGGGAGGGCCAGGCCGGCACTACTGGGGGTCTGGTAGAGCAAACGGTATCCGCCGCTGTCGCAGCCATAGACGAGCAGTTGACCTGGATTCAGCACCAGTTCGGGGTTATAGAGAAACGGGTTGAATAGATTGACAATTATCTCGGGGATCCCATCGCCAGTGATGTCGGTGTCAGCCTGCACAACGCCGCCCTGGTCTGTGATGGCGCCCCAATTACGCAGTTCACTCTCAAGCACGGCTGTCGGCCCGCCATCGCTGAGGTAGGTCCCGATGGCAGTAGGGAACTCCGCAAAGGTGTCGGGTCGCGGCTCGGGTACGCGTCCACTGGGCAAGGGGCAGTCACCGGGTTGGTAATTGGGCTGGCGTGGCGGGGCGGCGGCAGTCTGGGTTGCAGCGCCAAATGTAGCCCAGATGGCCGTGGCGGTGCCAACCGGCGCAACGACATCGCCTCGCAGCGTTGGATCCGGGGTGCCGGGTGTGCGGTCAAAGGCGATAGGCTGGCCTGTCGGTGATGCCAGCCAGACTGAAATACGCCCCCCATAGGTCGCTGTGCGCGGCACCAGTGGCGTACCAGTTGGATCGGGCCGATCCCCAATTTCGTCTAGAACGCTGCACGAGGCCACCCAGAGCGTTAATAACGCGACCAGTAACCACGTCCAGCGAGGATATCGTGTTTGTCCTAACATGTTGCACAGTATAGCCCGAAAGCAGGCGGGATGCGAGTATAAGCGGGCTTATCGTGTCGGGAAGAATCTGCTGGTGGTTGGACGAAACGGTGTTGGGTTGTGGTCCGCATTCAAAAGAGGGGAGCCTCAAAAGCCTCCTGTTGTAGGAGGTTGATATCGCCTGGAAGCCAGTCGGGGTGCCCGGACTCGAACCGGGGACCTCTGCGTCCCAAACGCAGCGCGCTAGCCAACTGCGCCACACCCCGTAGGACCCGCTATGCCGTGTGTCGCCGGGTTTTGGAACCTGCGTCTCGCAGGGGGGGTATCTGTCGCCGGTTTCCGTGGTGGCTATTGCCGCACGTCCTCAGCTAAACTCGATACCCTAATTAGAGAGTGTTGGCCCGAAACATAAAGCGGCATCACGCACACAGCAGGCTCTAGTGCTTTATATCATGCGCGCCCCGTTTTGTAAAGGGAAAACCCGTGCGATTGAACGCCCATTCAATTATAATGGATATACCACCGATTAAGAAGATTAAGGGTACTTATTGATGGTCGAGCGTTATTCTGAGACACTGTCACATGAAGCGCAATCTAACGGACAAGAGAGCGGGACCGCGAAGATCAGGTCGATTAACCCGGCAACGGGTGCTTTGCTCGGGGAGGTGAGCGCAACTCAAGCGTCTGAGGCTGAGGCGATCATCGCCCGGGCACGGTCAGCACAATCGGGCTGGGCAGCCCGCTCGCTGAAAGAACGTCTGATGGTGATGCGCCGTCTGCGGGGTTCTTTGTACCATCATTATGATGAGCTGGTCGATTTGATGGTCAAGGAGCAGGGCAAAACTACCCAGGATGCTATGGCAGAGCTTCTACCCACCCTGGAACTGGTTAACTTCTATCTGCGCAATAGCCAGGAGATCCTCGCGCCTGAGCGGGTTTTTGCGTTACTGGTACCCCACCGGCGCCACGTTATTGAGCGGCGACCGTATGGGGTGGTGCTGGTGATCTCTCCCTGGAATTTTCCGGTGTTGCTGCCTTTGACTCCGGTGATTGCCGCACTAGTGGCAGGTAACACAGTTGTCCTCAAGCCTTCCGAATACACTGTGTTGACCAGCGGTTTGATCGACAAGATCATCAAGGAAGCCGGCGTGCCCGACGACGTCTTCCAGTTGGTCTATGGCTACGGGGATGTTGGTGCGGCGTTGCTGGACGCCCGGCCAGACAAACTCTGCTTCACGGGAAGCGAGCGTGTCGGCCGGAAAGTGGCCGCGCGGGCGGGTGAGCTGCTGATCCCTGTCACGCTTGAATTGGGCGGTAAGGATGCGGCAATCGTATTGGAAGATGCCAACATCAAGCGCGCCGCACGTGGAATCGTCTGGGGCGGGACACTCAATGCGGGCCAGGCCTGTATATCGATTGAGCGCGTCTACGTGGTCCGTTCAGTTGCTGACGATTTGTTGGCTGAGATGAAACGTGTGCTGGATAATCAGGTGCGGGTGGGGCCGGGTACCGATAGCCGGTCAACCTATGGGGCGATCACCAATCGTGCTCAGATGAACGTGATTCAGTCCCAACTGGAGGATGCAGCCGCGCATGGTGCCCAGCTCATCACCGGCAAGCCTGCTCCAGAGGGGCTGTTCTGTACGCCAACCGTTGTCACCGGCGTAGATGAGCAGGTGACGGTGGCCAGCGAGGAGACGTTTGGCCCGGTGATCACGGTGATGTCTGTTGAGAATGAACAGGAAGCTATCGAGCGGACCAACAACAGTCGCTATGGGTTAACCACCAGCATCTGGACTGAGAACCGTGAGCGAGGCAGGCGCCTCGCCCGGCAAGTCCAGTCGGGTGTATCTGGCCTCAACGAGCACATCTGGTCCCAGTCAACGCCGGAAATGCCCTGGGGTGGTGTCAAGGCTAGTGGCTATGGCCGGACCCGTGGGCGTGAGGGGCTGCTGGACATGACTTATGCTCATGCGACGAGCTATGAGCGGTTTCGCCTGCCATTCGAGCCATTCTGGGTGCCCTATCTGTCCTATAAGCGGTCGTTACTCAAACGCTTCATCCACCTGTGGTATGGGCCAACCCTGCGTGACAAGCTCAAAGCCCTCAAATGGCGCGTCGAATAGCGCCGGGTATCCCATTGGGGGATGCCTTTGAGCTTTGGCATCCCCCGCATTGCCGGTTGGCAGATCTACTGCAAGCCGTGCTCTTCCATTACCCGACGGGCGATCACCAGCCGTTGAATTTGGCTAGTCCCCTCACCGATCGTCATTAACCGCTGATCACGGTAGATGCGCTCGACCGGGAACTCGCGGCTGTAGCCGTACGAGCCGTGAATCTGGATGGCGTTGAAAGCCACGCGCTCCGCAACCTCCGAGGCATAGAGCTTGGCCATCGCAGCCTCTTTTACAAACGGCTTGCCTTCTTGCTTGAGCCAGGCAGCACGGTATACCAGCAGTCTGGCCGCCTCGATTTCCAGGGCACCATCCGCAATCATCCACTGAATCGCCTGGTGCTGGGCGATAGGTTTTCCGAAGGCTTGTCGTTCGGAGGCATATCTGATCGCGGCATCAAATGCGGCCTGCGCGAGCCCCACGCTGATAGCACCAATGGTGATACGCCCACCATCTAATGTCTCCATTGTATGATGGACGCCGCGGCCTGCCTCGCCAAGCGTTCCTGCTTCAACCGGAATCCGGACGTCTTCGAACGTAATCTGCTGCGTGGGCGAGCCTTTTAGCCCCATCTTCTTCTCAGGCGGGTGGATCGTAACACCGTCCATATCCGGTTCGACCAACAGCATCGAGAAGCCGCGTGTCCCTGCTTCAGCATCTGTGCGCGTCAACGTGATGATGACGGGGGAATACTTGGGATTGGTGATCCAGGCTTTGTGGCCGTTCAACACCCAATGGCCGTTGTCCTGATAGGCGTTGGTCTTGACGCCGCCGGCAAGATCAGATCCGGCATCTGGCTCGGTGAGCGCCAGCGCGCCCAATTTCTCGCCAGAGGTAAGCTGAGGCAGATACTTTGCTTTCTGGTCCGGTGTGCCCCAGCGTGCAATCGGGAAGCAGCCCAGCCCATTGTGCGCAGCAATGGATAGTGCCGTTGAGCCGCAGGCACGGGCGATCTCTTCCAGCCCGATAGCAGCACTCACCGCATCGACGTCGGCCCCACCGTATTCTTCGGGAACCATCAAGCCGGTGAGGCCAAGGGTCGACATTTTCCGGATAGCCTCCCAGCGCATGTCGCCGGTTTCATCAACGTCTGCCGCATACGGGGCCAGTTCCTTCTGGCAGAAGTCATGCACAGCCTCGCGGTACATGCGCTGCTCATCGTTCAGTTCAAAGTCCATGGGGTTACGTGTCTCCTCGGTGCTGTATTGTTATAGAGAAGGTTATTTTGGCTGTCTAAACTGGGTGCCTTGCCATTCAGCAAAGCGCTCTTGCAGCTTTAGACGCTGGTATTTGCCTGTGCTGGTAACAGGAATATCATCGCCAAAGACGACAACTTTGGGGCTTTTTTCGAACGTCAGGTGTTGGTAGCAATGGTTGAGAATATCCTCCTCGGCGAGGGTGGCCCCTTCTTCTGGCACCACATAGGCGCCGACTTCCTCGCCGTAGTAGTCATTCTGAAAGGCGATTGCCAGGCCAACCTTGACACCTGGGATCTCGAGCAAGACCTCTTCGATATCAAATGGGCTGAATTTAACGCCACCACGGTTGATGAGTTCCTTGATGCGACCGGTAATGAAGAAGAAACGTCGGCCCTGGTCGTCTTCTTCATAGAAACCTTCATCACCACTGCGGAACCAGCCGAATTTAAACGTCTCCTTGTTGGCGTCCGGTCGCTGGTAGTAGTGTTTCATGACATTGTGTCCCCGGACGCAGATTTCACCGCGCTCGCCAGCCTCCAGTTGCTGGCCGTTGCCGCTGGGGTCGAAGATGGCCATCTCATTGGTTGAAATGGGGCAGCCAATGCTGGGGTAGCCATAGGCATGCATCCAACGTTGGTGTGTTTCCCAATCCAGATCAATCGGCAGGAAACAGCTATAACACGTTGTCTCGCTGAGGCCGTAGCCGTGCAAGATCGGAAAACCGAACTGGTTTTCGAAGCGCCGGGCAAGCTGGATCGCCAATGTCCCTGCGCCGCAAATCAGATGCCGGAAGTGTGCCAGGTCAGCGCGGTCGATGCCGGTGCCATAGATACTCTCGCCTTTGAGGGCTTGCTGGTCGCCATACTCGCAACTGAACTGGAGCAATGTGGGCACGACACTCACCACGTTTACATGCTCATGGGCGATACGTTCCCAGAAATGGCGGGGGCTATATTGGCGATTGAGCACGGTGCTTCCGCCGACGAACATCGGTGTAATGAGGGTAACGATCGTCCCGTTGACATGATGGATTGGCAAGACACACATCATGCGTTGGTTGCCGGTGATACCCTGCCATGACGAGATCCCGTAGGCATCGACCAGCATATTGTACTGTGTCAGGACGACACCCTTGGGGGGGCCAGTTGTGCCGCTGGTATAAACTAGGAGACTCTCGTCATCTAGTGTTGTGCTATCTTCATCGTCAAGCGTAGTCGAGTGCCGCTCGACATGCTCATGATAGCGAGGATAATCTGGCTGCGTTGCGCCGCCAACTTGAACGATCTGGCGTACATTGGCGGCCCCCAGATCTTCCTCCGTGCCGTGAATAATCCTCTGAGCGCGCTCCAGATACTCTTCGCGTACAAAGGCGATGACCGCCTCGCTGTTGCGGAGTATATAAGCGATCCGTTGGTCATCTTCAGCGACGTTTTGCGGTGCAACTGTGGCGCCTATCTTCCAACAGGCGAAGTAGATCACGACCGTATCGATGTGGTTGTAAGCGATCGTCGCTACCCGGTCGCCGCGTTTGACGTCTAACGACAGTAGGAAATTGGCTGTCTGGTTGACGCGGGCATTGAATGCCGCATAGGACAATTCTGTCCGCTTATTGTCCTGGTCATAATAGATCAAGAAGATCTTTTCGGGTGATTCGCTGGCACGATTGTTCAGCAAGTGGCGGATATTTCGGTAGGGGACCAGCCGGCTGCGTGGCGGCCGGCCACGTAAAGCCTGGGCTTCCCATATCTTCGGCTGGGTGTCGGTATCAACAGATTGGCTCATAAAATCTCTATCTCCATCGCACTACCTGAGGATTGACCGTATCCGGTAAGTCTTCGGAATGCGTCATTAGTTTACCTGCTCTTTTGGGGCAGGCCAAAACATGCACTGTGGCTACCATATTTCTCTAAGAAAGGGGCCGGGTTCGGTTAGGATACACGAGGGGTGGGGCAGATTCTGTTTCAGAATTTAGCTTCAGGGATACATCGCCGCCTTCTGGCGGAGCGCATCCAGAACACCCTGGGAGAGCGTCTCATCTCCTAGGTTGATGTAGCCGTTGGGCTCAGGGCGGTGAAAATCGGAGCCGCCGGTCGTAAGCAGGTTGAAACGCGCGGCTGTTTGTAGCAAGCGTTGTCGAAATGCATCTGAGTGGGTGGGATAGAATACTTCGATACCATCGATACCATAGCCCACGAACTCTTCAATGATAGCAAAAGGTGCCTTATAGCGCCCTGGATGGGCCACAATCGCTACGCCGCCGGCGTTATGGATGAGCGTAACCGCATCCACGGGCAAGAGTTGGTAGTGAGCAACATAGGCTGGGCAATCGTCGCCGATGTATTTGCCAAAGGCTTCGTTAAGATCAACCACATAGCCTGCTTCAACCATCGCCTGACCGATACGAGGGCGTGTTATGGGGGCATCGCCGGTCAGGGCTTTGACGCGCTCAAAGGTGATCAAAATGCCCTGTTCACGCAGCTTATGGACCATTTTCTCAGCGCGCGTCTCACGAAACTGGCGCATTTCATCGAGGCGTTGTCTGAGGTCGGTATTGTTTACATCCAGACAATAGCCCAGAATATCGATCTGACCACGTTCGTCCTCGCACCCGAATTCGATACCATTTAGCACAGAGAGCGCCGTACCGTGCGCGGCTTCGCTGGCAGCGATAACGCCGTCAACCGTATCATGATCGGTGAGAGCGATGACCGACAATTCCCGTTCGAGGGCGAGCTTCACGATTTTTTGAGGAGGATAGTCTCCATCAGAAGCGGTGGAGTGGATATGGAGATCGGTGCGCAGTGTCATGCTTGGTTCATCTTTTCAACGGGAAATCAAGTAGTACGATGCTGGGGTAAACACCAAATACGCAAGGTGATCTACCGTTGCGACGCCATGCTTACCGTATTTGATTGAAAACCAGTCGTGATTGCCCTCCGTTGTAGCTCCCAATACGACGAAGAACCAAGAAACTACCACCAGAGTTATACTTGTGCCTGAGCAGGGCTCAGGCAACGCCCCTAATAAGCTCTCGTATCAACTATGAAGCGAATTGCCGTCCGTTCCTGGCCATTGATGATGACGTCAGTAAAGATAGGAACCACGACAATATCGGTTTCCTGGGAAAGATAGCTGCGTGCAATAGCTAGGGCTTTGACAGCTTGATATACGGCGCCGGCACCAATTGCCTGTACTTCAGCATGATGATGTTCCCGAATTACGCCGGCAATGGCACCAGCAACAGCCGTCGAGCGGGAATTGGCGGCGACTTTGATGATGCCTGCTCCAGGGAGCTCGTCGGATGCGTGAAAAGGAGAGGTTGTTGGATCTAAAGCGTTCATTGTGATAGTTACTTCCTATGTCGACGGTCACGAGATGCGATAAAGCTTTTTAACGCTTAACTTCCAGTATACAACCGTGCCCCAGGTAGGCCCACCAAAAGTGATGCTTGTCAGTACGTTAACTGCTAAAGGTCACTATCGGCCAACTTGATCATTCAGGACGCATGTTCTAGATTCCGCTTTTCGGTCTGTCCGGCGTAAAAATGATTGCGCGCTCTTTTTTTAACATAGTATGTACGTTCATGATCATGTGACACGCACCCCCCTATAAATTGGCTTCTCTACGGTCGCTGCCCCCATATATTCTGTCTATCGATGGTCAATAATTGTCTGTTGGTAGCGGCATAATACACACCTTTATCCACAAGCTTAAAAGCTTGAACTC
>JAADYW010000183.1 GCA_010092845.1 Chloroflexota bacterium
AGATGTGTATAAGAGACAGGGGCATCTGCGGCGATGGCGGCGCCGGCGGTGGTTGCATAGCTGGCTGCGGCAGATCAGGAATGCCCGTTCCGCCACCTGACTCAGCACCTTCCTTCTGCCAAACGGCGATCTCAACTGTCAAGCGCTCGAAGAAGCTGTTATCGGGCAATGGGCCTTCGCCATATTCAACCGTCTTGATCGTTACCTCAGCGCGGAGTGTCTGGGTCTCAAGGGTGGTCTGCATGCCTGCTTTCGCCAGGACAGGCTCGCCCCTCGGGGCCAGTTTGGCACGCAATGCCTCGTCATTGAAAGCGTGCTCTGACATCACCACATGAGTGATCGTACTGATGTCGTTCTTGTCAAACAACCAGACTTCAACTGCGGTCACCTTCTTGGGATCGCCGACACCGATGGTCTCAGAGATACCCGAGCCGCACTCACCCAGGAAAGTCCCATCCTCGAGTTCAATAGCGAAGGAATCGTCATAGAAATTGTCGCCACCCAGATACGTCGACATAAACTGCTTGACAGGCGGCGTATCAAACTTCGACTTGAGGCCCTCGGCATCCTTAATAGCCGCCTTGCGATCAAGGGCCGCTTGCAGGCTCGGATCGACTTCCTGGGGGCTGATGAGGTTACGAAGCTGCTTCAATCCCGGAATATCCCAGAGCTTGAAGGCAATCGTCAAGCCGGCGCCAATGAGGGCAAATACAATAAAGATCAACAGGAACTGGATGATCGGCCAGAGGAAGCCCGGCGTATCGTATTCGTCCTGTTGTTCCTGGGCGGCACCTTCGACATTTTCGGCAAAGGGCCGGATGGATGTCAGGCTCTCCACCAGGTATGGCGATTCTTCATTCTCCTCACGAAGGCGATCGATATCAGCTGGAACGGCGCCGACTTCGGTCAGCTTGCGCTCCGCTTCCTGCTGGGCCAGTTGTTGTAAGGTTGCGCTGCTTTCGGGGGTGAGCTGATCAGCATATTGCACCACATACTGATAACCGTTGGCCGTGTCTTTGATCCATTGATCGCGGTACGTATCCCCCATCTGGACCGGCACAGCGTTGTTCTCAAAGTAGACCGGCACGAAAATTGAGGTGATCAGCATACCGATAAAAATGCCGATAGCCACATACAAGTACCGCATCAGGGCCGCTTCGGCGAAAGCGATCATCAGTTTGAATTGTTTGTATAAATGGACAATTCTTTTCATCATAACTCGCAGCCTTTTCTCCAGTCGGCAGCCGTGAAAGTGGTGCATATATACAATCGGTCATTGTACACGAAGGGTTGGTTGAGTACAAATAAGGTGCAACGACTAATGCCTCATCCGAAATTGCCACACCATTCACACAAAACCTTGCTTGTAGTCCCGAATACCCTGAGCAAGCCCGGCTGTTGCATGTCTACGCTGGCCAGGTTAGAAGGCAGCACAGCCTTTGTATGCCAAGTCGTGCTAAGATGGTGCTACACTGACTGAAAATGGAGAAGAATGCTGATGACACGAGTATTGTATCTATATAACATTGATACAACCTTCGTGCAGATTGATGCGGATATTCTGAGCAGACGCTACGATGTGACGTCCATTCATATTCAGCGGCGCACACCCAGCTTGCTTCGGCAAATGTGGCAAGAAACAAAGGATGTTGATCTCGTCGTAGCTTGGTTCGCAAGCTGGCATAGTTGGCCTGCCTTCATAAGCGCACGTCTGCGGTCCGTACCGCGCTTGCTCTTCACCAGTGGCTATGACCTTGCGAATGAGCCTGAGATCGGCTATGGTTTGCGGCGTGGCGGACTACCACGACTCATTAGCGGGCAAGTATTTCGTCTTGCATCACTGGCTATCGTCCCCTCCCAATTCAGCTTTGATCAGGTACTCAAAAACACCCCAGTCCAATCAGGCAACGTGTGCCTCGTGCCACACGGGATACCAGACACACCATCCTTTGCAGAAGCGAGGAACAAGGAACCAATTGCCTTCACAGTGGGTACCCTTGACCGCATCTCAGTTAGCCGAAAGGGAATCCGTATGTTCGTTCAGTCTGCAGCGCACCTGCCGCAGACACGTTTTGTCGTAGTTGGCAAAGCACGTGATTCAACGATTGATGAACTGAAGCGTATAGCTACCCCTAATGTCGAGTTCACGGGTTTTATGCCCGACGCAGCGCTTGTTGATCTACGGCGCAGAGCAAAAGTGTATGTTCAGGCTTCATATCATGAGGGCTTTGGCATGGCCGTCGCCGAAAG
The DNA here is from genome assembly GCA_010092845.1 of Chloroflexota bacterium. Classification (GTDB taxonomy): domain Bacteria; phylum Chloroflexota; class Anaerolineae; order Aggregatilineales; family J027; genus J027. The sequence continues at coordinate 2,251 of JAADYW010000183.1, forward strand.
CATGCTGGCCCAATGCATCCCGGTAGTGACTCGCAAAGGTGCGCTCCCAGAGGTCGTCGGCGATACCGGACTATACATCAACTCCCACACACCTGCGGGGATTGCCAAGGCAATTAAGTCTGCACTGGATGTAGATAGCACGCGTGGAAACCAGGCACGCCAGCGTGTACTCGACCACTTCTCGCTCGAACAGCGGGCAGCGCAGATCTACCCATTGGTCGACTCGCTACTCAGCAAGCCCCGGTAAAGCTCTTCGTATCTGGCGATGACTGCATCCCACGTATAAGCCGTCCCGATTGTTGCCAGCGCCGCCGTGCCAAGCCGGGCTGCGAAATCTGGCTCGTCAATGATGAGCTTCAATACTTGTGCCAAAGCAGTGGCATCCCCCACCGGGAACAAGTACCCGTCCGTGCCATGATCCACCACATCGGTGATGCCACCAATCGTGCTGGCACAACAAGGCAGGCCGCAGGCCATCGCCTCGAGCAGGGCATTGGGCATACCTTCTCGTTCCGAGGTCAAGACAAAAACATCCGCAGCCCGCAGATAGCCTTCAGGACTTAAGGTCTCGCCAATAAAGCGAACCTGATGTTCAAGACCCAGTTCCGCAATCAAGTGGCGCAGTTCGGCTTCCAGGGCGGAGTCAGGTGGCGCGAACGGGCCCAGTAGCACGACAAAGAGATCAGGATGAGTCTGGCACACCTGGGCTATAGCGTGAATGAGCACATCGAGCCGCTTGCGCCGCACAATGCGTCCATGTGAGACAATCACGGTTGCTTCAGGAGGCAGGTCAAGCTGCTGGCGTAGGCTCTGCTTCTCTGGTGGCTCCGCTGGTCGAAAGCGTGAGCGGTCAACCGCGTTTACCATGCGGACGGTCTTATCCGTCAATTGAGCTGCCCGCAACTCAGCCTCAATCTCATTGCTGATGGCGATAAAGACATCAGCGCGGTTGAGCAGCCAGTACCACAGACGTTGCGGTAGAATCACATGGTGCAGAAGGCGTGAATACAGCGATACCTGGGTTGTCTGCGATCCCTGGCGCGAAATGTTGCCGTGCGTCGGCACCTTCACCACCAATGGTTTGCGAAGCAGCAATCGGACAATGATCGCGGCTAGTAGCAGGCTGAACATGTCGTGGGCATGGATCAAGTCATATTCGCGCCGGTGGCGCAGGAGTGCCCACGCAAATGTGAAGACGGAGATAATATTCAAGCGATGGCCACGTTCTCCCGAAGGAGGCACACGGTATATCGTCAGGCCATCAGTCCTCTCATACGCCGGCAGGTGAGCCGATACGCGCCGGGTGAGCACAATGACCGGCAAACCGCGCCTGGCTAGCTCGACCGAAAGCTGCTTCGCCTGATTTTCGACGCCGCCAACCAGGGGCGGGAAACGGTCAACCAACGTACAAATGCGCATTGAGCTTAAACCCTTATGATTCTGGGCATCCCAAACAGTTTTGGGGACATTTTCCCTGGCTTCGCAAACTAGCGTTTTCATGTACCATAATAGGTATCATGGAGATCATCTCAATAGAAACACCATATAAGTATTCTGGATTGCGCGCCCGCATGCAAACGCCATACAGCAAATCATAAACCTGGAATGAATTTCCTTAAGCGCCACCTCCCTTTTGCTGACCGCATCCGCAGTGATCGCAATCTCAAGGAGTTACTGCGTAACTCAGGCCTGATGTACATTGCCGGTGGCGTGTCGATTGCCCTCACCTTCTTGCAGCAGATCACGACGGCCAATCTCATCGGTGTAGAGGATTATGGCCGCTTTGCTGCCATCATGGCCTCAGCGATGTTGGTAATGCTGTTGGTCGACTTTCGTACCTGGGAAGCCTCCGCCAAATTGCTGGCACGGAGCCTGGCGGAGAAAGATCACGACGAATCTGCCAGCACCGTGACCTGGCTATCGCTGGTGGATCTGGCCAGCGGCTTAGCAGCCACTCTTGTCCTGGTAGCATTGGCGGCACCAATTGCGCACACGATGCTCCGCGCGCCAGAATTGACAGGGCTTGTCCGTGTGTATGCACTGTTGATACCATTGAGACTCTCCGCCCGGGGCGTGCCGAACACGCTACTACGGCTCTATGGTCGCTTCGACTGGCTATCGATCAAATCCATAATCTATGCCGTATTACGGCTGGTTTTCCTCAGTGGTACTGCGTTCCTGGGATTTGGGCTACCCGGTGTCATCATTGGCGCCGTGATCAGCGATCTCTTGCACACCCTTATGCTCTACGTGATGATGCTTACCCTCTGGCGGCGCAACACCCATCAGACAAGGCTCTTGCGCCTGGACCGCCCCCGCCGCTTTCGTGAAGGGCGCCGCTTACTACAGAACTTGTGGATCGGCGCTTCCCTGAAAGGCCTGCAGCTCGAGACTTTCATCCCCCTCTTGGCCTTGCTCACCAGCCCCGAACAGGTCGGTCTATATCGTGTTGGGCTGGACATCGCCCAACTCGTCACTCGGTTAATGGAGCCATTCAGCATCGTGATCCAACCAACCTTGATCCAGCTTTATGAAGAACAGCCTTTGTGGGAGTTCACGCGCTACATCAAACAGACAACCGTGATCGCCCTGTCACTCGTAATCCCCTTTGTAGTGGGGGTGGTCCTGTTGGGTCCACTGATCTTTCCCGTGGTGCTGAGCAAGGATTACACCGGTGTACCAAGCGTTGCTGGCCTGTTGGCAATAGGGTTCGGCGTCAGCTCCATTGTTTTGTGGTTGCGGCCAGCAATTGTCGCTCTGGATGCCGTCCAGGCTCAGAACATCATCAGTTTTGTCGCATTGGTTTGCTCTCTTATAGGGCTATTTCTGGCGGCCCCTTACGGAGCGAATGGCGCCGCCCTGGTGATGGCAGCCTTTTTGATAGGCTACTCAGGGGCAAGCCTGGTATTATTCTTAAGACAAATACGCCGGGAAAAAATGAAGGAAGTCACTGGGTGACACAGCTCCAGAAAGACCTGCAACAACAGCTCAGCAGCCAGCGCCACATCTGGGGGCATATCCAACCAGATCGCTGGCAAGCTGTCCTGGCATATGCCGAGGGCACGATCCTAGACGTCGGCTGCGCCAATGGAGTTTATGTCAAACGGCTGCTGGATGAACAGCGCGACGCCTATGGCATAGACTTGTTGCGTTATCCCGAGTGGGTAGCTTTGCCGCATCGACTCGCTATTGCGGACGCGACAGCATTACCCCACCCCGACAACAGCTTCGACACCATCATCTCATTTGAAACCCTGGAGCACATCCCTAACGTTGAAACGGCCCTGCGCGAGTACCGCCGTGTTTGCCGCAAAAACATCATTGTTAGCGTTCCCAACTGTGAGACGCCGGATGAACTGCGCGATGGTGGCCTCACCTATCATCACTGGACGGACCGTACTCATGTTAATCTTTTCACTCACGATACCCTGACGCAAGCGCTCATGCAGGCCGGGTTTCGAATTCGCCACAGCGCCTATATCAACCGAATCTTGCCGGCAGTGCCCCTGCTATGTGCTTTCGGTATTCCGCTGCGGCCAGCCCGCGGGATCGCGCGCCTGCTACGCCGAATCAGCCCAAAGCAGTTCCCCATGACGCTGCTGGCAGTAGGGGAAAAGGTATAGGGATGCACATTTGTACCGTGACACCCAGCTATTTACCCCATTTTGGCGGTGCGGAAGTAGGGATGCACATGGTCCTGAGCCATCTGGCACAGACAACCCAACACCGTTTTAGCGTCATTACGTCGACGACTAATCCTGACTGGCCACGGCAAGAAGAGATCGATGGTGTTATGGTCTACCGCTATATCAGGCCCCGTCTGTGGGCGAAGTGGTTTGCGCCAACGCTCTTCGGATTCAGATACAATCCGGGGCTCATCCGCCGTTTGCAGCCCGATGTGCTCCATATCTCCTATCTGCTACCTGGCGGCGTCTCGGCATGGTACACGGCCCGCCGCAGAAAGATTCCCGTCGTATTATCATTGGGGGGGCATGATGTCTATGACCCTTTCAATATGCCGCCCTGGCCGCTGCGGCGTTGGATGAGCCACTTTATACGCCGTAGCCCCGTGATCGCAGTGAACTCGCAGTGGACAAAACAGTACCTTGTCGAACAGGATCGCGCGGCGCCAGAGGATATCCACGTTACTGGTTTTGGCGTCGACCGGACTCGCTTCAACCCTGATATTGACGGCACAAGAATCCGCGAACAGTACGATATCGCCCCGGATACGGTGCTGATCTTCGCGTTGCAGCGATTAGAATTACGCAAGGGTGTCGATGTCCTGCTAAAGGCAATAGCCTTGCTCCAGGAGCCCAACTTTCACGTACTGGTTGGCGGGAAAGGACGCGATACCGACAAGATCCACCAACTGGCAGCAGCGCTCGGCATCCAGGATCACGTCACGTTCTGTGGCTTTGTAGCTGAGGAGGAAAAACCTCTTTATTACGCGGCCGCAGATATCTTCGCTTTGCATTCCTACCACGAAGGGTTGGGGATCGTACTGGCGGAGGCCGCCGCTTGCGGTAAACCACTGGTCGCGACCAACGCCGGCGGAACAACCGATATCGCTATTCCAGGTCACACCGGGTTAACGGTTGAGCCAGGCAAACCGGAAGCATTTGCCGCGGCGCTCGCCATCTTGATCAATGATCCCGAACAACGGACAATGATGGGAGCGGCGGCCGCGACGCATGCGGCTGCACACTTCAGCATTGACCGGGTTGCCGCCAGTTACCTGGAACTATTTGAGCAGGCGCCAAGCTCGGGCAGCGACTCATAGCGACCGATGGGCGTAATGATACCTGTATCAGCAACCAGCCCGTTCCACCATTAAGGCCCGCGTGGGCTTTTGGGCCTGGGTACAGAGATAACCAATGTTGACACAAACAAAGCCAAGCGCACCACGAACGGAACAGCTGCCAGATATTGACCATATCGCCATGTTGATACCCATCCTGGCCGGTGGTGGCGCGGAGCATGTCATGTTGGCGCTTAGCGAGCAGTTCTCCCGGTTAGGCCGCCGGGTGGATATCCTTACCTTGGACGCGCATCATCCCGACAGCGTACGTAGCAACCAGCTTCCTGATACGGTCCGGCTCGTTGATCTGGCCGTTTCACGAAGTATCGCCGCCATCATGCCCCTGGCCCGATATCTGCGTCACGAGAAACCGGACATCCTGTTGTCAACGCTTCACCATGCCAACCTGATCGCTATCGCCGCGGGACGCATCGCCGGTAACACGTCCCCGATCGTTGTGCGGGTCCCCAACCCCTTATCTCTGATCCCTGATAGGGCATCCAAGCGAGACCGCATCGCCAAATGGCTTTCGCGCTATCTCCTGCCAAGCGCTGCTGGCATCATTGCGGTATCTCAAGCCGTCGCTGATAATCTGGTCGATTCACTGAAGCTATCGCCCAACCAAATTGAGGTCATCTACAATCCGGTCGACGTTGACAAGATAAGACGCCTGGCTACCGTAGCGCCAACACCAGAATTGGACATCAAGCCCGAAACACCCCTGGTGCTAGGTGTAGGCCGTTTGCACCCCCAGAAAGACTTTGCCACGTTGATCCGTGCTTTTGCTATCGTTCACCAGACACAGCCGGCACAACTGCTCATCCTGGGCGAAGGCCCCGAACGGCCTCGATTGGCGCAGCTTGGTCACGCACTCGGCATTAGCGACGCCATAGCTATGCCCGGATTCATCGAGAACCCGTACCCGATAATGCAGCGGGCACACGTCATCGTCCTATCATCAGTCTTTGAGGGGTATCCAAACGTTCTGGCCGAGGCGCTCGCACTGGGCAAACCCGTGATCAGCACTGACTGCGCGGCCGCCAGGGAGATACTCGCCGAGGGCCGCTATGGAAAGCTGGTGCCCATTGGTGATGCCCCAGCACTGGCCAGAGCAATCGTCGAAACCCTCACATCTCCCGCGGCGGAACAAGAAAGTCTTAGGCAAGGTATCATTGACCAGAGAATAGACGTAATCGCTGGCCAGTATCTCGCCACGCTAGCGCGCATTCGCACGATGAGTCTCGACAACGGGTGAGGTAGTAAGGATGGGGAGATGACGACGGGCACCAAACGCTTCCTATATATTGTGCCGCGATTCCCAAATACCAGCACCACGTTTATCGCCAACGAGATCAATGTCCTCATCCAGGCCGGGATTGACGTTCAGATTGCCGCGATCCGCGGCCCCCAACGCGGCGTGGTGCCCCATCACATTGAGGAGGGGTTACTCCCCCGGATGGTCGATATCGCGTGGGGATCACCGATATCCTTGCGCTGGGTGATCGGAAATCTGTTGCGGCCTAACGTGCTACTCCTATTGCTTAAGCTCATTGTCAGCCATCTGTGTTCACCCTTTACCCTGGGCAAGATGATCCTCAGCGTTCCCAAAGCCCTCTTCCTGGCCGGCTGGTGCAAAGCCAATCAAATTGATCACATTCACGCGCACTTTCTGACAATAGCCACAACCACTGCCCTGATAGCCAGCACCGCCAGTGATATTCCCTACTCAGCAACTGCGCATGCTTTCGACATCTTTGCCCAGGACCTCCGGCGGCGCAACTGCGCAGTCCCGCTAAAGTGCCAACGCGCCACCGTATGCGTGATGATCGACCAGTTCAACCGCGATTTCGTCCTTCGGCGATGGCCCGAACTCTCAGAAGAAGCACACCTGGCCGTTATTCACAATGGCGTCGATACCGCGTTCTTCAAACCAGTCCCCCGCACGCCACCCGTGGACAAAAAGCGCGCCTGGCGACTGCTGAGTGTTGGTCGCTTTGAGGCCAAAAAAGGCTTTGATATCCTGATCCAGGGAGTCGCAGACCTGAGGCGACAGGGCTACAACGTTGAGCTTGATATAGTTGGCTATGGCGGGCTTGAAGACAGCTTGCGCCGGTTGGTAACCGGCCAGGGGCTGGACGAGGTCATCCGCTTCCCGGGAAAACTACGCCAAGAAGATCTACTTCACTACTATCAGCGCGCGGACATCTTCGCACTGGCCAGCCGACGCGATGCGCACGGTGATATGGATGGCCTACCCACGGTTCTTATCGAGGCCCTGGCCATGGAACTGCCGACCGTATCAACCCGGATTTCCGGCATTCCGGAGATCATTCGCGATGGGGAGACCGGTTTATGCGTTCCACCGGGGGATGTGCCTGCCCTACGGGATGCAATTGAGTGGTGCATCCTCAACTATGCCGAAGCCTGCAGATTGGCCCGTCAAGGCCGTGAGCTGGTGTGCCAGGAATTTGATTCACAGATCAACGTCCGCCGTCTGATTGATCTATGGTATGCATCAGATTGACGCTCGCCCATTCAGGTTTTCACTGGGCGGGAAATAGATATCACGTCCGCGAGCAGGGTTTCGTAGGCTGTAATCACTTGCTGATAATCGAAATGCGCCTCAGCATAACGCCGGGCAGCGTAGCTGCATTCCTGGTGGTAGGCATCATCATCCAGCAACCGGCCGACGGCTTCAGCCAGGGCCTCGGGGCCGCTGCCCGGCACCACAGCAACTCCGGCGCCACTGGACCGGATAATATCGGCACTGACACCCGCTGTCATGGCCGCAACCGGCACACCACAGGCCAGCGCCTCATAGAGCTTGGCAGGGATCGTGCCATGATATAACTCATGGGGATGCATGGACCAATACGTCAAATAGCTCGCGTTCCACGCCAAGCGAACCTCGTCCGCGGCAAGCCAGTCTAACCAAACAAGATTGGCAGGATCACCCCGCTCGACTGCTCGCCGCACGATCTCCCGTTGGCTGCCCTGACCAACAAACATGAAACGCACATCTTCGCGACCAACAAATCGGTGTGCAACAGCCAGCATGGTCTCTAAGTCATATTGTGTTGCAAATGTGCCGATGAAGCTTATCAGGCGTGCTGTCCCGAGCTTATATCGTTCGCGGAAATCAGCCGTCGCCAAGCCGGGGCGGAATCGCTCCAGATCAAGGCCATTGTAGATCACGCGGATGTTCTTCTGGCACGGGGCATAAGTCTGGATCTGCTCGGCCCAGACCGGACTCATGGCTGCGATCCCTCCCGCCCGACGATAGGTGAAATCGACGATTCTGCGCGCGACACGATAGGACAAGCTCGTCGCCTTTACAGCGCCCACAGCGAGAAGATGATCAGGCCATAGATCAGAGATATTGAGAACATATGGCCGCCGCTTGACCCCAGCCAGAAAGACGCCGGCCAATCCAGTAAAAGGTGGCTGGGCTTCGATTAAGAGGACATCAGGTCGTTGGCTGGCGATCCCGCGCAGGGATACCGTTAGCATGAACGATAGCTGACTCATGAGACGGCGGCTGATTCGCGGGCTGGCGGTTGGCCAGAGCCATGTCTGAATAACCCGCAAGCCGGCCCGGTCCTCGGTAACAACCAAACGGCCCTGGTAATTATCAAGAATGCGCCCTTGAGGATAGTGTGGCAGACTGGTGAGGACAGTAACATCATGCCCCCGCTCATGCAGAGCATAGGCCAGCCTCGTCAGCCGTGAAGCCGCTGCACCGGTTTCAGGCTCAAAGTAATTGGTAACCAGCAGGATGCGCATTTCGCCTCTTCACCGAATACCGCCTGATCTTCAGATCAGATCACCGTGCGTGAACACCACACCCTGGCTATCCTCCAACGTCAACGCTTGATCGATACCGCCCACAGCTAGCCCTGGTGTCCGCAACGCAACCTCCCAACCTGTGGTAGGCAAGCCGCTTTCCTCAATTAAATCCCGCGGTGTGAGAGAACGCGGGGCACCCTCCATATTCGCCAGGAATAGCAACCGCTCGCCATTATCAGGCGCATAACGCCACCCATAAAAGAGCACAGCGCCATCTGTAGGAAACTGATAGTCAAGCCTGTCTTGCGGTCCGAAGTTCTCCATCAACCAGGGCCGTGCCCGGCGGAACTCGCGCACCAGTAAATTGAAGCCGGTGCGCTGGGCGTCGAGCCTAGCCTCATAGCGAGAGACGTTGCAATACGCATGCACATCGTCCATCCAGGCCCTTGCGACCCGTTTGAGACCAGCTACCAGATAGGGTGCGCCCGGGAGCGGGGGCACAACGTGATCCAGGATCTTCACCATCGCGTCCAGGTTGTAGCCCGTGATCTGGACGGCATGATCGAGGGTCTGCATGAAATGGCGCAGGGCATCGAGGTCGGTGAAACCAAGGGCCTTCAGCCGGGGGAACGTCATCTCCTCGGCAAAATCATTCGGCCGCATGGCCCAATCCAGAAAGCGTGCTTCCTCCGAAACGACCTTCACACCATAGCGGTCATCTGTATTGCGGATGAAGGCCCACGGTGCACGCATCGAGGCGTTGATGAAGTCCATCGGGATCCCTGGCATGATGGCGTAATCAAAAAGCCTGGCCGCCGGGTTATCATAAGCGTTCCTGAAAATCGCGGGGAGATCATCCCCAAGATAGGTATTGATCCGTGCAGTGGGATCAACCTGGGTACCACGACGGAGAGTATCGTGATTGGCACAGCCGGTAATCCAATTGCGCCCAACCCGAGTTATCTCACGAATCCGCCACCACTTACTTATCCAGAAAGTAAACAGAAAAGGCGTGTTATGGGCGAAAGTCAACGGCCCCCATTGCCAGACATTGGGCATCCGCGCAGTGACCTCGCGGTAGGTTGACGCTAGCTCCCAGTCGTCGCGGGGCCAGGGCCGGCCATCCTCGAAGATCATCCAGGGGCGATAACGCTGTCCGGCCACGTGCTGGTCGACATCGTTCATAATCCGCAAGAATTCGTCGTCGTGGTAGAGCTTATCGGTCTCAGGGTCCCACCATTTAAAATCCTGAGCACCATCAACCCGAACCCCATCAACGCCCAGGTTGTGTTTGCGGCGCTGCATCTCCGGTAAGATCGCGCGAACGACGGGATGCAAGAAGTTGATATTCTGACCATACATATTGGCGCCCGCGAAGAAGTGATGGTTGAGCAAGGGTAGCGATTGGTTATCTGCGTGGCCATAGACAATATCAAAGACGACCTTAATCGGCTTTCCAGGAAAGCTATGCAGAGTCGCGATGAAGTCGACCAGCTCATCGGGGCGGCGGCTGCCCAACACCACCGGATTGGTGGCAGACATCGCTGCCGTGATGACATCGTAGCCCCAGTTGGTCATATCCGGCCGCCGCAACCTCACGGTGATTTCCTCGCTGGCAGGGTCCTCGTCGATGGGTTCCCAGAAGCCGGGGCCTTCCTCATATTCGATCGTCGGTTCGATCGGCATTAGCTCGACAGCATCATAGCCGATATAGTTCTGCTCAGCGGGACTCAGTGAACGCCCAGCGCGTAGTTTGTCCGCGATGGTGCTATAGATGTGCGTCAGGCCGGCGATGGTCCCTTCGCGTGATGCCGTTGTGGTATGCAATTGCAGGATGTTCACCGGCGGCCCAAGGCGGGGCACGCCATCGGGATCGGGCTCCAGTTCAAGCTGAGAAAAATACGCTCGGTCAGTCCGTTCAGCGTCGAGGCGCGCAATATCATAGTATTCTGACGGGGCGAATAATCCGAATGGCACTGAGTAGGCGAGATAGTCAACCACGGTATGCCAGGACCCTTCCTGGTCACGGTAGCAGACTCGATATAGTGTCCCTACTTGATCCCGCGTACCAGGCGTCATGCCAGCAATCACGCCCCATAGAAACTCACCATCCAGCACAGGTGAGAGGCGTTGTCGCCGGAAGCGGACTCGCTGTTCATCAGCCGAGAAGTCTATCACCGTGAGCGGAGTGTACAATTCGAGATAGATACTTTCGGACTCGATAGCGGCTTCGGCGCATTCCGGCACCCAGAACCCAATCTCGCAATGGCCATCCTCGCGCAGGTGCGCCCCCAACCGGCGTACAAGCTGGCGCGCAGCCGCAAAACTATCGGCCGCCCCTTCGCGGACCGTGTTCACCTTTTGAACCAAATCTCGGGTTGCGTCCTTGACTAAGTATGCATCTGCCACCGGCATTGTTCCTTTCTTGCTTACAACAGAGCTAACGCTATGTGGCCGGCCGGCCCGGCTTCAGGATGACCACTCCCAACGGCGGCAGCGTGAGATTCAGGCTCTGGCCATGCTGGTGCCAGGGTATGGGGTCGGTGTGGCGACCGCCATAGTTACCAATATTGCCCCCACCGTAGACAGTTGCATCGCTGTTCAGCACTTCACGATAGTAGCCACCGGCGGGCACGCCAATGCGATAGTCATAGCGCGGAATAGGGGTGAAGTTGCACACCACAACGATGAAATCGCTGCGATCCGCCGCAAAGCGCAGGTATGAGAACACGCTCTGGTCGCTATCGTTGGGCTCGATCCACTGAAAGCCCTCGAACGAGAAATCCTCTTCCCAGAGTGCTGGTTGCTCAAGGTAAAAATGGTTGAGATCGCGCACCCACTGCTGCAGGGCCTGATGCTTCGGCTCTTGCTCGACCAGATGCCAGTCCAGGCTGCGGTCTTCACTCCACTCACGCCATTGGCCAAATTCCTGGCCCATAAAGATCAGGTGCTTCCCCGGGTGGGTCGTCTGATAGCCAAATAGTAACCGCAACGTGGCAAACTTCTGCCACCAATCGCCAGCCGACTTGCCCATCAGGGAGCCTTTGCCGTGCACGACTTCATCATGAGAGAGCGACAGGACGAAATTTTCGCTGAAAGCGTACATCAGGGAAAATGTGAGCTGGTTGTGATGATAACGTCGGTAGATGGGATTGCGGCTGATGTAGTCGAGCGTATCGTGCATCCAGCCCATGTTCCACTTGAACGTGAAGCCCAGCCCCCCAAGATAGGTGGGGCGCGAGACCATTGGCCACGAGGTCGATTCTTCGGCGATGGTTACCGCACCAGGAGCCTCCGCATGAATGACGGCATTGGCCTCCTGCAAAAACGAAATGGCCTCCAGATTCTCGTTGCCACCATACTCATTAGGGATCCACTCGCCGTCCCCACGCCCAAAATCAAGGTACAGCATCGACGAAACAGCATCCACGCGCAGCCCATCGATATGGTATTGCTTCAGCCAGAATAAGGCGTTCGAGATCAGAAACGCCCGCACCTCATTGCGGCCATAGTTGAAGATATACGTTCCCCAGTCAGGGTGTTCTCCTTTGCGAGGATCGGCGTGCTCGTAGAGATGGGTGCCATCGAAGTAGCTGAGCGCATAACCATCCTTGGGGAAATGCGCCGGCACCCAATCGATGATGACACCGACCCCTGCCTGGTGGCATCGATCAACGAAATACATGAAGTCATGCGGCGTTCCGAAACGGCTTGTTGGCGCAAAGTAGCCGGTCACCTGATAGCCCCAGGAGTCGTCAAAGGGATGCTCGGCCACCGGC
>JAADYW010000184.1 GCA_010092845.1 Chloroflexota bacterium
GACGACAGCGGGGGCGCTTACGACAGCGGCACCGGCGTCTGGAACATTGGCGCACTGTCGGTGTCCGGCACGGCAACGCTGAATATCACCGCCACCGTCGATGTCGGCACGGCGGGGAGTACGATCACCAATATGGTTGAGATTACCGCCCTGGCCGAAACTGACCCCAACCCAGGCAACAACACCGCCAGCGTCGACATCATGGTCCAGAAGCGCGCCGATCTGGGCGTTACCAAGACGGTCGACAACCTCACGCCCAACGAAGGCGACACAATTGTCTATACGATAACGGTGACGAATGCCGGTCCTCACGATGCAACTGGCGTCCAGGTCACCGATAGCCTGCCTAGTGGCGTCACCTATGTCTCTGACGACAGCAGCGGCGCCTATGATCCGCCTCCGGGGACAGGCGTCTGGAGCGTCGGCACAGTACCGGTGTCCGGCAGCGTGACGCTCAACATCACCGCCACTGTCGATGTCGGCACGGCGGGGAGTACGATCACCAATACGGTTGATGTTACCGCCCTGGCGGAAACTGACCCCAACCCAGGCAACGACAGCGCCAGCGTCGACATCACTGTGCCCTGATCACAGCCCACGGAAAAAACAAAGCCGGTCCACGTGACCGGCTCTTTTATCTTGGGGCAGGGTATCTAGTTGTTCAGTGCCTTTTCCTCGTAGTCGATATCGGGTGCTGGCACCTCAATAAAGCGCATCGCGGCACCAATCACCTCATCGATCTGGCTCACGGGGATAAACGTCATATCTGCGCGCACCTCTTCGGGCAGGTCATCCAGATCATCGACATTCCGCTCCGGCAGGATCACCGTGCGGATCCCCCCCCGATGGGCGGCCAGGACCTTCATCTTAATCCCGCCAACTGGCAGCACCTGGCCACGGAGTGTGATCTCGCCTGTCATTGCCACTTCAGCGCGGGACGGCTGGTCCGTCAACAAACTGTAGAGGGCGGTTGTCATGGTGATACCAGCACTCGGCCCGTCCTTGGGAACCGCGCCCTCTGGCACATGGATGTGGAAGTCATGATCCTTGAAGCGCTCCGGGTTGATATTCAGTTCATCAGCGTGCGCATAGAGATAGCTGTAGGCAATCCGGACGCTTTCTTCCATGACTTTGCCCAGATGACCTGTGATCGTCAGGCGCCCCTGGCCAGGCGTGCGCGCAGCTTCGACGAACAGCACATCGCCTCCAACCGGCGTCCACGCCAGGCCGGTTGCAACACCCGGCACCTCCTGGCGCTCAGAGGCCTGGAAGCGGAAACGCGGCTTGCCGAGAAGATCGCGGACGGTCTCATCGGTAACTTCGACTGCCTCGGTAGAGCCCTCTGCAATCTGAATGGCCACCTTGCGCATGACAGCACCAATCTGGCGTTCTAGATTACGCACCCCCGACTCGCGCGTATACTCGCGAATGATACGCCGCAGCGCCTCCTCGGTAAGGCTGATCTCGCCTTCACGCAGACTATTGACCTTCAACTGGCGGGCAATCAGGTGTTGCTCGGCAATCCGGATCTTGTCGTACTCAGTATAGCCATCCAGGTGAATGACCTCCATCCGGTCACGCAACGGCGCGGGGATGGTATCCAGTTGGTTGGCGGTCCCGATGAAGATGATCTCGCTCAGATCAAAATCGACATCAAGGTAGTGGTCGCGGAACTGGTGATTCTGCTGTGGATCGAGTACTTCGAGCAGCGCGCTGGCCGGATCGCCACGCCAATCAGCCCCGATCTTGTCCAGCTCATCGAGCATCATCACCGGATTGCGCGTCCCGACACGTTTGAGCGCCTGGATGAAGCGTCCCGGCATGGCACCGATATACGTCCGGCGGTGGCCACGGATCTCAGCCTCATCCCGCATACCGCCCAGGCTCATCCGGGTGAATTCGCGCCCCAGTGCCCGCGCAATGGAACGCCCCAGGCTGGTCTTACCCACCCCCGGCGGGCCAACAAACAGCAGAATAGTGTGCGCGCCTTCAGCCTCTGGTGTCTCGTCAGTCTGGCGTTCAGAGGCCAGCTTGCGCACCGCCAGATGCTCGATGATGCGGTCCTTGACATCCTTGAGATCGTAATGATCGGTGTCAAGCACCGTCCGCGCATGCTCAATATCGAGGTTGTCCTCGGTCAAGGCCGACCATGGTAGCTCGACCAGCCATTCCAGATAGGTGCGGATGACACCGTATTCGGCAGATTGGGGCGACAGCCGCTCCATACGTCGCAGTTCATTCAGAGCCTGCTTCTCCGCCTCTTCAGGCATCTCCGCCGCTTCGATTTTCTCCCGGTAGGATTGGATAGCAGCCGCTTCATCCTCGGTCTCACCCAGTTCCCGCCGGATGGACTCCATTTGGCGGCGCAAGAAGAACTCACGTTGCTCCTGGCTAACCTGCTCCTCGGTCCGGGCACGAATCTGCTGGCCGATTTCCAGGAGCTCCTTCTCATGGGCCAGGGCCTCGAGCAGCATCCGCATCTTCTGGTTCACGCTGTCGGTATCCAGAATCGACACGCGCTTCTCGATATCCAAACGCGTGTTCGCGGCAATAGTATAGACCAATAGCTGGTTACTACTAATCTCTTCCAGGGCGTCCGCGATCTCATCGGGCACATTTGGCATCAGTGCAACGATCTCGCGCGAGATAGCAATCAGGCTGCGGTTGAGGGCCTCAGCATCGGTATCCTCTTCTTCCGTATCCGGCTCTACCTCAATCTTGGCCTTGAGATATGGCTCGGTGGCGGTCCATTCATTGATCCGGGCCCGCTCCAGAGTCTGCACAAAGAGTTGCATGGTGCCGTTCTGGCCCGGAACCGCGCGCTGGATCAGACCAATACTGCCGACCTGGTAAACCTCATCCGGTGAGGGGTTGTCCAGATCAGGGTTGTGTGTCGATACCAGCAGGACCAAACGGCTGTCCTTGACAGTGTCCTGGGCGAGTTGTAGAGACCGGGGCGTGCCCACCATTATTGGCAGCATACTGGATGGGAACGCAACCGTATTGCGTAACGGCAACACAGCAATTTCATCTGGCAGATTCGCCAGGATTTGTTCAATATCGATGTCCTGATGTCCAAACATGGCTATTCCTTCATCGTGTTCCCGACGTTATACACCTTTTGCACCTGGTGTCAGTCCACACTGTACACCAGGCACAGTTGGAGATATATCAAAGGCATATCAAAACTTCGTCAGAATCCAGGCGCGGTGCCATTTTTCTCATCTGGTGCACAGAAAGCCACGTTCACCACTGCGCCAGCTCGTTCAGCCCGATGGCCGGAGTGCACAGGCCGCATACATCGACTGACCTGTCCGGGGCGACCGCCGCAGGCCAATACGCCGCGGGTCCTGCAACCCAATCGCTCTCGCGAGATCCTCGAAGCGGCCATAAGACACAGGATGAGGGATATAACTGCGCCGTTGCCGCACGTCGTATTCGACGACAATTAGCGGGGTACCTGGCTTCAAATAACTGACAACCTGGGCTAGTACGGCGGACTGGACGGTAAAGGGCGTAAAGTGGAGCGCATTGGCCATCAGGGCGCCTTCAAGCGCTGGAAGGCCTGTCAGCGGCTGAGTGAAATCAGCCGTCAGAGTGTGCAACGTATTGGGGCCAGTCCATCGCCGCCGCAATTGCCTCAATGCCCTTTCGTCGCGATCTACAGCGTAAAGTACGGCATCATCCCCAAGGCAGGCCTGCAATGCCTGAGTGAAATTGCCAGTGCCAGCCCCAAAATCAGCCCAGACGCCACCCCGAACAGGCACACCATCTCTGATAAGGGCTACCATCTCTTCGGTCGTCATCTTCCCGTCATCCTGCTCCATAGATTCGTGCGTCCAGCATGTTATTTTCGCCCAAGCTACTTGTACCCAATCACCGCCCATGATAGATTTAGAACGGTCTCCTGAATTAGATACCAACGGCAGAAAATCATGCAGATACCCCTGCTACTCTACCATCAGATCAACCACATACCAGTGGAAAAGGATCCTTACCGGATCTCCGTTTCCCCAGAGCAATTTGAGCGGCAGATGGCCTATCTGCGCCAGCACGAGTACACCGCGCTAACATTGTCGCAGGCCTTCCAGAAAGCGACCAAGGGCGAACCATTGCCCCAGCGGCCAGTGGTCATCAGTTTTGACGACGGGTACCGCGACAATTACACCACCGCGTTCCCGATGCTGAAGCAGTATGACCTTACCGCAACGATCTTCCTGGTCACTGGCCAAATCGGTGATTACAATAACTGGGACCAGTCCTCACCTGACGAAGCGTTTGCGCTGATGACTTGGGAACAGGTCCGCGAAATGGAGGCGGCCGGCATCGAGTTCGGCAGCCACACCCATACGCACGCCGCCCTGGATATGCTTGACCACGATGCGGCCACCCGCGAGCTATACACGTCACGCCAGACCCTGGAAGAACAGCTCGGCCACCCGGTTATGACGCTGGCCTATCCCTACGAGCGCTTTACCCGCGAAACCCTGGATATTGCCAAGCATTGCGGCTACATTGCGGCGTGTGGCTCGTCGCTTCTTCCGGAGTCACCATTCAACCTATGGCGCGCTGAAATCGGCACCGATGTCACTGAGGCCAGTTTTAGATTTAAGCTGTCGCCCTGGTGGCGCCGCACCCAGCAGGCCAAGCGCCAGCTCCGTCCGATCAAGCGCCTGCTTCTTGGCTCAAGGTCCTAGAGAGGCTCCAGAACATGCGCGCAGTAATGATGATCAGCAGTATTGCGATGGGAGGGGCCGAACGGATCCTGGTATCCGTACTCCCCCACTTCAAAGAACAGGGCGTTGATATCCGATTATGCTCGCTCAACACCCGGCGCGACAGCCCGTTGATTGAGCAATTCACCGAGAGTGGCATTCCGCGCTTCGATCTGGGTGCCCGGCGCATGGTCGATCCCGCCGCATGGCGCCGCTTCACGACCATGTTGCGCGACGAAAAGATCGACATCGTTCACGCACAGGATCAGGATACCAACATCTATGCTGCGCTGGCCCGCCGCCGTCTGGGAATACCTTCGGTCATGACACGCCATGTGATGGTTGAACCATCAGAAGGCATCAAGGAGACACTGCGGGCGCGGCTGGTGCTGCTGGCAGCCCGCTATGGCTTTGACCGTATCATTGCCGTCTCGGAAGCTGTGCGCGAGGCCTTCAGCAAACTGGCTAAGATCGACAGTGAGCGTATTGAAACAATCTACAATGGCATCGAGATCGAACGATTTGATACCCATTCTGCACGCGACGCCAAACGTGCCGAAATGGGCTGGCCACTGGACCAACCGACGGTCATCATGGTGGCCGTTTTGCGGCCGGGCAAAGGACATGAGGTGCTGTTTGACGCCATTCCACGTCTGAAGGAAGCCGTTCCGGGAGTGCGCATCAAACTTGTTGGCGGCGGTGAATTGGAGGATGAACTCCGTCAACAGGCCGCGCCCTACGGTGAGACGGTTGAATTCCTGGGGCAACGTATGGACGTTCCTGATCTACTGGGCGCCAGTGATGTTATGGTTCTGCCATCGTGGAGTGAAGCCTTGCCAACGGTCTTGATCGAAGCCGGCGCAGCGGGCCTGCCCGTTGTCGCTACTGATGTTGGCGGCTCCGCCGAGATCGTCAAGGATGCAGAAACTGGTTACATTGTCCCCCCCGGTGATTCCGCCGCCATTGCCGATCGATTGATCGCCGTACTCAAGGATCCTGGGGCCGCCATGGCAATGGGCGACCGCGCCAGAGATTTCGTGACCGCGACTTTCTCTTTGGAAGAACAGGCCCGGCGAACCATCGCCCTCTATGAAAAGGTCATTAACAGCCGATGAAGATTGTGTATAGCCTTCCCCACCCAGCGGACCAGCTCGAATCCAGCCAGGCGGGCCATACTGTCAGAGCACGTGCTATCTTAAGCGCGCTGGAAAGACGCGGCCACGAGATCATTCGTGTCCAGGCCGCCGCTGGCCAGCAATCCCAGGCCGCGGTCAGCACCTACCGAAGCATCGTCAAGAAGCTCCTGCCACGTCCCATCGCGATGCGCTTGCGCGACACAGCACGGGTCGCCTACAGCCGGCGCTATGCAGGGCGTCTGATCGAAGCTCTCCAGCAGCACCGACCCGACGTGATACTGGAGACGCATATCGCGTTCACACTGGCCGGCAAGATCGCCTCTGCCGAAACCGGCATCCCGCTGGTCCTCGATGATGTGGCGCCGCCGTGGGAAGAGGAAGAGCAATATGGCGTCGGCTCGCGGAAACTAGCTCGCCAGACGTACCAGGAGATCACCCATCAGGCGCGTATGCTGGTCGCGGTCAGTGGCGCTATTCGTCGCCTATTGATCGCAGAAGGGCTGTCTCTTATACACATCTCCGAGCCCACGA
>JAADYW010000185.1 GCA_010092845.1 Chloroflexota bacterium
CTCACCCGTTAACTAATCAGAGGGGGTTGGGTTCCGCTAATTCAATGACTGCTGGGTCAACGACCCCAACAAGACCAGCCCTGGCGTCTGTGGCTGCGGCACACCTGACACCGATACCGACGGCGACGGCACCCCCGATTGCAACGATGGCTGCGACAACGACCCCAACAAGACCAGCCCTGGCGTCTGTGGCTGTGGCAACCCTGACACTGATAGCGATGGCGACGGTGTACTGGATTGCAATGACGCCTGCCCTGGCGAAATGGGCACACCACCGGATGGATGCCCGGAATAAAAGGCGCACAATGCTATGGAAGTCCCCAGCGCTGGACTGGGGACTTCTCAGCACCATAACCTTTCAGCCACTTCGAACCAAATCCCACATGCCACGCCGGCAAAATACTGCACCCCAGAAGCGCCTGTGCTAGAATTACACGCCGTTAGCGAGAGGAAACCCACGTGAAGCTGGCACTAGTCCACGACTGGCTCAATCAAATCGGGGGCGCTGAAGACGTGCTCGAGAATCTGGTTAGCATGTATCCCACCGCGCCCATCTACACCAGTATCTACTGGCAGGAACAAATGCCAGATCACTGGCAAAAATGGGACCTGCGCACATTGTGGATTGATCGCCTGCCATTTATTCACCAACGCCATCAGGCGTTTTTCCCGCTCTATCCACTTGCCTGGGGTGGACTCGACCTCAGTGAATATGAGGTTGTCTTGAGCAACAAGAGCGGTTTTTGTCATGGTCTCAGCAAGGGCCCGGACACCCTGCACATCTGCTATTGCCTGACACCGACACGCTATGTCTGGCAATATGACGCCTATATGTCACGTGAGAACGTGGCAGCCCCGATACGCGCAGCATTGCGGCCACTGATTGCCCAACTCAAGAAATGGGACTACCGCGCCGCGCAGCGCGTGGATCGTTTCATCGCCATCAGCAGCGAGGTGCAACGTCGCATTCGTGATATATACCACCGCGAGTCAGAAATCATCTATCCTCCAGTGGACGTTGCCGGCAGGTTCGAGCCAGCCCCAACTATGGATGACTACTTTTTGAGCGTGGGGCGGCTGGTTCCCTATAAACGGGTTGATCTGGCTGTGCAAGCCTGCACCCAGCTGGGGCTACCCCTGAAAGTCGCCGGTAGTGGCCGCGATCTGGAGCGTCTGAAGGCAATGGCCGGCCCAACTGTCGAATTCCTGGGATATGTGCCGGACAAAGAACTGGCAATGCTATTTGCCCATGCGAAGGCCTTTATTTTTCCTGGCCTGGAGGACTTTGGGATCACCCCTGTCCAGGCCCAGGCGGCTGGTCGTCCCGTCATCGCGTACCGCGGAGGCGGCGCACTAGATACAGTAATTCCGGACAAAACGGGGATATTATTCGATGCACAGACCGTCGAATCCCTCTGCACAGCCTTGCAAGATTTTAACCCCCTGGACTACAATCCGGCAGAGTGTCGTGAGCACGCCCTGAAATTCGACAGCAGCATCTTCAAACAGCAACTTCAGGCCAGCGTTGAGCAAGCCTGGGATAGCTTCCAAAAAGGGAGATAATCGTGGAATTGATCGCGATCTGGAAGACGCTACGCCGACGGTGGTGGCTAATCGCCATCCCCACGGCTATCACTTTGTTATGGGCCTTGCCAGCCCTCCCCGACGCGGTCGCTCCTCCGGAAACATACGGGTCCACCCTCCGCTTTAGCGCGGCCGCGCCGCCGCAGGAAAGCAACGCAGAAGCCGCAGCCAATGATCCTTTGGCGCGCAGCGGTACCTACGAGGATACCGCTTATGTGCCCTGGTTAGCGTCGGAGTATCTGGTCGTCAATCTTCCCCAATGGATCACTGGTTCGGAATTCGCCAACGAAGTTAGCCAGACCCTGGCGGAACGCGGCGTCGACATCAGCAGCGAGGACCTGGAAGCGGCTTTCTCGGCAGATAGCTCCCGCAGTATATTGTTCGTCTATCTCGGATGGGATGATGAGGACGAGTTGGAGCAGATCGCAGCCGCGACGATTGAAGTGCTTCAGGCAAGTAATCAGCGCTACTTTCCACAACTCGCGCTACAGGCTGCCGCCATTCAGCCTCTGGACGAAATCGATATCGTGCGCACGATGCCACCCTTCACCTCGCGCTTGCAGCCCTTTATCCGCATTTTTATTGGCCTGGCAGCCGGCCTGGCCCTGGCCTTTCTGGCTGACTACCTGGATGACAGTATCCGCGAGGCCGACGAACTGGAGGCACTGGAAATACCAGTCCTGGGCACCATTCCCAGGGAGTAGTCTACTCAACAGACCAGTAACGAGGCGCTTTCTAGACGTGAACATTACACTGGCATCAAGATTTGCCACCATCGGTTATAATGGCGGTCGCCAGATTGGTTTCGAAGAGGACAACTAGACATGAATTTGCTCGATTATGTTCGCATTCTGGTTCGTCGGGGGTGGATCATTCTGCTGGCAGTGGTCATCACTGCCGGTGCCGCCTACGGTTTCAGCCAGGCCCAGACCAAGGTCTACCGCGCCTCACAGAAAGTACTGCTCTTGCCGGCTCGAAATGACTTCGGGCTATCGGAAACCCTGCGCATCCTGCTGCGCAGCTTCGTTGAATTCCTGGATACCGACGCCGTTGCTCAACAAGTCATCACGACGCTTGAGATTGATATGCAACCTGGCGATCTGCGTTCCAACACCACCATCAGCTCTGATCCCACAACCTTGACCATCCAGATTGATGTCGATCTGGAAGATGGTCCCCAGGCGGCGGCTATCGCTACCCGCTGGGGAGCCGAGCTAGTCGAATGGCGTGCGCAGAAAAACAGCGCATTGCGCCGCGAAGAGCGTATCGAAGCGCAACTCCTCGATACCGCGACCTATAGCCAGCACCGACCCAACACCCGTATCAACGTTATTGCCGGCGCCGTACTGGGCCTACTGGCTGGTGGTTTAGTCGTTTTTGTCCTGGAATATCTGGAGTCCAATATCCTGCGCCGGCCCGAAGATGTTGAGCGCGTGATGGAAAATCCTTTATTGGCGACAATTCCTCAATACGATTAACGGAGTGACCAACGAATGCCTCCCAATCTGATCACCCTGACAGATCCCGGTTCGCCGGCGGCCGACGCTTACCGGACCCTGCGCACCAACCTGATTTTTAGCGATCTGGACCACCCTATCGCCACATTAGGGATTTCAGCACCGGCTGAAGACAGCGGCAAAGGGCTGACGGCGGCAAATCTGGCTGTAACCTTTGCCCAGAGTGAACGTCGCACAATCCTGGTGGACGCTGACCTGCGGCGGCCGTCAATCCACACCTATTGGGATGCAGATAATAGCCGCGGCTTGACGACGATGTTGCTCGAAGATGCGGCTTTTGACACACCCCCCTTGATCGAGACCGAGGTTGAGGGGCTGCGTTTGTTGCCCAGCGGAACCCTGCCCGCCAATCCAGTGGATGTACTGGCTTCGGCCCGTATGGACCAGGTTATCCGGCGGCTCATGGAGTCCGCCGATATGCTTGTCTTTGACATGCCGCCGGTGTTGGTGGCTGCGGATGCGCTGGTATTGGGCCAGAAGCTCGACGGGATGCTGATGGTGGTTCGGGCCAATCATACTCGTCGGGATCACACTACCCAGGCGCGGCTACAGCTCGAACGCGTGAGTATCAACCTGTTAGGCGCTGTCCTTGTCGACGCTCCGTATGACCGTACGTCAAGCGACTATCGCTAGAAGGGAAATGTTGTGAAGGGACTTATCCTCAGTGGAGGAAAAGGGACACGCCTGCGTCCTCTGACTTATGCACGCGCGAAACAGCTTATTCCGGTGGCCAACAAGCCCGTTTTGTTCCGGGTTATTGAGGCGATTCGCGACGCCGGTATCCGGGAAATCGGCATTGTGATCGGCGATACCGGCCCAGAAGTGCGGGAAACAGTCGGCGATGGCAGCCAATTCGGCGATGTTGAGATCACGTATATTCCGCAGGATGCCCCCCTTGGGCTGGCCCATGCTGTCAAGATCTCGGAACCCTTTTTGGGTGACGAGCGTTTCGTCATGTTCCTTGGTGACAACGTGATCCAGGGCGGGATCAGCACCCTGATTCGCGACTTCGAGAACCATCCGGAGTGGAACAGCCAGATCGTCCTGAAACGTGTACCTGAACCGCAGAACTTTGGAGTAGCCGTGCTGTCCTCGGATGGCAGCATTGACTACCTGGTAGAAAAGCCTCAGAGTCCCCCTTCTGACCTGGCGCTGGTCGGAATCTACATGTTCGACGCCAATATCTTTGAAGCTGTAAAGGCGATCAAGCCCTCAGCCCGTGGCGAGCTGGAGATCACCGATGCCATCCAGTGGCTAACCCGGAATGGCTATGTGGTCTTTCCTCATGTTCACGAGGGGTGGTGGATCGACACTGGCAAAGCTGACGATATGCTCGAGGCCAATAGTTACGTGCTGGAGGAACTGACGCCAAAGATTGATGGCATGATCGACGGTGAATCCCTGGTCGATAGCCGCGTCACTGTAGAAGAGGGGGCACAGATCATCAATAGTGTCATCCGCGGACCCAGTATCATCGGCAGGAACAGCCGTGTTGTAAATAGCTATATTGGGCCATATACCAGCGTTTACCATCATGTGACCATCGAAAACGCCGAGATCGAGCGTTGCCTGGTCGTGGAACATAGCAGTATCAACAATATCCCTACACGGCTAGAAGACAGCTTGATCGGACGACATGCTCATTTGAACATAAAGGACCAGCGTCCCCGCTCAATTAAGATGGCGCCTGTCTCTTATACACATCT
>JAADYW010000186.1 GCA_010092845.1 Chloroflexota bacterium
CCCAGTCGGTCCAGTACCTGAGGCCATGAACGCCGCACGAAAAGCCCAACGCCTAAAAGGGGGAGGATAAGAAGTGGGATGAAATTGGCGATCAAGGTTCCAGCCGTGATCTCAACTTCCTCTGCCAAACCTGCTAGGCCACCACCCAGCACAAAGCTAGCGAGCTGATTCCCAAAGACATAGACACAGAAAACAAGCGCTACGGTGTGCACCAGGCTACGCGGATCAAAACCCAACAACTCGGTCGATTTGGGTTGGCCATTCGTGATCGATGGCGCGTGGGAGGCCGACGCCGGCGTTGATTGGGGTTGGAGCGTGATTAGCTCACCATCAGACATCATTGGAGGGTATGTTGGCGTTGATAGCTCCGCCGACGGGACAAATGATGCCTCACTCTGCAGCTCTGACCGGGGCGGGAACCAGTTACTAATCGCGCGCCGGATTGGTTCCAACAAGAGCAACATGCCGATAGCTCCGGTAAGCGCCAGCACCCCCGCTCCGGCCCAGACACTTTCAACTTCATCCGCCGCGACAAAAGGCAACGTAAGTGCGACCAATATGGTCAGCACGTTCATGAACGCCAGGCTTGTCAATACCAGCGCAGCCACGGCTTGATTCCGTCCACTGTAATTGGCAGCTACAATTATCCCGCCACCAATGAGGACTATCAGCACAAGCTGTACATATTCCATAGAATTATGATCCTATATGCTATGTTGTAGCTTCCCAAAGAACCCACGCACAACTGATCTATCCTGACGCCACCGGAACAAAAACACGCATCCCATCTTCTTCATCGCGAAAAAGCGCATCAGGAGAGAAACGGCTCGCCACATGCACCATCCACAGGTCGCCGATCGCACCAGCGGCATTTAATGCCGCGATCACCAGCAGCCAGGCAGCCACGCCCGATGGCAGGATCAGGCTTAGCCCTAAGGCGGCCAATGAGATGGCAATTAGTGGCAACAGCGCAACCACAATGAATTGATCTCGCCAGAACAAACCTTTGTCCGTTGTCGCATAAACCACGCCGCGAAGCCACTTAACACCATAGCGCACATCGTGCCCGTAGTACCGCATACCCAGACCATGTAGATATTCGTGCAGTGGCACCACGAGAATAAGGAGGACAATTCCCGCCATTCGATCCAGGGCACCTGGCAGGCTGTCGATAACAAGGGGCGCACCAAGAACGCGATAGTACATATACAACCAACCAAAAAAGATGAACCCTGCAATCACCATCAGGATAATGGCTGCCAGATTGAGCCATAGCAGGCGGCGGCCCTCAGTCACCCGCAGAAACAGTGCTTCCTGAAAGCTCGGCGGAAGTTCAGTGATCGTCCGGATCTCTGGGTCGCGCATTGGTTCGGTGCTAAGCCCTCTACATCCAATGGTAGGGACTACACTCAGGCTTGGAATCGATCAGCGCTCTGTCCATTCTGACGAAGGGGTGATCTGATCCTCGGGGCGTTTTCCGGGGGAGTCCACATCGGCATTTTGCATGGTCATCACAGGCGCCACCGTCATGTCGTGGTCACAGAGAATCTGGCAAGAGAGACGGACTTTGCCATACAGATTCTGCGGATCCTGCTGCAATCGTTCTTTCTCGGCTTTGGTCATCTGCTCCGGTTCGCCTTCAATGAACTTCACCCGACAGGTCGTACATTTGGCATAGCCCCCACACCGGTGCAAGATCTCGATCCCATTATCCTCAAGCGCCAGGACCAAGCGCTTGTCGGCTGGGGCCTCAAATGTCTTATCCTCAACTGTGATCTTCGGCATTGTTATTCCTCATCAAATTCTATGGTCTCACTCTGAACGGTATAGGTCGATTGAGCCACCCCTTCGGCATCGATCAGGGTAGCGACATCGCCAACTTCCCAAACTGGTTCTGTCCGGTTCCAGTAAATCGCACCGGGCGTGTTCTGGCCAACCCGGCTGAAGATACGTAGGGGCTGCTGTGGCCGGATCTTGACATCAGGGAAAGTCAGCACATTGCCTTCGTTATCAGCAAGTGTCCAACCCTCGAGATCAACAATATCGTTGCCATTGTTGACGATATCGATCTGCTCGGTCGTGACATCGCCAAAATTCAGCACCTGAACAATCTCCACATCCGCTGCCTCAGCAGTTGGCGCAGGGGTATTGGTCACGGTAAACGTCCCCGGGGCAACCGGGAACGGTGTATTGGTGATCGTTGGCGTGGGCGTTGGTGGCGGTGGTGGCTGGCAGCTCGCGCTCGGGATGCGCAGCACATCACCAGGGCGGAGTGTCAGGCAGGCCGCATCGATTTCGTTGAGACCGATCAGCTCATCGCTATCCACGGCGTATTCCAGCGCAATCGAACTACAGGTATCGCCGGCCTCTACCACATAGCGCTCGCAGCCATCATCAGGAAACGGTGTCGCGGCGGGGTCCTGGCCATCGCCGGTATCACCTGTTGGGCCATCGGTATCATTGCCATTACTACGAACATCATCCGCACGCAGTGTCACTGCGTTGAGCTTGGTAGGGTCAAGTGTCGGGACACCTTCAGATGTAGCGCCGAGACTGGTCTCAAAAGGAGTCTCCGTCGGCCCCTCAAGGAAACCAGCTGTGGCGGCAACCGGTTGCAAGGTCTCTATCCGTTGAGCCTGCGCGGTCCCAACGCGCCCCATCGCAATAATTGTATTCTGGTAAGCTTGCCCCGGTACACCGCCAGGCTCATTTGAAAATCCCTCACCTGTCACGACCCGTATCCGAGTGGCGATGATCGGGTCATCATCTTGCGACGCATCCCACAGGAGGACAATCGTCAAGACGACAACCAGGGACACGGCAATATTAATTGCAATGAAGCCAGCCAATGCACGACGTGTCATAACGAGTTTTTCCTTGACATCAATAGTGCTCCACTGCTGCGGATATTAGCACAGGCCGGGTTACGAGGCAATTACCGCTGCCCACCGCCTGACCCACGCGCGAGTGCAGCGCGCGCTTGCGCAGCAACATCAGCGAACTGTGCATAGTGGTTCACTTCATGGCGTAGCCCCAGGATGAATGCCGCTTTTGCATTAACCTGCTGATGCCAAGGTGACTCTTTCGGTAGGCGGCGAAAAACATCCAGGTGCGGGTTATCGGGCCAGGTATCCAGATAGGCCAGGCGCATGCGCCGGCTTTCCTCAAGCCTGGTAAGGCATTGGTCGCGTGTGGTGAATGTTTTCCAGTCCGGCTCATAGCGCAACCGCCCCCCGATCGGGATACCCCGCGCCAGAATCGAGCTGAAGGCAGCACCCTCCTCGCTGCTGGCCGTCACATGGAGCACCAGATGGGCCAGGCTCCAGCCAATTGTGCGTTCGCCCTCTACAGCATAGGGATCGTCGGCGACTGGATCCTCTGGGATAAAGGCGACTGCGGCATCACTGGCGGGACGAATATAGCCGAGGAGGTAATCAACCGACGCATTGGTCGCAAGGCGCATATCTTCAACAGTGAACTGGTTGCTAAACTCGAGAAGCGCAACCTCACCCTTCTCGAGGACGGCAAAATCTATCGGCATTTTTAGTCCTTAAAACAGTGGGCTATCAATAAAGACTTGTACCTAAAAATCCTGAGCATGAGATCAGTAGATGCTGAGCAAAACGTAATCTTGCCATCATGTTGACAGCGCGCAGCCATGAAATGAAAGGCGATGCACAACCGGCAGTGACGTAACCGTTGGCTGCCGGTTGTGCATCGCCTTTCATTTCATGGCTGCGCGCTGCCAACATGATGGCAAGATTACGTTTTGC
>JAADYW010000187.1 GCA_010092845.1 Chloroflexota bacterium
AGTGCCTATGCATTCGCCCGTAACGTAGTCTCGAGAGACTGAGGCTGGTAAGCATTGGGGCTGCTAAACGCCCCCGCCTTCAGGCGTGGGGATGCTTACCAACCAAACCTTTGCCATTTTGTCGAGTAGGCATACTAGTCGCGAACCAGTATACCGATCTTGGGCGGATCGTCCAGTGGGGATACCCCACGTTCGGCCAACGCCAACATAATACGCGGACATTCAAGAGTTATCTTGGCGTGAATCCCGGTGTAGCGTATACTGGTAAGCGAAAAATAGGTTTGCGTGAACTTATAAGGACATAACCCATGCTACGCAACGACCGCTTTCTGACTCTGCTCCTTGTTATTTTCCTGCTCTTTTCTGTTATTCAAGCTCCGGTTGCGCATCCAGTTAAGGCGCAAGACGCCGGCAATACGGTTACCATCGCCACGGGTGCTGCCAACATCCGGAGTGGGCCATCGTTCGGCACCACGGTCCTGGGAATCGCCTATGCTGGTGAGGTACTGCCTGTGTCCGGGCAAAGTGGCACCGGCTGGTGGCGTGTCGAAACGCAGTTCGGCACTGGCTGGGTTAGCGCACGTATCACGATTTTTCGAGGGAACCGTGATGCTGTACCAGTTACCAGCGAGCCTGCCGGCCTCGGCGCGCCAACGACTATTGTGGCGGCCAGCGGTCCGGTGAAGGTTTATAGTAACCCGAATGCCAATTCCTTTGTGGTGACCATTA
Organism: Chloroflexota bacterium; assembly: GCA_010092845.1. Lineage (GTDB taxonomy): Bacteria > Chloroflexota > Anaerolineae > Aggregatilineales > J027 > J027. Next base: position 730 of record JAADYW010000187.1, read on the forward strand.
TCCCTACTGGTGGCTCCGCAGAGATTATCGGGCAGACAGGCGATGGGGGCTGGTATCAGGTTAGTACGCCAGCGGGCACTGGATTTGTCAGCTATGCCGCCGCCGCCAGGCGTGGCCCCCTCGATGGGATTTCTGTCGTAGGCGATCCAGGCCCGAGTTTCCGCGGTCCGACAGTTCAGTTGAATGCAGGACAGAACATTGTAAGTGAAGGCGGCGAGGTGATTGGGAGTCTCCCGGCAGGCGCCACGCTGCCAATTACAGGCCGCAATGCCGACAATACCCGCTGGCGGGTGGCTGTTGATGGCGTTGGCATAGGCTGGATCAATGTGGCCAATGCCAGTATCGCCGGCGCCGCGAGCGAGGTGCCCCTCGTCAATGCAAGTACTATCCCGGGGCCGCCACCTGATGACACCGTCCATGCAACGGCCACAACCATTGTTGAGCGCAAGCTCTTTTACGCGAATACCAGCTTTACAGTGGTCATGCTTGATGGCGGGCGCGGTACTCAGGTTGGCATCATTGGGCGCACCAGTGACGGTTTGTGGTTGCGGGTCATTGTCGGTAGCAACGTGGTCTGGATGGTTTTCAGTGGGATTACCCTCAATGGCGACATGGCCGCAATTCCGGTCGTTGACGATATCCGCCCGAATCGTAACCATATTGTGGTGAACGCTTATTCGCTGAATGTTCGCACCGGCCCTGGCCCTGAGTACGCTGTCATAGCGCAGCTTAGTGGCGGCACGGCGGTACGCGCCACCGGAGTCAGTCCGGACCGTGTATGGTGGCGCGTTGAGGACGAGAGTTTTGGTGTTGGCTGGGTGCGGACCCGGTATATCCTATTCCGGGGTGATGTGAATACGATCCCCGTTGTTACTGAGCCGGTGGGTGAGCTTGAAGCGCAGACGGTTGTTACACGGCGCCCTGCTCCAGTCTACTCCTGGTCTGATCGCCTGCAGGTTGTGGGCGAGTTACCAATGGACACGGAATATGTAGTACTTGGCCGTGATCGTGATTGGACAATGTACATGATTGATACGTCGTATGGCCAGGTATGGATCGCCCGCGAAGACATCTACTTCCGGGGTTTCTGGGAAACTGTGCCACTGGTCGAGTAATCGGCCACAGCACTTTGGCTGAGCTCTTTGCAGCGCTTAACCTTGTTGCCGGTTTTGAAATCTGTGTTGCGGAGGAGAATCGTCGTTTACGAAACGTCAGATTTCGGGTAGTTTTGTGTTATTGGTAGTTGGTTTTCTGGTGGGATTGATATTGGTATTGGAGGCTAGAACACAATGATTCGTGCGTTGACTTGGCTTGGACTGGCGGTGGTGATGCTTGCCGCTGGCTCCGGGCTGTTACTAACCTCGCCATCGGCTGAAGCCTATCCGGGCGGTGACGAAGACGAGGACTGCGAGGAGCAGGTAAATCGGGCTCTGGAGGCAATGGCGGCCGGCCAGGACGTTGCTGAACCGGATTGTCTGACAGCCCCAGGCTTGAGTGCGATTGAAATGCGCGCCGCGCATGCGGCCATGCAGCAGCACACTTTCGATGATATCCGTCAGCTTGAGATACAAGACGATATTCTCTATCAGCGTGCCTATCGTCGCATTGTTGGCGATGTCAATTTCTATGACGCTCCCAATGGCAATGTTGTGGCGCGTATCGAGAAAGGCTATAACTTCGTCGCCATCCGCCAGGTGATTGATGGCTGGGTGCAACTCAGCAATGGTCAATGGGTGCGTGCGGAGAATGTCGAAGACGCGCAGATCTCGGAGCTGGCGGGTATCGAGATTCTAGAGCAGCCAACTATCCCCTACGCTTGGGTGGTGCGTCCTGTGCGCCCGAGTGCCTATCCCGGAGGGCCAGAAAACCCGGACGCGGTTCGTTTTGCTCAGTATGAATTGAAGGCGATTTATGGCACTGAGGTGGTTGATGGCTGGGAGTGGTATATGGTTGGTCCCGGTCAATGGCTGCAACAGACCCGTGTCGCGAAGTTGAAGCCGGTTGAACGTCCACCTGAGATCCCGCCGGGTGCGCATTGGGTCGCTGTCGATCTTTTTGAGCAGACCGCGGTGGCCTATGAAGGTGATCGAATGGTGTTTGCTACGCTCATAGCATCGGGGCTTCCGCAGTGGTCGACAAATGAGGGCGTTTTTCAAGTCTATGTGCGAGCTGTTGCCACGCCGATGACCGGGGCTACTGGCCAGCCGGATTTCTATTTCATTGAGAATGTGCCCTGGGTGATGTATTTTGATGATGATATTGCTCTCCATGGGACCTACTGGCATGATGCTTTTGGTTACCGCCAGTCGCATGGGTGTGTTAATCTTTCGATCATGGACTCGTGGTGGCTCTATCGTTGGAGTGAAGGTGCGGTGGATCAGTCGCCTTATGTTTATGTCTATAGTAGTGGTGAGTATCGGGCTGATTTGCCGGTATGGGCGCGTCGTCCTAGGTAGTTTTTCTTCTAGTTTGTGGGTGCACTGGTCGTTGGCGACTGGTGCTCTTTTTTTGCTTGCTGATTAGAACATGTGTTTGTATAATCTGTGTATGGAAAAGTACGCTGTTGGAGGGTCTTATGCCAGCTCCCTACTCTACTGAGATTCTTCGTATGTTTGCACTTCATACTCAGGGGCTTGGGGTTGGCTCTATGGCCTTTGGTGGTTCCTCTTTGGGCGGTTTGGTTTCTCTTGTTCGTCGGTTGGGTGCAGTACAGATTGATACGTTGCAGATGGTTGCACGTAGCCAGTATTTGGTGTTGTGGACTCGTTTGGGAGTCTATTCTGTTGCTGATTTTGATGATCTTTTGTTTGATGGTTCTGATCGTCAGTTGTATGAGTTTTGGTATCATGCGGCTTGTGTGATTCCGGTAAGTGAGTATCGTTATGGAATCCCGAGGATGGTTGTGTCTGGCCGTCGTTCTCAATGGCTACACGAAAAACGCAACCGAGCCTTAACTGATGCTGTCCGCGACCGCATCACAAATGAAGGCCCACTGAGCAGTGCTGATTTCGCCGATGACCAGGTCAAACGCGGCAGCTGGTGGGATTGGAAGCCGGCCAAGTACGCCCTTTCGATTCTCTTTGACCTCGGCGAAATCATGGTCTGTAAGCGGGTGAACTTCCGACGCTACTACGATCTGACCGAGCGGGTGCTGCCGGGTTGGGTCGATACTACTCCACCTAGCTGGGAAGAGATGGTGCGACACCATCTTGAGCGTGCAGTACTGGCATTGGGCGTATGTTTGCCCACACAGGCAGGAGACTACACCCACATGAAGCGCACCCAGGCCAGACCAATCGTTGACGCACTTGTTGACGAAGGTGTGTTCGCTGAAATCGAAGGGCAGCTATACGATGGCACCATCACAACATTGATCGTACACCGCGACAGCTTGCCTGACCTGGAGAGAGTTGCTGCTGGTGAGATCCAGTCCCGGCATACAACGTTCCTCAGCCCATTTGATAGCCTCTTCTGGGCACGCGGTCGGGATGAGCAGTTCTGGGGTTTCAAACAGGTATTGGAGGCTTACAAACCTGCTAGAGATCGCAAATGGGGGTATTTCTGCCTACCGATATTGTATCAGGATCGGCTCATTGGGCGTTTTGATCCCAAGCTCGAGCGCAAGACCGGCGTACTGAAACTCAAAGCTGTACACTTAGAACCGGGCGTCAAGCCGAATGCCGATATGGTAGAGGCTATCGCGCAGGCAATGCGCGATTTCATGGCATTTCACAATGCCACTGAGCTGGTTGTGGAATACAGTACCGATAAACCCTTCGCGACTGCGCTACACCGAGCAGTTAAAGGGGCTTGAACATCTCAAACGACTGGCGGCATGAATCGCAATAGTACATGGCGCGGCAGAGAGTTGCACCAAAAGGTGTATCCAGCCGCGTGTTCTGAGACCCGCAAAACGGACATTCGATCATCTCCATCAGCAAGAGATTGGCCCCCGCAGTGTTACCTTCTACCCGCGGCGGCGGCGCCAGGCCAAAAGCCTTCAGCTTGCGTCGGCCCTCCTCGGTGATACGATCACTCGTCGACGGCGGATCATAGGTAACCGCTACCGTTGCGTTTTCGATCCCAGCATCAGTGAGCGCTGTCCGGATCCCGCTGCACATCATGTCAATCGCTGGGCAACCGGCAAAAGTGGGCGTCATCTCAACCCGGACGGCGCCTTCCGGATCAACCTCAACTGACTGAATAATACCCAACTCAACGACCGACACGACCGGGATCTCGGGGTCGGGTACGGTATCAAGTAGTCTCCAGACACGCTTCTGGTCAATTACCGACATCGTGGTTATCCTCCTTGAATTTCATGATCTACCAGTCTGCGTTCGGGTCCAGACGATAGACTTTCTGCATGGCGTCCAACAGAGCGACGCGCTCAGGCGCTGGTTCCGCGTAACGCCCGTAGACTGCCGCTACGCGCGACTGCCACTGACCCTTGGCTGTCCGCTCAGCGGGCACCTGGAGACTGCTACTGACAAGCAGCGGGCATACCTGCGCCAACCAGCCTGCGCATAGAGCCGCTTCAGAAGCCCCAGCATCTTCACCCCCCTGCCCTGGCTCAAACAGGCCCAATGCATGCGGCCAGAGTGCTTCCAGCGCCGCCTGCAAACGCGCGCGGCTATCCTCTGTGGCTGAGCCAAGGCGCATTACCCAGGACTTGCCATGCATCAGATGATATTTCTCCTCGCCACGGAATTTGCGAGCTAGCTGGGCCAACGGTGCGAAGGGATGGCTGCTATAGTGCTCAAGCCGGACCTGCTCGGCAGCATCATAGAGGAACTGACGCATCACCGCCGCGGCCCAGTCGCTTCGTGGCAGTGCGGTCAATCGTGCGTTCCGGAAATCAGCAGCCTCGCGCCGAAATGCCAAGGTATCCGGGTTATCCTGGCCAAGATGCTCATGCAGAACAGTATAGTAGGCAAAGGCGTGGCCAAGCTCATCCTGGGCCATGCTTGAAAACGCAATATCCTCTTCGAGCACCGGTCCAACGCCGGTCCATTCAGCATTACGATGCCCCATCATCAATTCATCGTCGGCCAGCCGAAATAGCAGATCAATGGTTGCCGCATCCTGCGTATGGTCACTCACCGGCGTCATCCTCTTTTGGGTCAAGCCGATCAAGCTCGCGGGCAGCCCGCACCCGTTCACGGACTTTGTACCCCCAGGCTTCACGATAACTCTTGTCCGTACCCGCTTCGAAGATGTCGGCATCGTCATAGGGCATCGACACGATCGCAACTGTAGGCACGACCCAGAGATTGACGCATTTCTGGCGACGGGCAAACTGCTCTTTGGCTAGGATCAGCGCCATTTCAGCATTCGGCGCATGAACACTGCCCACGTGCACGTGCGGGTCGCCACGTTTTTCCTGGTGCAGCACTTCCCAGGTCACCCACTGCGTATCCGAATCCATTTGATTGCCTCCCCAGGCCTACTCTATTGAACCGGAACCGCCTGATCATTGGCCGCGGCGGCCAGGGCGCGCCGTACCCACTCACCTTCTTCATGCGCCAGACGACGGACCGCAATCCGTTCGGCATTGCAGGGGCCGTGTCCCTTAATCACGCGCTTGAATTCCTCCCAATCTGGTTCGGTATAAAGCCAGCGGCCGGACTCGTCGTCCTTGCGCAACTCAGGATCGGGAATGCTCAGGCCCAGTTCCCAGATACGGGGTACGTACTGATCGAAGAACTGCTGGCGGATGGCGTCATTCGTCTTGAGCTTGACACGCCAGCGCATCAGCTCATCCGTGTGCACGCTGGCGCGGTCCGGCGGCCCGAAGAAACCCACAATCGGATTCCACCAGCGGTTCAGAGCATCCTGAAGCATATCACGTTGAAACTGGGTGCCAGTGGCCAGCGTCACACAGATATCGTGGCCATGTTTCAGATGAAAACTCTCCTCATAGCAAATGCGCTTCAGAGCTCGGCTGTAAGGACCGTATGACCCTTCGCGCAGGAGCATCTGACGGATAATCGCCGCCGCATCAATAAGCCAGGCGATAATCCCCACGTCTGCCCACGTCTCGGGAGGATAGTTAAACACATTTGAGTATTTTGCCGTGCCGTTCAGGAGCTCTTCAATTATCACTTCGCGCGGCTTGCCAAGTGTCTCGACAACACGGTATAAGAGCTGGGCATGCCCTACCTCGTCCTGGACCTTGGCCGTCAGGGCTAGCTTGCGTTTGAAGGTTGGTGCATGGGGTATCCACTCACGCTCGGGCAAAGCCCCGACGATTTCACTGTTGCCATGATTCTGTACCATACGAATAAGTTGCTGGCGATACCGATCCGGCATCCAATCGGTTGGCTCGATCTTCTCGCCCGCAGCGACTCGCGCCTCGAACGTGACTAGCTTTTCGTCTTCACTGCGCCCGTCATCATCGGTGATCACGGGACGCACCAACGGATTCATCAGGGTCATTCGATTCTCCTCACCACTAAAGACACTGTCTGCCTCAGCGCCCGATACGAACCTCTAATTTGTTATTTTATACAAAAATAGCAGAAAAAACTTAGAACTTACAAACCTTAGGACGCCGGGGTTGGGATCTTTAACCTCGCGCGTCACTTTTCAGTCCACGCAATCCTGGCTATGCTAGAGCAAAGAACGCACAGGAGGTATTTTCTGGTGCATAACCATCATGAAGCAGTGGGCGGATTGCGGTGGCTGTTCGTATTGCCCCTTGTCCCGATCCTGATGGTGCTAGCAATCGGGGCGGCAGTCTCTGTAGACGGCGATATCCCGGCACGGATCAGTGAGGCCAGCGCTGTTGTCACTCTCGAATATGAGAATACGGCGGATAGGCTGTACCCCGATGAACCCCAGAGACTTCCGCCGGGAACCACCATCAACGTACCGGCTGGGGGGCAGGTGCAGGTTTCTATGCTGGGTGATGGAAGCGGAGTCATCACGATTGACGGTCCGGCTGTATGGACCTACGTAGAGGGCAGTTATCGTGGTACGCTCGTCCAGCGTATGACCAACCGAACCCGGGACCATACTGTGGTGATACGTCAGATCTCGGGCCGTGCGCACTACGACTTTGGCAATACGGAGCCTGGTTTTGACGAGATACACTTTCAACTCGAAGTTCCGAACGGTACGCGGCGCCCCCTCTCACCATGTTGGGACCTGATAGTTGATGGCACGGGAGCGCGCTTATTGACCGTAGAATGCCCCAATCAAGAGTAGCCTGCTAGCCAACGTCAGCCCGCTGCACGCCATCGAGGTAACCCTCTTGCAACAATAACTCCGCGTTCAATATCGAACCACCCGCCGCCCCACGGATCGTATTATGCGCCAGCGCAACAAATTGCACACCATCGATGGCTGCGCAGGGACGCAGACGGCCAACCACAGTGCTCATACCCTTCCCCACATACCGGTCGCGCCGCGGCTGGGGACGGTCAGGGAGGGATGTATAGATGACCGGCTTCGCAGGTGTACTGGGCAAATTGCGAACGTTCGGCGGCGCCTGGAAGGTCTCCCACGCCATCTGAATCTGGTCCATAGTCGGGCGTGCCGCCAACCGCACAGCAACACTCACCAGATGGGCATCGAGCACAGGCACACGATTGCAGCTCGCACTCGCCGACAGAGGCAGAGCTCGGATCGATGAGGCATCCTCGGTCAGGGTACCCAGCATTTTGGCCGGTTCGACGATGAGTTTTTCTTCCTCACCAGATATGTAGGGGATGACATTGTCAACGATGTCCAGTGCAGCTACTCCCGGGTACCCGGCCCCGCTGATGGCTTGCATGCTCACCATATGGACGTGCGTCGGCTCGAACTGGCGAAGCGGTGCCAAGGCCATTGTTGCCGGCATGCTCGTACAGTTCGAATTGGTGACCAGGGCCCCTGACTTCCAATCTCGATTGTTTCGCTGCTGGTCGATCAGGCGGATATGATCGGCGTTGACTTCCGGCAATAGCAGCGGCACATCATGGGCCATACGGTACGTACTCGCATTGGAACAGACGACCCGACCGGATGCAGCCAAGCGCGGTTCGATCTCATGAGCAGCCTGTCCGGGCAGTGCAGAGAACACCAATGGCGCTGCAATTGGCTGATCAAGCGGCTTGATTGTCAGTGCCGCCACTTCCGGTGGCGGATGTCCATCCAGCACCCAGTTACAGGCTTCGCCATAGGTCTTGCCAGCACTCCGCACACTGGCCGCGACCTCAGCAACACGAAACCAGGGGTGATCTTGCAGCAGCGCAATGAAGCGCTGACCAACTGCACCGGTCGCACCCAGAATTGCAACATCAATCTTTGCCACGATGGGACATCCTCCAATTTGCCATACAGGAGAGAATATTGTACCAACCAATTTCCAGAATCGTTGGAACCATTTTCTGGTGGGCACCGTCTAGCAGGCAACGTGACAACGATCAGAAGCAAACAAGCTCAGGCGTTGGCACGCTCCGTATTGCTCGTAACGCATGACACATTTTGTGAGGAGAGTCGCCATGCAATTCCAGAAAACCGCACTCGGTATGGGTGCAATCGCAGTGCTTATCGCTGTTGTGGCAATCGCTGCCCTGTATAGCCCGAGCGCAGACAGATCGGCTGAGGCAGCACCCCCCGCTCAAGAAGCGCCGCAGCGGACCATCACCGTTACTGGCTTCGGTAGCGCCTCAGGTTCGCCCGACATCGCCTACATGAACATCGGCGTTGAGACGGTCGACAGTGACGTAGCTGTTGCGCTGCAGGAAAACAACACACGCATGGAAGGCGTAATGGGCGCCCTGCAAGACGCCGGTATCGCTGAAGAAGATATCCGGACCAGTAATTTCAATATCTATCAAGATCGCAGCTTTGGCCCCGGTGGGCCGGCGTCCAGTGAGCCGCCAGCCGCCCAGTACCGGGTAAACAACAGTGTGCGCATCACCGTTCGCGATATCGATACTGTGGGAACAATACTAAGCACAGCGGTTGACGCCGGGGCCAATGTCATCAATGGCGTAGACTTCGGGCTGGCAGATCGTGATTCACTTGAAGCTGAGGCACGCGTGAAGGCTATCGAGGATGCCCGCGCCCGTGCTCAGCAACTCGCTGATGAGATTGGCGCCGAATTGGGTGAAGTAATCACAGTTCAGGAGACCTTTGGCGGTGCCCCCGGCCCATATGCCGAAGCCGCTGGCGGTGGTGGCTTCAATGCGGCGTTGCCTATCAGTCAGGGGACGCTCAGCGTCAATATTTCGCTGAATATCACTTTCGCTATCCAATCGTAACACTTATCAGCACAGTGAGAAATCCACGGAGAGAAAACGCTAATGATCATTAAACGCACAATTCCCTATGCTATCCTGACAACCGCCCTGGTGATTATCGTCGCAGGCAGCATAGCCATACCAGGAGCTAAGAACACGCACGCTGCACCACCTGCTCAAGATGGCGCGCAGAGAAGTATCACGGTATCTGGCTTTGGGCTGGCCGCTGGCTCACCTGATATCGCCTATATGAACATCGGAGTGGAAACCTATGGCCCGGACGTAGGCGCTGCCCTTGAGGAGAACAACACGCGGATGCAAGCGGTAATCGATGCTCTGTCCACTAACGGCGTTGCCGCGGAAGATATCCGGACAGACCATTTCAATATCTATCAAGAGCGGAATGGCGGCGCACCATTAGAAAGCCAACCGGCTGGCGAGCCCGCAAACCAATATCGGGTCACCAATATCGTGCGCGTGATGGTACGCGATGTCGACCAGATCCCAACACTGTTGAGCGCAGCCATTGATGCTGGGGCCAACCAGATTCACGGCGTCAACTTCGCCCTGGCGAGTCCTGGCGCGCTCGAAGCCGAGGCTCGGACAATGGCTCTTGAAGATGCCCGTGCCCGCGCGCAACAACTGGCCGATGAGTTGGGCGTATCACTTGGCGCCGTGCTACAGATCACCGAGGGGAGTGGCGCCGGTATGCCCTTCGCAGCCGACAGCGTTGGGGGCCGCGGGGGCGGTGGTCCGCCGATCAGCATGGGTAGTCTGGATGTTAGCGTCACGTTGCAGGTGACCTTCGCCATCGAGTAAGCTCTAGACTACCCCGTCAAGCCATGAAAGAAGTGGGCAACGAATATGGTTGCCCACTTCTTTTCGCAAAGATCTCCAATTTGTGATTCGTATTACGCGGACTAATCCTCTGAGCGGCGATCCTCATCATACAGCGGCGCGCTGTCGAGATTGGTGAGGTTATCAAGCTGGGCCGGAGGGATGGTGTCCGTCGTATAATCGCCCCGCCCTTGTTGTGAGGTATCCACTGGCAGCGCGGTCTGGACCGCCATCACTGCGCTGATAAATAGCAAACGCCGCACGTCGAGCGACGTGGTTTTGTGCCAACTGAGGCCGCGCAGGGAAAGCAAAGCCAGCGCCACATAGTATTCCGTCCAGTCGGTATCAATCGCAAGGTTTTCCTGGACGATCTCGCGAAGCGTCTTGATCGTTTCAAACGCCTCCGCCATCGGATTACCGTGCTGGTAGCCCCGCAGTTGTGCAGTATTGACGGCATGCAGCAGGCCGGCGGTTCGCCAAACCCCTTCCCAGCCAGGCGGGATGTGCGGGCCAACTACTGAACACATGAGACTGATCTCCAGCACAGCCCAGTCAAAGAGCACATGTCCCTCGCGTGTGGTGCCAAAATCGATCAACCACGTATCGCCGGCGGGGCCGACGAGCATGTTCCCCAGATGGAAATCCCCATGGATGATCGACAAATAGCCACTCAAATGCATATTCAGCAGCTTCTCAACATAGTGCAGGGGATTGGGAAGACTCCCGAATGGGGGCGGGCCAGCGATCACGGGTGCACGTAGATCAAAGGGCGGCGTCAGCAGCTCGGCATACTGCCGCAGAATAGTCTCCCGGGTGCGGCTGACACGCCCGATCAGGTGCTCGACCATGTCGCCGGGCCGGAAATTGGTCATCATATCAGTAGGACCGACGACCTCAACCTTGGATGACTGGTGGACAGCCTCCGGACCAGCGCCAGCCACGAGTTGCATAGACTGATTGGCATAGCGCACTTTCTGGACGGTGAAGCCACGCAGCTCGATCAGTTCACCTTTTGAGAGCGTCGGATGCCGGCTCCAGGTACCCAGGGGCTCCAGGACCTCACTGGCCGACTGTGATTGGGCATCTGGGCTGACATAGACCTCGATGGCGGCGGGGAGAACATGTTCGTATTCGCGCCAGACACCGAAGCGATAGCGCTGGCGTTGCTCCCACCAGGCGGGTGCATAAGTCTGATAGATACCAGTGCGGATAATATTGCTCAGCTCGATCCCAGACAGATACGATGCATGGGTCTTCAGATCAAGCGGGTCAGTGCCACCCGAAGGCTGGACAAACGTATATTTCAAACCGCCGAGATGGCAGTTCTCAGGGAGGGCCGGATTGTCAAGAATGCGCGCCGTAGTTGGCGGCAGCGTGTCCTTCACATAGGAATCATAGTGGCGCTTCTCGTGAAGGATCGCTGGCTGTTCGGCAATTTTGACGACCACCCGCGCCTCCATGCGATGGGCGCGCTGTGGCTGAACCACGACGATTCGGGCACCGGTATAACTCCCCAGAAGCTCACGCTCAACTACAATGCGCTCATAGGTTCGGAACATCCGCTGCAAGACCAAGCGTTCATCATCACTGAGCGGCACGCTGGTCTCAATGGGTACTTTCGGCGCGCGCGCTTGAAACCGGCCCGACCAGTTTGACGCTGTGGTCCGGATGAGTTGCAGGTCCGCGTTCATCTCCTGCAACACGCGCACCGGAATGCTATCCCTCTCATCGATTATGGCCAAAAACAGGTCGCGCTCCGACACATTGTGAATTCCAGCATAGTGTTGGGCCATATCAAAGATTTTTTCCGTGCGGAAGGTGTCGCGGAAGTTGGCCCAATAGCGGCGTCCGTCATTGGTCCCAATATGCTTACGAATGCTGTAGCGAACGAAACGAGGCTCCAGGCCGCAGTATTCCAGGACTGCATTCGAAAGGCCATTATCAAGTTTCGTCAGGGCAATGAAGAGATGCTCTACCCCGATGTAGTAGTGATGATGGCGTGCCGACTCCTGCTCGGCAATGCGCCGGATTTCTTGCAAGCTAATGCTACTCACGGTAACAGTCCTATCGTCTTGATCGATCTATTCCTGCAGTGTCTGTACCCGCAGCCAGGTATTGCCCACCCGGAACAACTCCCCCACCGCCAAAGGCATTGCTTCTTTGACCTGTGTCCGCCCCACGAAGGTGCCGTTCCGGCTGTCTTCATCTACCAGCCACAGCTCACCATCACGAAGTTGGAGATGTGCATGCAACCGCGAGACTGAAGTATCGTAGGGAATGCAAATATCGCAGGTTTCGCGGCGTCCAATTGAGAAGCCATCCGGGGACTCAAGCTGCCCATCGAACCGTTGATTGACCTGCAAACTGATCTCGCGCCCATCATCAGGGCCACTCATCACCATAACACGAATACGCATAGAATCGGCCTACTGCTCGTTGCCACTACCGTTGTGTATACTCGACTTAGCGTTGAATATCAACCCTAGTCTACTTCACGAATCCAATGTCGGCAGGTATACTCTTGCTACTCCGCCGCAGGGATCCGCAACGTCAGGAGACGAAATAGCGAGCCTCTGACCGGCTGGAATACGGCAGTGAAATATGCTAAGGTTCCGCAGTTTCCGCCGCCAGATAACATAGTCATGCAGGAGTACCATTCCCGTGCCCATCAAAAGCAATCAGAGCAGCACCCGCGCCGTGCATGCTGGCTCACAACGACACAACAACTTCCATACTATCCCCACTCCAATCACGCAGGCGGCGACATACACCTTTACTGATACAGCCGAGCTGACAGAATTCATGCACCAGAAGGTCTGGGGTGGACATGATGAGGGATTTCGTGAGGAGTATGGGCGCTATGGCAATCCATCAATGGATGCTGTCGAGGGCAGGTTGGCCGCGCTAGAAGGCGGCGAAAGCGCTCTGCTCTATGCCTCGGGCATGGCGGCGATTACAAACTTCCTGCTGGCCAGCCTGCCGACCGGCGCGCACATCATTTTGACAGATGATTGCTATCGCCGGACCCGGCAATTCTGCATGACATATCTGAAACGTCTCGGCATCACGACCACTGTGGTCTCGCTCGGCGACTACGATGGGTTGGAAGCGGCAATCGATGCGGAGCGGACGCGGGTAATCATCTCTGAAAGCCCGACCAATCCCTATCTCCGAATCGTTGATTTCGCCAGGCTAGCCGCGATCGGCAAGCGGCACAAGGTGCGCACCCTGATTGACAGCACGTTCGGTACACCAATCAACCAACAACCACTCGCTTTTGGCATAGACTACGTTGTACATAGTGCGACGAAGTATCTAGCGGGCCACCACGATCTGCTGGCAGGCGTCATCGTGGGTCGCCGTAGCGCTATCGCCGCGCTGCGACAGGCCCAGGGCGTCTTGGGTGCAGTTGTCGCCCCGCAGACCGCCTTTTTGCTGGAGCGTAGCCTGAAAACGCTGGCCCTGAGGATCGCCAAGCACAATGAGAATGGCCTCAGAATCGCGACGTTTCTCGAGAAACATCCAGCGATCGAGCGTGTCTGGTACCCGGGCCTGGCCTCGCATCCAGATCATGATCTGGCCATTCAGCAGATGCAGGGCTTCGGCGGCGTAGTCAGTTTCACCGTTAAGGGCAACCACACGACGACAAGCCACTTCATCGACCGCTTGGAGATCCCTTACATCGCCCCGAGTCTGGGAGGCACCGAGAGCCTCGTCGAGCAGCCCGCCATCATGTCCTATTACGACCGGGAGCCCGAAGAGCGGCTGGCGCTGGGTATTCCTGACAACCTGGTCAGGCTTGCCACGGGGATTGAGGATGCGGAAGACTTGATAGCGGATATCGAGCAAGCACTAGAGGGAGAGGGTGCAGCATGACGCATCAGGTCCAGGTACTTGCTCCGGCGACGGTCGCTAACCTTGGCCCCGGATTCGACATTCTGGGCATGGCAGTGACCGAATTGGGGGATATTGTCACCGCGACTCAGATCCCACATTCAGGCACGTCCATTGCCTCGATTCGCGGCGACGACGGCAAACTGCCCCGCGATCCTACCCGCAACACCGCAGGGATCGCGGCTGAGTTCGTTCGGCGCCAGATTGCCCCCCTGGCTGGGGTCGAGCTTGCAATCGAGAAGGGATTGCCTCTAGCAAGCGGCCTGGGGAGCAGCGCCGCCAGTGCTGTCGCCGCCGCCGTGGCAGTCAATACGCTCTTCGGCAGCCCGCTGCAACCGGCTGATCTGCTGCCCGCGCTGTTGGCGGCTGAAGCGGCAGTCAGTGGCCCTCACCTGGATAATGCCGCACCATCTCTCTACGGCGGTATCGTCCTGATCAGCGGCGAAACAGGCGGCGCCGTATCCCCAATCGTGCTGGGGCCTGCGCTTCAGGACCTTAGTATCGCCCTGATAACCCCAGACATCGCCGTACCGACGGCTCAAGCACGGGCAGCCCTGCCCGAAACCGTCCCGTTTGGGGTAGTCGTACAGCAGACCAGCGCGCTGGCGCAATTGATTGACGCCATTTACCGCGATGATGTGGGCGCCTTCTGCCGGGCGACCATGGGAGATCGCATCGTTGAGCCCGCGCGGCAGCCCCTTATCCCCCACTTCCGGACCGCGCACCAGGCAGCCCTGGATCACGGTGCGGCGGCGGCCATAATCAGCGGGGCGGGACCTACGCTCTGCACGTTCTCAACCGAGGAAACACGAGCTCAAGAGGTGGGCAGTGCAGTCCGCAGTGTCTATCGAGAGCAGGGTATAGATGCCAGGGTTCACGTCGTCCGGCCGGCACCCCAGGGCGCCAGAGTAATCTAGAGCAATCGAGAACCTGAACGCCATCCGGTCTACTCACCGGACAGGACCGGCGCCTCGTGCAGGGTTCTGGCTTCGCCTTCTTGTGGCTCGACGCTTGCCTGAGAGCGCAGCACCACAACCCACGCGGCAAAGGGCAGCATCCCTGCGCCGCCAAATATTACGGCAACGACTCTGGGCCCCAACTGCGCGGCATCAATCAGCACACCGGTCGCGATGACGGCCATCGTATAGCACAGTGTGAAGAAGCTGAAATCCAAAGCGAAAACACGCCCGAGGAACTGATCCGGGACTTTCTTCTGGATCCAGACATTGCTATATGTCCAGTTGATCGAACTCCCCATGCCACGGACCATAATCGCCAGCGCCGCGGCGAAAAGCCACGGCGCCACGCCAAACCCAATCCAGCCTGCGGCCAGCAAGAAAAAGCCGATCCAGATCCAGCGTCGCAAGAACCGATCGCTACCATCGCCTGCCATATTGCCCAGAACTGGCCCGATGATCGCGCCTAGCCCAAAAGACATGAACAACACACCCAGGGTTATTGCGCCTTCGTTCCCGACCACAAATACACTGGCGGCATAGAGCGAGAACAGGGTGTCAACACTGCCAACCTGTGATAGGCCTTTGACACTGGCAAAAACCCCGACGCGCGGTCGCTGGAGTATGTATCTGACACCATCGAGGAAGTCCAGCCAGCCACTCTGTTTGCCAGAATCGGTGGGAGGCGGGATTCTGGCCGGCCTGATCCGTGACAGCAAGGCCGCGGACGCGGCAAAGGTCATCGCATTAATGACCAAGGCGATGCGCACGCCGAAAACGGCCGTTGCTACCCCGCCCACCGCGGCACCGAAGGCCAACATTACCGACCATGTCGCACTGGAGAGCGTATTGGCCAGCAGCAATTCCTGGCCCCGATCCACCAGACCTGGCAAAATCGCGGCGCGCGCTGGCTCAAAGAAGGAGGCGAGCGTAGCCTGCAATGTGGTCAAGACGTAGAGGAGCCACAACTCACCGCTGGAGGAAATCAGCAGAAACCCGAGGGCCGTTATCGTCTGCGCAATGTCGCTCGCAACCAAAACGAGGCGGCGGTCAAAGCGGTCGGCGACTACCCCAACAATAGGGCCAAACAGAAACGGCGGCAGTCCACGCGCGAGGAACAGCAGGCTAATGGCCAGCCCTGAATCGGTAAAGCGATTCACCAGGATAATCAGGGCAATAGTGTTGAACCAGTCGCCTGTCAGACTGACAACCTGTGCAAGCCACAGCAGGCGAAACTGCGGCCGCCGCTTCAGCAACTCCAGATAGGCATTGTTCATCGCCAACTACTCAGGTAGAGGCAGGTGAATGACGCCATAACCCGACAGGTTATCGCGGCCTGGTTCGCCAAAGTCAAGTGCATGGTCGAACAAGAAGCGCTTAATGTCATCAGGGCTGGCACCCGGCATGGCCTGACGCAGGATTGCCACAGCGCCTGCTACAACCGGAACGCTAGCGCTGGTGCCAAAAAACTGCCCGCTTGGCAGTTCAATACGCGCCGGCGCGAGCAGATCTGGCTTGATACGACCATCCCATGTCGGGCCGATGCCACTTCGATCATACAGGCGACCATCGTGCTCATGCCCCCCAACAGTAATCGCGTAGCGGCTATCCCCCGGAGCGACAATGGAGCCAGGAACAGGTACGTCCGAGAGGACCGCATCATCAACATAGAGATGAAATGGGGTTCCCTGTGCTGTGTGGGAGTCCTTGGCCCGGACAGCGATGTAATAGGGTTGGCCGGCTACTGTCGGGAAATAGGCATCTTCATAGGGCATCGCACGCATAGTGCCATTCTGCACGTCAGTGGAAGCGGCCATAACCCGTTGGGCGTTGGCCGCCATGACGTATAGATCGAGGTCAATGGCGGCGGCTTGCCAGGCGTCTTCCCATCGTAGATGGGCCAGCCCAAACTGCGAGGAATACAAGGGCACTACCCCCCAGGATCCGTAGCCACCAGAGAATTCATGCCAACCATCTCCATCGGTGTCCTGGAAGGTGCCGGTTAGATAGCTTCGGCCATGGTTGCCGGCAGGTACGACAACGAGTATCCCGTGTGCAGCAAGACGGTCAATCTGCTGTGTTGTATAGTTATCACCGTCGAGGGGTACATCGAGCCGGGCGCCGGCCATGAGTGCTACATCGACTTGGTGAGTAAGCAGCCAGTCGATGCCGACCCAGAGGTTATCTCCCTTGAGATTGAGGGTGAAGAGGTAGAATTCGGCATCTGGGGCTAAGTAGTGGGTGATCTGCGTGATTTTGGTGCCATGACTATACGAATTATGATCTTCAGCGGCGACAGCGGCTGGATCCGCGATCACGATGTGGTCCGTAAGCGCTTCGACCCCGGCAAAGCCGATATCTAGGATCCCAATACGCACCCCTTCACCACGGTATCCAGCCTGGTGCCAGGCATCAAGGCCAATCGCCGGCGGCAACTGCTCCAGGGTCCAGGGCGCGTCTGTCCGGGCGTGCCCTTGCGATGCGTTTAGAGCCCATAGCAAGCCACCTAACAATATGAGAATCAGCAGACGCCTGGTCATGCCCTGTTTCTAGCTCCATTGTCCAATCTAAGTTATCCGCACAAAGTACATATACACGAGTGGCTTATCCTCTTGCTGCATGTTGTAGACCCGAAGCGTCCCTGGCGGCGTGGCTTGAGTAATCTGCGTGAGATCTTCGAGGCGAGACGGAGCGGCCACAAAAACGTATTCGCCTGGCGGAATAGCGTTAGCCTCATGAGGCTCACCCAGGAACTCCTCACCCCGGACGCCAATTTGGTAGCGCACGAGATTTGAGCCGGAAAGATTCATCTCTACCCCGGATAGGAAGTAGATGTTGTAGCGGTCGAGATCAATGTCCTGCAGATGCCAGGCCACTTCGTTTAAATGGACGGTGCGCTCGCCATAATAAATGCGCTTTGGCGCATAGCTGGCGACATAATCCACCAGATTGAGCTGGCCAATGAGCAAGACCGGTAGCAAGACAGCGCCGATCTGCAGCCGTCGATCGTGCCAGAGGGGCCAGCGGCCCACTCCCAGTGAGGAAACTGTGCCCCAGGCAAGCTCTACCATATAGTCCACCCCGATGGCCACCAGTACAGCCAGACCAGGCACGACACTAATGTAGCGAGGATAGTGTGGCGGGTCCACGAGGAGGACTCCGCCAAGAATGGCCGTCCCCGCTACCCAAAGCGGCAGAATGAGCCAGCGGGGATCCCACCACCGCCGCAAACATAGGGCCGCCCCAATCAACAAGGGGACGCCACCATACCACCCCATGACAGAGCCATGCGCGCCGTAGAAACCGCTCTCGTCAAAGCGGTGAATGTACGCGCCAAATGCATGGGCGAATTGATACTCCCAATAATCCTGAATATCACCCCGAGCAGTCGCAAGCTCCACATCGCCCGTACGGAAAACGGCGACATGATCGAGGCGCGGGCTTATGGGGCGCTCTTCATCCTGGGACACCGAGTAGTAGACCGGGAAAGCGACAACGCCACCCACTACCAGCGTGATCACGAGAGCACTCCCATATCGTCGCAGCCAACCTGGCCTGAACAGTGCGTAGAGCAGGACATAGCCCAGCATAATAAAAGGCACGATACGCGCCGCAGAGTAGAAGTACTGCGAAAGGCCCAATGCGAGACCAGCCAGCGCAAACTCCATCTTGTCACCGGTACGCAGCGCATGAGTCAAGAAAGCAAACGTCAAAGCGGTAAAGAGAGGATCACCAACCTGATTGATCGAAATTCGGCTGAAATGAACATGGACAGGAAATGTAATCATGAAGATAGCGGCTACCAATCCAATGCGCCAGTTCAGCATGCGTCGGGCCATCAGGTACACGGCGGGTATCGTCAAAGCTCCCAATATGGCTGATGGCAAACGCGCGGCAAAGACGGTCTGCCCCAGGGTCTGGATACTGGCGACCAAGGTCATATGATACACCATTGGATGGTGCCATACGCCATAGCGAAACGGATTGTCACGCCACTTCGAGAAATCAACCAGGTCCACCGCCTGGATTGCGAAAGCAGCTTCGTCCTCTGCTTGAATATGGGGCATCGATTCCAGCCACGCGATGCGAACAACCATACCAACACCGAAGAGGGCAACAACGAGAAGCCACTCGGTCCAATCGTGGCGTATGCTCCGCCACAGCGCCCGCAGCCAGCCTACGATTGCAGGTGTGGGCACCAGCCCGATCATGACCAGGCTAATACCCAAAAACCAGCGTTCCAGAATCCGGACAGCATGCACATCCCGCATGTCGGCTCGCCACCCGATATACAGACAGATCCAGATCCCTACTAATGCAAGACACCATTTTAGAAAGGGTATAAGCGTTTGAAAGGCAATCGGTTGAGGTGTCTCGGGAGATGTTTGGGGCCGTATACAGTTGACCAGGTAACGTATCCACGGCGCAGGCATTACCGTAAGGAGTATCAATGTCAGGCCAACCACCCACAGAATAGCGTGGACCAAGCCCAACACGGCCTCCGTTTCGATTCCGCGCCATGCAGCCAGGGTACAAAACCCCAGACCGATAACTGCAAGGGGCCACCGCCCACTGTTCAATAGGTGTCCAGCGGGTATTTCTGGTACGATAAGCGGCTGCCATCCGCTCCGTACGCTAAGCCAACCCTGACTGAAGACCAGGAACATCCCGAGGATAACGAGCTCGAAGGCGTCGCGCGTGGCAAAATAGGGCGTAGCGTTTAGCTCAAGCTGCGCCTTGATGAGAAAATATACGCCGACAACACCCAATAGCGGTAGACTGAAGAGCCTTTTCAAGAACGTGTTGTGTCCCATTGACTCGAGCCGACCAGAACGACCTTTTCACATAACTACAAACCGCCTGTTCGGGAGGTTTTCAGGAACAGGCGGTTCAGATTTCGAGACAAACGGCACGCGAGACCCGCTAGATCCTCTCACCGGTCTCGATGTCAAATAGATGCATATTGCTCATATCAAACACTGTCCCGGTGGGGACGCCGACATGGACATCAGACCGCGGATCCATGCGCGACAGGTAGGTGAGACCGTCGTTCTTAAGGTAGACAACCTTCTCATTGCCCATTAGCTCGATAATGTCGACTTCAGACTCCACCAGCGCGGGCTTGATGTCGGTAGGTACATAAGCATGATTATGAACGTGCTCAGGGCGCAGCCCAAAGGTGACCTCTCGCCCCACATACGGACGATACCGGTCATACCGGGACTCTGGGGCCTCGAGCCGTGCGATCTTCAGATCAACCAGCAGCTTGTTCCCCTCTTCGACGATAGTGGCGTTGAAGAAATTCATCGAAGGACTACCAATGAACCCAGCCACGAATTGATTAGAAGGGCTGCGGTAGAGATCATCAGGCGAATCGATCTGCTGCAAAACGCCTGCGTTAAGCACGGCGATCCGCGTCCCCATTGTCATGGCCTCAACCTGGTCGTGGGTCACATAGATGAAGGTGGTTCCTAGACGCTGGTGGAGCTTACTGATGAATGTACGCGCCTCCACGCGGAGTTTGGCATCCAGGTTCGACAGAGGCTCGTCCATCAGGAAAACCGCTGGGTCACGGACGATTGCACGGCCTACCGCAACGCGCTGGCGCTGCCCACCAGACAACTGGCGGGGGCGGCGGTCCAACAGATTCTCAATACCGAGGCTAGCAGCAGCTTCGCGAACTTTCTCGTCAATAACTTGCTTGGGTACTTTGCGGAGGCGTAGCCCAAAGGCCATATTATCGTATACGGTCATATGCGGATAAAGGGCGTAACTCTGGAACACCATCGCGATATCGCGGTCCTTGGGTGCGACATTGTTCACAACCCGATCACCAATGATGATGCGCCCTTCGGTGACTTCCTCCAGCCCGGCGAGCATACGCAGACTCGTGGACTTTCCACAGCCGGAAGGCCCGACAAAGACCAAAAACTCGCGGTCGGCGATTTCGATGTTGAGGTCCTTAACAGCCTCAACATTTCCCCAGCGCTTCGTCACATTTTCATAAACAACTCTGGCCACGGAAAACCTCCTGATTAGCAAAATCGATACACTGTATTATGTGCAGTGGCAATAATTCTTTATGGCGCAGCTTGCAAAGCAGATTCAGTACTTAGCAATTGTATTAACTGCTTTTCAAGGTGTCAACCAAGATCGCGAAATAAACGTATGTCTGTACTGGAAATTATGTCACTTCTAGCCAGTTTGAGCAACTTTTCCACAATATCAGCAAATGGGCGGCGCGCGAGAATATAGACACGTCTTCTACAGGTTGGTTGCCGGGATGCATATGATCACCTCCACAAAAAAGCGGAGACCCCGGGCCACGCGCGGCGACCCGGGGTCATTCACCTAGTTACCAGGTTGGACTGGCATGTGATTATTGGGGATCCTCGGCGGGAGCGTCAGCCGGTTCAGCTGGTTCCTCAGTAG
>JAADYW010000188.1 GCA_010092845.1 Chloroflexota bacterium
AAGCCCGCTAGCGCCGATGGTACTGCACGGGAAGCTGTGTGGGAGAGTAGGTCTTCGCCAACCGCTCGCCATCTCCTCTCCCTCACCCCACACTCCCCCACGCTTTCTATTCCTCCTAGCGGAGCAGCAAATCCTCTTGCGCTCGCAACCGGATTGGACCAATACCTACCTGAGTATCTTCATTGCCTAACGCATCGACCACGGTTAGCTGCTCACCCGTGCGTCCATTGACCAATGCTAGGCTCACCCACCAGTCACCTTCGACATCAGCTACAGATAGCGGAATCTCATACTTATCTTTGATAGCACCGCTCCCGGGCAGCCAACATGTCACTGGATAATCACCATCAAATGGCTGAACGACCACTGCTGGAGGCACCGCCTGTCCATCCGGGGCAACAGGCAGAAATGCAAGATAGTACGGCGCATCAAGCTGGCCGGTGGAACGCCAGTTCAACCATAGCGCCAACGTGGGCTGGTCCTCGCCCGGCGCTGGCACAATATGGCCTGCAAATGACTCCAGGACGAGCACGTCCCCAAACACCGCATTTGCAGCAAGAACCTCCGTTTGTGGTGCGTTCGACAAACTAGGCGGCTTTTCTGGAGGCTTGTGCAAACCAGATCCCATCACCCGTAGAAAGCCAACCATAACCACCAGAATAATCACCTGACTCAGCGTAATGCTTGTTGTGCTGTATAAATCCCGCGCGCCTATATTCGGCCTGCCGGCAACATATGCAGCTGCGGCCAGCAGCACAAATGGCGACATGAAGAGCCAAATACGGCCTGATTCGCCCTGTGTGGTACCAGAAATATCCATGACTATCAAAGTGATCGTCGCACTGATAACCAGAACATCACCATCCCCTAGTTGCTCGGGCTGACAGAAGCGTAGAGATGTCCGCCATACACCTGCCAGGGCCAGCAGCGCTAATCCCCAGCCAGTGAACATGAAGAAATCATTCAGGTGCAACCACAGCCACGGGACATAGGGCCGTTTCAGTGCAAGATGCGACTCAAAAGACTGCTGCAAGATGCTGAAAGGCGTAACCCCTGAGACTCCAAAATAGACTAGCCAGATAGTCACTAATCCCAATCCGAACCACAGTCCCTGCTTCACCGGCCACACAACCGATAGACTACGCTCGGTGCGATGTCGCCAGTAATATCCGAGGGTGTACACCCCCGCCAGGAAGATGATTGGTGCAGGGGTGAAGTGCATAAATGTCGCCACTGACATCGCCATACCTGATCCAACCAACCACAAGCGTTGATTACGGCGCAACCCCTCATACAACAAGCCGATTGTGACTAGGCCAAGCAGCGCATAAAGTGGTGTGGGATTCGGGGCAAACATCGCAGTTGATGGCACCAACGGCCACCACAGCGCTGCGGCCCGCGCAGCGGTTTCCGAGAAAAGGCGAACGCCCAGCCAATACAGTGGAAACACCACAAAGCCTGCCCATAAGGGCATCAGCATACCCAGCCACGCGGCGGTCAATTCAGCATCAGAATAGCCTTCATACAGGCTCCAACCGACTACCCGATCGTTGTGGCATTGATCCGCGCGTAAACCGGGGGCAATTTCATCGCTTAGCCAGTCGTGATCACCCAGGGTTTCAATGGCCGCATAGTAAGCTAGCGGCAGCCCGGGTGGCGATGTCGTCATGTGTGATGAAGCATCCTCATAGCTGTCCATGAACTCAGGCCAGCGTTCGAGTGTTGACTGGAGGTCGTCAATATCGGTTGCAGCGTAGTGCCAGCCGGTTGCACCAGGACTGATTGTCCGAGCATAGAGCTCGAAATGAACATCCGGCTCAACAACGTAGATAGAAGCCAGTGAAATCATCGGCGTAGCGACAAACGCGCCAGCAAGCAACCATAGAGTCGATTGCCGCCGAAACGTTGACAGACCCCACAGCAGCGTTAGGCTTGCAACGCCTACCAGGGGGAGCAGCCTTTCAGGCGCATCTGGTTTCGCATAGGGCCAGCGCCAACCATAGTCACCGCGCAATACTGGCACCAGATCCAAGGCCAGAAGAATTGTCCACACGATGCTCAGGAGGCTAATGCCCCAGAACCCGAAAACCAGCCTGCGGCCTTGCGGCTTACCTTGGCCCATACTACTGGCTAGCAAACCAATCCACAGTACGGGCAATTCCCTCTTCAAAGCTAACTTGTGGCTCGTAGCCAAGCAGCTGGCGTGCCTTGCTGATATCGGCACGCGAATGCTTGATATCGCCCTGCCGTGCTGGGGCAAAAATTGGTTCGATCTGTTTCCCGATATAGCTATTGAGCGTGTCCATCAAGGTAAGCAAAGAATACCGTTCCCCGCAAGCAAGATTGAACATCTGGCCACCCACACCAGGCACCGTCGCCGCCAGGAAGTTGCCTGTTACTACGTTCTCAATATAGGTGAAGTCGCGCGATTGAAGGCCGTCACCGTAGATGGTTGGTTTGGCATCATCAAGAATCGCCGTGGCAAATTTGGGGATGACGGCTGCGTAGGTAGAAGTCGGATCTTGCCGAGGGCCGAACACATTGAAGTAGCGCAAGGAAACGGTCTCCAGACCATACACTTCGGTAAACACTTGCATATAGTACTCACCCATCAGTTTGGCAGCACCATAGGGCGACATCGGGCGGGGCGACATATCCTCGGACTTGTACTCACCCTCGACATCACCATAAGCAGAAGAAGATGCAGCATAGACCACCCGTTTCACCCCAGAATCACGGGCGGCTACCAGGACATTGAAGGTCCCGGTAACGTTGACTTCATGGTTGGTGAACGGGTCATCAACTGATCGCGGGACAGAGGGGATTGCTGCCTGATGGAACACATAGTCGACCCCCGACATCGCCGCGGTGAGTTTCTCCAAATCTGTAATGCTGATCTCATGGAGTTCGACCTGATCCTGAAAAGCCGCAATATTCTCTCGCTTACCCGTTGCGAAATTGTCAACGATACGAACTGTGTGGCCTTCAGCCAGCAATCGTTCAGCAATATGCGAGCCGATAAACCCGGCGCCGCCCGTAACTAGAGAAATAGTCATCGTCGACCTGACCTGTGCGTAGTTTGTGAATAATCAAAACAAATGCCCGTCCAATATAAGATGCTGGACAGGCTTCTTCAGCGCAACCACCCAGAAGTTCTTCTGCTTACCACCCATGTTCGAGTCGTTTGACGAGTCGATCAGGCATGTCGTGATTGCGCATCTTCTCCTGAGTCATCTGGATAGGATAAGGAATGCGGCGGTATTCGAAGATGGCCTCTTCGACATACAGAATGCCATAAGCAGCATCAGGGTTACTATCCCGTGGCTGACCAATGCTTCCCGGGTTGATGATCAATCGCTGACCATTAAGGGGCTGATGCACGCGATACTTCGGCGCCTCGGCTTCGGTCTTGCCTTCATCGTTGATCAAACGATAGGTTACCGGGGAATGCGTATGCCCGACAAAGCAGTAGTCCGTCTCGAAGTGAGGAAAATTCAGCGCTGCGATCAGCGGATCCAGGATATATTCCCAGATAGGCTCGCGCGGACTCCCGTGGGCCAGCGTGTAGTTCCCCAAGACGAATGTCGTTGGTAGGGCGGATAGATAGGCTGTGTTCTCATCAGTCAGCGTTTTTTGCGTCCAATCAACCGCGCGGCGAGCATCGACATTGAAGGTACGGATGTCAAGCCGCCCCAGTGCTGCCCAGTCATGGTTGCCCGCAATGCATAAATGCGGCAGGGTCTTCAGCAGGTCACAGCACTCATTGGGATCGGGTCCATAGCCGACTACATCACCCAGGCACCACACGAAGTCCCATTGCCCTTTGGCATCGGCCAATACGGTTTCAAACGCCGCCAGATTAGCATGAAT
This sequence comes from Chloroflexota bacterium, assembly GCA_010092845.1. GTDB lineage: Bacteria > Chloroflexota > Anaerolineae > Aggregatilineales > J027 > J027. The sequence continues at coordinate 3,871 of JAADYW010000188.1, forward strand.
ATCCGAAATCACCAGAACACGCATAATAGCCTCTAAACAGCGAACAAGCCTGACAAACAAGTTCGCACTATAGCATGAGCCAGTCAGGAATACAACGAAGCCAATAAGCTATTGCTACAGCGGGAACGCGACTGAGGGTATTATAGCCGCAAAGAACAAGCTAACACAAATCTAGCCAGGATTCATTCACTCGCAACGGGCATGCGTTGCCGTACAAGAGGGAAGAACTCGCCGATGCGCCGAGCCAGGAGCACGGCATAACGTGACAGCGCCTGCTCGATAAAAACGAAGAAGAACAGGGCAGTGGCCACCAATACAATTGCTGGCCCTGTCGAGACGTCAATATGGTAGCTGAGATAGAACCCGATAATGCTGCTTGCCATACCAATGATCCCCGAGAGAAGCATCATCCAATGAAGCCGATGCGTCATGAGTGACGCGGTTGCCGCTGGTGTGATCAAGAGGGCCAACATCAACGCGATGCCGACAATTTGGAGCGATACAACAATTGTCAGCGCCATCAAGATCAAGAGCAGAAAGCGGAAAAACTCGGTTGGCAGGCCCAGTGTCCTGGAAAGCACGGGGTCAAATGATACGGTCAGGAACTCCTTGTAAAAAAGGACAACCAGCCCCAGCACAATCAAGCTGAAGATCAGGGTCAAGCGTAAGAGGCTATCACTGACCCCCAGGATTTGTCCGAAGAGAATATGGGTCAAATCGCCGGCATAACTCTCTACCCGGGAAACCATCGCGATTCCCAAAGCAAACATCCCGACAAAATCCACGCCAAAAGCAGTATCATTACGCAACCTGGCGTTGCGGGTTAGGACACCAATGAGCAATGCGCTCACGATCCCGGCCATCAAGCCGCCCCAGAAGAGGGGATTCTCCTCAGCAAAATCAGGGACATCGCCATCGCGGCTGCGTTGATACATGTAGGCAACGCCCGGCAGGATGGTGTGCGCCAGGGCATCTGCGAAAAACGACATCCCCCGTACGACAACGAGGCTGCCAACAACACCTGAGACCAGCCCTACCAGGATCGCAGCTTCCATAGAAGTCGCAAAGAGATCGATTTCAATCGGTCGGCGAATATACCACTCGAAGTTGCGCAGCAGCACATCCCAGCCACGATCCATGCGATCCCACACCCCCAGCATGCAGAGAGACCATATCGCATTTATCGCCATTACTCACCACAGCATGCATCATCGCTGAAGACGAGGTGCTGGCCCTCGTCCTCTTGCAACGTCACGTATCCGCCGAAAGTTCGGGCCAGATTCTCAACCGTGTAGATTTCGCTGGGGCGGCCATAGGCGATCTGCTCCTGGTTGAGCATCAGCACCTTGTCATAATGCGTTGCCGCCTGTCCAAGGTTGTGCGTTGCGATAACAACCCCAACTCCCACGCTGCGCAGGCTATCCAACACGTGAAAGAGATCCTTCTCAGTTGCCGTATCGACCCCCGCAAAAGGTTCGTCCATCAGTAAAACACGCGCTTCTTGCGCCAATGCCCGCGCGATGAACACCCGGCGACGTTGCCCCCCAGAAAGCTCGCCAATTTGCCGCTTGCGCAGCGACCACATCTCAACTTTCTCCAGCGCACTCTGAACAGCCTGGCGGTCGTGTTTGTTGGGCCATTTGAAATAGCCAATATGGCGTATACGCGACATCATCACCACATCCCAGACATTCGCCGGAAACTGCCAGTCAACGGCCTCATGCTGGGGCACATAGCTAACCAGGCGATGTTCTCTTGAGCGCGGCCGCCCATCAACCAGAATACGCCCGATTGTCGGGGTTATCAACCCAACAATGGCCTTAAACAGCGTTGACTTACCGGCGCCGTTAGGACCGATGATCGCGATGCGTTCACCCGCGTAGACTGCGAAGTCAAGCTGGTGACAGGCGATTGTCTCGCCATAGCGCATAGTGAGGTTGCAGATTTCCAAAGAGGGGACACGCGGCTCCTCAGTTGCGTGAGGCTGGCGTCCATTTGACGATCCTGTGTGTGGCTGTCGTATCTTTGTTACGCCCTTAGCCAAGTCCATTGCGTTTCCATCATTCTCAAACCTGTGCGATGGGGTTGGGATATGCTTACAACTTATTGATACATTGTATCACAGGATGACAACCACCTGAACAGTCAAAGAGCCGGGTAGAATCGCATACCCGGCTCCTCGCGAAGCAGACGGCCAGCAGGGATTAGTCACTCATGCCTTTTGCCATGTTAGTCGCATTATAGAGCATGTAGTCGATATATGTTGGTGCTTCGCCATCCGGGCCAGTGAGCGAGCCGGTCAGCAGTCCATAGATATCGGCACCTGTTTCCTCGGCGATCTGATTGGCCAGGGTATCACTCACCGTGTTCTCGGTGAAGATCGCTAGAACATCGTTGTCCTCAATCACTTCGATCAGTTCAGCCACATCTTCGGCGGACGGCTCTGCCGCAGTCCCCCCACCCGGGATCACAGTCCCAACTACACGGAGATTATAACGATGGGCCATGTAGCCAAAGGCCCCATGATTGGTGACCATCACACGTTGTTCTACGGGAATCGGCTCGAACAAGGTGTGGATTTGCTCATCCAGATCGGCCAATTCGGCGAGATAGGCTTCAGCATTGGCAGCATAGACATCTGCATTCTCAGGATCCAATTCACTCAGCACATCACGCGCGTAAAGGGTCCATAGCATTACATTGGTAGGGTTGGTCCAGACGTGGGAATCACAGCTCCCTCCAACGTGCGTATGTTCGCCCTCACCTTCATGATCATGGTCTGGATCGCAATCCAACGTATAGAGATAACCCAGATAGGCATCACCCTCCTCAGCGTGGGATTCTTCGCTCAGCATGGACTCAACCTTCTCATGATGGGCCATACACTGCGCGGCCATCTCGCTATGCTCATGCTCCTCATCGTGCGCTTCCTCGTCATGATGCTCTTCGTCATCATGCTCATGTTCCTCATCGTGTGCTTCCTCGTCATGATGCTCTTCGTCATCGGCGTGATGATGGCCCAGGGCAAAATCGAAGGAGAGGATATTCACGCACGCGGAGATTTCATAGGGTGCAACAATGCCGCCTTCCTCAAAAATTGGCAATAACCCTTCCTCGAAATAGGCCCCGTTGACGAAGATCACATCGGCCTCACTCAGCACCGCCAGGTCTTCACCACTAGGCTCGAAAGCGTGGGGGTTCTGGCCAGGCCCCATCAGTGGTTCGACTACCGCAGCGTCGCCGGCGACGTTGGCAACGACATCCGCAATGATAGTAGTACTGGCCACAACGTAGATGCTATCGGCCTGCGCTTCAGCCTGGGGTGACTCAGCCGGCAACAGCACGACAAGAGATAGCACGAAAACAATCAGTGCAGCGACACGTACCAATCGGGACATGGTAGATTGACTCCTTTGCAGTCTAAATGATACAGGATATCATTAACGACCCGATTATAGGAGCAGGTCGGGTCTTCTGTCAAGCATCCGGATAACCAGGAATCAAAAAGCGGCCTACGCGACTAGGCCGCCTTGAATCGAGCTGAATATCAGGTTACGACATGATTTCCTCATAGATCGCATGCGTCCTCGGGCTTGGCTCGGCGCCATGTTCCTTGAGCAGGTCCGTCAACTTCTGATAGTGGGCTGCGGCCTCACTGCGACGACCGAGACGTGCGTACAGCTGCATGATCTCGCGATGGATCGGCTCATACAGCTCATTTTCTCCAGCAGCGCGCAGCAATAGAGCGAGTGCCTGTTCTTCGCGCCCTTCTTCGAGACGTGCCTTAGCGATGTTAGTCATGGCTTCAAGATAGCCCGCCTGGAAATCCTGCCGGCGCTCGACAATCCATTCCTCGGTATGGCCCTGCAAGAAAGGCCCGCGGTAAAGTTCAACAGCAGCGTGCCAGTGCGGCAATCCCTCATTCAAGGTCTCGGCCTGACGCCCTTTGACCAGATTGGTGACAAATTCCTCGACGTCATAATAGACGGCCGCCTCAGGATTTATCTGGTAATAGCCATCCTGGTGAACCAAAACATCGAAGTCCAATGCTTTGTGCAGACGGCGCTTGGTCACATGGAATACATTCACGGCCTGGTCGCTATCGAGATCCGGCCAGAAGGTGTTGCAGATCTCGGAGCGCGTGACGATGGGACGATCTAGTACAAAGAAGAACAACAGGCGCGGCAGATGGCCTTCCCATTCATCAATCGAGACACCGTCTTTCTGCACATAACCCGGGCCAAGCCCAAAAGCATTGAGTTGGGCTGTCGGGTTTTCAGGCGACAGACGATAGAAGTCCTCGCCGATGATTTCGGTATCCTTTAGGATAACAGCTTGGCGGCGACCAATCAGCGAAATCCAAGGCATACGCGGAATACTACGGCTGTTGATGATCAACTGGCATTGCGTGGGCAAATACTGGACAACGCGCTCCCAGAAGACCTGGATGTCATCGGCTTCGGTGCTAGCATCGAATTCATCCAGAATCAATATATACGGCTCGCTACTCAGCTCCGCCAGGTCCGCAACAAAGGCCCGGGTCAATTCGGCGAGGGATTCCTTGGGCATATGCCAGCGCTGGTAGAGATGCCGGCCAAAAGTAGGATGCTGAGTGGCCAGATCATGCGAAAACCCATCCAAAAACGCAGCTAGATTGACATCATCCGATCCCATTGCGTAATAGAAAATCGGCTTGGGCTCTTCATTCAAGAGATGAGCAACCAACATCGAGCGAAAACGGCTCTCAGGGTGCAGTAACACAACCTGAGCCTCTTCGGCGTAATACTGGAACGCCTTGTACGATTCAGCGACCAGCGTTTGCAATGGCATGCATACCCTCCACTTGATAGTACTTTATTTGTAGCTTAGCAGGAATGTTCATTAACAAAAATTACTTTGCATAGTATAAAACTTTGTCGCATTCTTGGCAATAGGCACGTAGGCGTCTTCTTACAAAAAAGCATCCATCGCATCCAACTTCCGCAGTCAGTCTTCGTGTTTAAGATGCTTCCGGCCCAGAATCCGGGCGGCGTGGGTACTGCCAGCCCAACATGCCAACCCACCGCTTGCCAAAGCACCTAGCATACATGATGACCGCAGCACAACTCATCAAGACTGAGTATAATTGGAACTGTTCAGCAAAGTAGAAGGACTGTTTGACCCTTATGCGCGACAAACGCCCTGTAGGTGATCTCTCCGTTGAAGAACTGGAGCGCATACTCGCCGTGAAGCGACGCGAGCAACGGATGGCACGTTTCCGCCACCAGCAAGACAACGGTCGCCAGCTGGCTGTTCCACCTCCAGATGCTCCGGTAGCACCCACATCGGATGAAATGGCACCGTCTTCGCTGCCAGTCGCGACCACAACCTCGGTCCCGATTGAGCAAAACGACCCTCAAGACGAGTTAGCACCAGTAGTATTCGAAGACCTCGATGCCGTGTATTTTGTTGATGAACCTCACACCAAGTCACTTGAAGCCAATCAATTGCTCGACCCTGGATCGAGCTGGCGCCGATATTTCAATCTTGGCCTCTTAGGCATAGAAGTTCTCGCTGTGGTGGGGCTGGTTGCCGTGCTTTATCTCGGGTTCGTGGGATTGGATGATATTCAGGAAAACACGAACCAGACCCAGCGCGAACTGGCAGCAGCCCGCGAGATCAACCGATATACACCTACGCCATTGCCTGAGCTAACCCCGTCTGAACTCGTTATTCCAGGTGGCCACACCCCACCGGATCAAGACGGTTTCACCTCATTTAACTACATGGAGCTTGATCGGGCTTTTGACTACCATGCCATTCCGCAAAATGTGCGGCCCGCCCTCATTCAGCAGATCAACTCCACACGGACAAGGCAAGAAGATCCACAACCCAACGATCCCGTTTTCATCGACATTCCAGCCATCGGGATTAACCGTGGTTCGATACTGCCGGGCGCTGATTGGGACACTCTCCGCGGCGGAATCGGCTGGTTCAAAAACGGCGCGGCACCGGGTCGCAATCAGAATGTTGTCCTGGTCGGGCACAACGACATCTATGGCGAAATCTTCCGCGAATTGCCAGCAATGGAAAAGGGAGACGAAATTCGCATTTACGCATCCAATGGTCAGCAGTATACTTATCGCGTGACCGATACTGAAGTGGTGGAACCGACAGATGTCTGGGTACTGGATAGCAACTCCGGCGCGCATCTTACGCTGATTACATGCTATCCTTACCAGGTCGATAGCCAGCGCTTCATCGTTTTTGCCGAATTAGTTAGCTGACAATTCAAGGAAATCGCAGCCTATGTCCAAGAAAAAAACGAAACGGCGTCCTAATGTATCGTCGCAAGCGCTTGAACGCGCGCGGCGTGAGCTATATGGCGGCGGCACAGCACCAGCAGTCACCGCCGAGAGTGACGAAGACGCAACTGATAAAAGCGCCAAAGCACATGCCATCAGCCAGAAGTCGCCAGACAAGAAGCCAGCACCCACCTACCGGGTTGGCTCACAGAAACACGTAATGTCACGCGATGAACTGGCTGGAGAATATGGTTATGTTATTGCTGACTTGCGTAGCATGGGGATTCTTGCCGCCCTACTATTTGTCGCGATGATTGTGGTCTCGCTGCTCATCGAACAACTCATCTAGCAAGGGCAATGGCTACTACCAGGAAACGAGAGTGTGCGTACACTGGTAGTAGCCGTTCACTTGATTTCACTTCGCAGATTGGACAGGCTGGGCGAAGTACATCTTGCCGGCTTTGCTCAGAATATAGCGTGTTACCCGCGCCGAGATCGTGCGATCGCGATAGCGCTTGCCACCTTCAACGACGACCATCGTGCCGTCTATCAGGTAGCCAACCCCTTGATCGGCTTCCTGGCCTTCCTGAATAATGTGCAAGTTGATGACTTCGCCTGGCAGATAAACTGGCCGCAGCGCCAATGCCAGGTCGTTGATATTGAGAACTTCGACACCTCGCAAATGGGCAATCTTGTTGAGGGGCATGTCATGGGTCATGATAGGTATGCTCCCCCGTTCTACAGCCAGGGCCACCAGCATCTCATCAACGCCATCACCTTCGGCTGGGACGTCATCAATGACCTCGACCGGGACCAGACTCTCCTGACGCAGCTTGTTCAGAATGTCCAGACCGTGCCGGCCACGCTGGCGTAAGAGAGTGTCACTCGAATCGGCGATAGTCTGAAGCTCGCGTATGACAAACTGCGGGATGAGAAGCTTCTGGCGAACAAAGCCTGTGGTGCTAATATCCAGAATGCGGCCATCAATGATAACGCTCGTATCGAGCAAAACCTCTCCGCTGCCAAGGGAGTTATAGAGCTTGCGCCCCCGCAGCATTGCATCAACCAGAGTAATAATGTCGGGTGAGCGGAGAGCGAATATCACAATGCTAAGATAGGCAATAATCACCGCCATGAT
>JAADYW010000026.1 GCA_010092845.1 Chloroflexota bacterium
ATTCCTCAACCGCCCACACGCGATACAACCGAACATCAATGCCATCATAAGGACGCGGATAAAACGCCAGCTCCTCCCAGCGCAGGGGGAGGCTGAGTACGTCCATGGGCTGCTCTACATCCGCTAGCACATACCATACGCCATCCTGATTGATGCGCGCCTCCCACTCAGCCAGAGTAGCGTCAGCCGCCTCGGGACTCCAGCGGAAATAGGGGCAATGTAGGCCAACACCCGAATCAGCCGGCAAGTAGAGCCGCATCACATGGCAAGCCCCAACAAAGCCTGCAACCGGAATCGGGTCTCCTGAAGGATGATCCTCATAGCGTGACAGATCAGGCAGATCTTGTGCCGCCGCGCGCAACGCATAGCCAGAGGCTGAGTTCTCATAATATTCCCAGATGTCGCGCTCAGCGAGAGGCAGATCGACTGGATCGGCCCAGGCAGTAAGCGCAAACCGCAGGCTATAGCCTCCCCACAGCAGCAGGAGCAGGGTCGTAGCGATGGCAACCGCCTGGATGATACCGCGCCGGTCCTTTGAAACGGTCAACCGTGACGCGCCCAGCAATTGCCCAAGACGATCGAGCCCCCCAGCCGCCAGAATCAGCAGGCCCGGAACTCCCAGCACTAGATAGCGCGTACTCGGCCGGGCCGCAGTCAATACGACAAATATCCAGATCGTGAGCGTAAAAGCCAGCAAATATCCACCTTCACGCGGCATGCGAAACATCTGCCACCCGCCAAGCACCAAGATAAGCACGAGGAAAGGGGCGGAGAATAGCGCCCGCACGGCTTCTGCATACGTCTCGATGTTATCCCGGATCTGAACCAGTCTGCTCGTATCTTCCACCACAAACAGATCCTGCTCTACCGATTCAACTTTGTTTTCAGGAGGTTGAAACTCCTGGTAGAGCATGTAGGCGGCCGAAGGGAGCAACAATGCGCCGGCGACAACGGCAACTGTCACCCCATGCCGCCAGTAGTCTCTTCGTGACCACTGGCCAAATAGCCCAGCCGCCAGCAGGGGTAGGATCGCCCAGGGCAAGGTGGTAAGCTTGGCCAGCAGCGCTGCTCCCATCCAGAAACCGACGATTCTGGCTTGCCGGGCGGAAGGCCTGCGTGCCAGGCGCACCGACACAATGGCCAGTACCAAGCCAAAAATCATCGCAAATGAATCGGCCAGCGCCATCCGTTCAAAGAAGATCATAAATGGCATCAGGCCATATATCGCCATCGCCAGAATTCCAGCTTGCCACCGCCGGAAAAGCTGTCGTGCCAGGGCAAAGCTGAGCGCAGCCCCCAATGGGGCCAGTAATGCTACCGCCTGCCTTGCAACCCACGCCCCGCCAACATCCTGCAAATTGAACAAGCCCAGATAGTAATACAGCAGAAGCTTCGCCGGGAGAATCGAGGCTTTGGCATCGCTGAACTCGTAGACGACCTGCGCCCGCATAATGTGCAGGCTTTCGTCGACAAATATGGCCAGCGCCAGGATATCGTGAGCCCGGATCGCCCACAGTCCCCACAGTACCAGAACTGCTAACCATAGCCGTCGCCTATTCACCCTAGCATTTGGAGAAACCCGGGACATAAGCCCTCACGAAGTGGCCAAGTGACAAAACGCCGGAATTGTAACACTTTCCCGAGTGGCAAAACAGCATCGTTTTTTATAGACTTAGCCTAAACAACGTAGCATGGAACAACATGAATCGGCACGCTCAACTGCCCCTTTGGGCAGATCAATCAATTGACCAGAAGATCGAGACACTGCACCACCTCATCGGTGATCTCTATCACTTCATGCTTGGCAAAACCCGGGCAAGCATTATGTCGCTGCTTGTCAACCACCAGCCAGCCGACGCCAAAGAGGCGGACGATCTGAATACAATTCGGTCGATGCTCGCCACTCAGCCGTCGATTCTCAGCCCATTGTGCGAGCCCGGCCATCTAACCGGGTCGGCACTGGTGATCGACATCAGTAGCGGTCGGATCTTGTTGCATCATCACAAGAAACTTGCACGCTGGCTCCAATTTGGTGGTCATGTTGAGGACGAAACTGATCTGGCGGCAGTTGCCCTGCGAGAGGCAGAGGAGGAGTCAGGATTACCTGATCTTGCCTTCTTCCCGGCCACAACAGCCCCTGCCCCACTGGATATTGACGTTCATCAAATCCCAGCCACCGGCCAGCAGCCAGCGCACCTACATCTCGACCTCCGTTACCTGCTCGGCACCAGGCGGCCGGACGCCCTTCACCCACCAGCTACCGAATCAAACCAATTCAGGTGGTTCGAGCCGTCAATGCTCGATGCGCTTGGCGGAGAGATCGATCCTGCCCTGAAACGCCTGATCCACAAAGCACATACCATTTATCAAGCCAACAGGACCATGGCACAATGAAGCGAATCACCCAGTTGCTGATTGCCATACTACTGCTATCCCAAAGCCCGGCCATTGTGGTGAGCCGTGCCGCTAGGGAGGCGCCAGCTCCCCCTCCGCAAACCAACATGCCGCGGCCCCATCTGGGGTATGGTATTCACTTCGCACCCCACACAAACTCCGATCCTGGCCTTGTTGATGCGCTGGGCATGCAATGGGTAAAAATCTATGATCCTGGCCAGGTCCGGCAACATCCTGGCAAGAAGATCCTCTTCCGGATGGACATGCGCTGGCCCCAGGATTGGGACCAATTCAAGCGCGATATTCGGGCCCGCACACAGGGCCTGCTGGCAATGGGTGAGGTTGATGCTATCGAAGTTCACAATGAGCCCAACCTACGCATTGAATGGGGAGAAGTCCCCGATGCCTGGCAATATACCCAGATGTTGCGTGTAGCCTATGGTGAAATCAAAGCCGTCGCCCCCAATGTTTTGGTTATCTCCGGCGGGCTTGCCTCGACGATTACCACTGGGGATGGGCGGGCCATCGGGGATCTGGAATTCGCGCGCGAGATGTTTGAAAACGGCGCCGGTGACTATTTTGACGCCTTTGGCTACCATCCGTATGGCTATAACGCCCCCCCCGAACAAGCACCTGATCCCGGCACCCTCAACTTCCGGCGGACTGAACTCATGCGGGCCTTGATGCAAGAGTACGACCTAGGTGACAAGCAGATCTGGATTACAGAATTTGGTTGGCTGCGCAACCCCAGTGAGGAGGGGGTTGATTGCGCCCCTGACAGCCCACAGATGCGCGAGTACGCCTGGATGCAGGTTGATGGCCGCACCCAGGCCGACTACATTGTGCGGGCCTTCGACTACGCTGATAGAAACTGGGAATACGTGGGGCCGATGTTCCTGTGGAATCTCAACTGGTCGCTGTTGCCGATTGGTGTGCTGGCGATGTGCAATCACATGCGTTGGTTTTCATTACTAAGCCCAAACGGCGAGCCGACCCTCGCCTTCAGCCGGGTAGCATCTATGCCCAAGCGCGCCGCTCAGTTGTCGCCCGATATGACGTTAGTCGCAGACCAGATGACCGCCGAAATCGGGGTAACCTGCCCTGGGTTGGTCCAGGTCGGCCAATTCGAGGTCACCAATTCCGGTTATCCAGGGACGTTCACCGCGACGATATCGCCTGCCCAATCGCTCAATGGGCCGGTCATTGATGTCTCGCCTGAGACCGCGCGGCCGGGAGATATTGTTACCGTTTTCGCGGATACCACGGGCCTGACGGCGGGGATGTACATCATCTATATCAATGTACAGACGACGATTTCTGGGCAGCCGATTGCTCAAAACCTACGTGGCTACGTGATCGTCAGCGAATCGTTCTCAGCCTGTCGTTGAGATGGCCGCACGCGGGATCATTCTTCTTCCAGCTCGCCCGGACGGCCATACAACCACCAGAACCGCTCACGTGGATAGACTGGCTTCAAGTCATCGCTCCAGATGAACGCGCCGGGCTTATGAAAATGCCGGATTCGCCCGTCGAGATCGGAGATCATACCTTTCGTCTCACGAGACAGAATGTCGAGCCGTTCGGCCTCATCACGCAGATGCGCAATAATGGTTCGCTTCTCCGCTTCGTTGGGCCACCCACTATCGCACCCGACCGGGTTCTGCCGGCAGTCATCCAGATACCAGTTGATGGCGTTAATCCGGGAGGGCAGCTCTTGCTGGATCTTGTCCTTATAGTGGTTCAGCCACTCGTACTGGGTGGCCTCTAGATGTTTGCGGGCTTCCTGGATGTCCTGGCGCTGTGCTGGCGAGAGATGCTCAGCAAATTGTTCCAAACGGTACAGCCGCATCAGCAAACCGCCGAGCGTGAGCTTGGGCAAGCGATTATCAACCTGGCCAAAAAGCTCATCTTCATATAGGTATGGCGTCAAGTGCGCAACCATCGCCTTGAGAACGCGCAGGTCGTGCTCACTGTTATAGGATGTCATAGGCAAACCTAGCGATAATTCTTCTGAATGTTGGTATAGGCAGCATTGCCCTGAATAGACTGGAGGCGATTTTTGCCTTCATCACGGTTGGGAAACCATTCAGTTACATGATCCTCATTCGCATCAACATAGGACCTGTCTCTTATACACATCT
>JAADYW010000189.1 GCA_010092845.1 Chloroflexota bacterium
CCACTGAATATTGTAACTACCACAGCGCAGTTCACGGCGACGCTGACACCCAGTACCACACCCACACCATCGGATACACCCACGCCGTCCGATACGCCCACGCCGGTAACGCCGACAAACACGCCGACGGCTACCGGCACACCGACCCTGTCCGGGCTGGTGCTCTCGGAGAGCGAAAACGGCATCCGGGTCCGTGAAGGCCCTGATGCCTTTGCGTACGATTTTATTGCCTCCTTGCCGGGCGATACCGAGATTGGTGTCATTGGTTTTGTGGTCAACGAACGTAACGAGACGTGGTACCTTATTCGCTACGTAGATACCGAAGGCGAATTCGTTGAGGCTGGCGACGTGGTCGAGGGCTACATGCGGGCCGATCTTGTTGACACTGGCGACACTGACATTCCTCCACTTGAGCCAACTACCGCCCCAACAGATACGCTTGAACCGACTTCGACCTTTGTTACCCCGCCGCCTTTTGAGACCAATACCCCATCGGTAACCCTGACTCCATTGCCAACCGGGACGGTGACCCCCTCGGCCCTCAGCGATGTTAACTTGCGGGCGGCACAGGGCAATCAGGGCTGTAATCCCAGCCGCCAGATCACGACGAATGACACGGTTAGTATCTTCTGGAGCTGGTTCGTTACCGAGCCAGAGCTGATGCCGGATCACATTGCTGCTGTTGAGTACGATGTCAAGCTGGATGGCCGTCGCCTGGAGAATTGGCGTGATTATCGGACCGAGATGCGCCGCGATCCGGCCGAAGATAACAATTGGACAACCTACTGGTATGTCCCGGTTGGTCAGCTCGAAGCGGGTGAGCATGTGCTGGAGTATCGTGTGACTTGGTCCGAGCAGGTTTTTGATGGTGAGCGCTATTTCGGCCCAGAAAGCGAAACGGTCGAAGAGACGGGACGCTGCACCTTTACAGTGGTTGAAGCACCATGATGAGGATAGGGAGCCATGCCAACCCCTGAACTGACCAGATTGGTCGAACAATATGACTCAGAGGATCCCGAAGAACGCATTGAGGTTTGCAGGCAGATGCGTGATCTGGCTGATCCTGAAGCGATCCAGTTCCTGGTTCTGATTTATCAGGAAGACTCGGAGGAAAAGGTAAAAAAGGCGGCGGCCGAGGCGCTGGGACAGTATCGTGCAATGCAGCTCGAGATTGAGGGCAAGCGTCGTTCCAGTGGTCGCGGGATGCGCCGCGCGCGGACCTTCTTGATTGTCACCCTCGTCGTGCTGGTCGCACTCAATGTTATGCTGGTCGTTGCCGGGGGTGGAAGCGAGGAAGAAGGGCTTACCGAGGAACAGCGGCTGGCCAACCAGATCGCCACTTCTCTCAATGACGTGATCCTCGACGCTCAACATATGCGTGGCGAGATCTGGGCTATTCAAGCTGGCCGGAAGACACCTGCTGAAGCCTGCCGACTGGAACTCAACCGTCCTGAACCGGTCCAGCTAGATGAAACCCAGGCCGAAGCCTATCCAGAGATAAGCGACTTCGTCAGCAACCCTGCTGGGGATTATCAGTTCGTGATGACAGGGATGCCGGATGTCGCTTACACGCCGTGGGATACGGTGATTTGTGCCGGTACAACGCCAGTAGGTGATACGCTCAATGCCGAATTGCAGGCAACTGCCGAGCGTCTCGGCGTCATCCTTGACGCGGCCACACAAGCACGTGAAAATGAGGTTCTGGCGCCGGCAACTATTGACAATCCGCCGACACCAACGGCTACCCCAACCCCTGATGTGTCGGACCAGCGCGATCTGATTGACCAACTGGCCGCCAATATTGATGTCAGAATCACGGCTGCCCAGGAACTCCAGATGCAACTTCAGGCCCTTGATCCGGCGCAGCAGGTTAGCCTGGCCGTATGCCGCATTGAGTTTCCGCAACCGCCGCCAGTGAACTTCAGAGGTGGGGATTCTGAAGCTCATCCTGAGATCTATGCTTTCGCGATCTCGTCAGAAAGTCCATTCCAAACTGTTCAGCAAGACTATCAAACTGTGCTGGACTACTGGGATGAGGTCGTTTGTCCGGGCCGGCCACTAACGACGGAAGATATTGATGCGAACGTGCAGCAACTCACGACAGTCATCAATGCCCTAACTGACCTCCGCAATAACCGTCTCCCGGAGCTAGGCGATGGTTATGTGCCCCCGCCCACTACCCCTCAGGATAACCCTGCCGCAACGCCGGAACCTGAATCTGCAACCCAGTAGCCATGAATCTATGTAAAGACAGCAGAGGTTAGCTCAGTGCTGCCTCTGCTGCCTTTTTAGATCGCTTAGTACTTTAGCTCGCCGGAAAGCCCTGGCTTTCAGGTACCACCCTTTGGAACGTCAATTCCTCGCCAGTGAAATCGACCAGGACATGGTCGCCTTCATGAATATGGCCTTCCAGAATAGCCATCGCCAGCGCATCGTGCACATTGCGCTGGAGGACACGCTTCAGTGGACGTGCCCCAAAAACCGGGTCGTAGCTTATGTCGGCGATGTGATGTTTGGCGGCATCCGACAGGGTGATCGAAATGCGCCGCTCGGCCAGTAGATGGGATAGACGTTCTAGCTGAATATCCACAATCTGGGCCATGTGTTCGCGCTCCAGGCTATGGAACAGGATCACCTCGTCAATCCGATTGAGGAACTCAGGCCGGAATGTCCGGTCTAGCTCCGTCATCACCGCTTGACGCACAGCGTTGTATTCCTGACCGGCCATCTGCTTGATGAGGTGGCTGCCTACATTGCTCGTCATGATGATGACGGTGTTCTTGAAGTCAACCACTTTACCATGGCCATCAGTCAAACGACCGTCATCAAGGACCTGGAGCAAGATGTCGAAGACCTCGTTGTGGGCTTTCTCGACTTCGTCGAATAGCACGACCGAGTAGGGTCGGCGGCGGATGGCTTCGGTGAGTTGTCCGCCTTCTTCATAGCCGACATAGCCTGGTGGGGCTCCGATAAGCCTGGCAACACTATGCTTCTCTTGGTACTCGCTCATGTCAATCCGGACCATTGCATCCTCAGTATCAAACAGAAATTCCGCCAGGGCACGCCCCAATTCTGTTTTACCGACACCGGTTGGTCCTAGGAAAAGGAAGGAGCCAATTGGCCGGTTCGGGTCCTGGAGGCCGGCGCGGCTGCGCCGGACAGCATTACTGACGCTGGAAATGGCTGCCTCCTGGCCGATGACACGCTGATGTAGCCGGTCCTCCATGCGCAGCAGCTTCTCGACCTCACCTTCCAGCAGTTTGCTGACCGGGATGCCGGTCCAATTGGCGACCACAGTCGCGACCTCGTCAGCATCAACTTCCTCTTTGAGCATGGCATTCCCGTCAGATTGCCGGTGTTGCAGCTCAGCCTCGGCTTCCTGGAGTTCGTTCTCCAAACGGGGAATATCCCCATACTGTAGCCGCGCTGCTTCCTCGAGTTCGCCGCGTCGTTCTGCGCGCTCCAGAGCGATCCGCGATTCGTCGAGTTGGCTCTTGATCTGGCGAATGCGCGAGATATCATCCTTCTCCCGCTGCCAACGCGCTTGCAGGCCGCGTGCTTCTTCGTTTAGGTCCGCCAATTCTTCCTCGATCTTGTGCAGGCGTTCCTTGCTGGCTTTATCGCGTTCTTTCTTGAGTGCTTCGCGCTCGATCTCGTGCTGCATGATCTGGCGCTCAACCGTATCGAGAACCTGTGGTTTCGAATCGATTTCCATACGCAACCGTGAGGCGGCCTCGTCAATCAGGTCAATGGCCTTATCTGGTAGCTGGCGATCCGTGATGTAGCGGTTGCTCAGCACCGCCGCCGCAATCACGGCACCATCTTGAATGCGCACACCGTGATGGACTTCGTAGCGTTCCTTGAGGCCACGTAAGATACTGATGGTGTCCTCAACCGAGGGCTGATCGACGTAGACTGGCTGGAAGCGCCGCTCCAGCGCGGCATCTTTCTCGACGTGTTGGCGGTATTCATCCAGCGTGGTGGCGCCAATGGCCCGCAACTCACCGCGCGCCAGCATTGGCTTGAGCATGTTGCCGGCGTCCATCGCGCCTTCTGCGGCTCCCGCGCCGACAATCGTGTGCAGCTCATCCAGGAACAGAACAATCTCGCCTTGGGAGTCGGCGACCTCTTTAAGGACAGCCTTCAGGCGCTCCTCAAATTCGCCGCGGTATTTCGCACCCGCAACCAGTGAAGCCATGTCCAGGGCGATGACCCGCTTGTTCTTCAGGCCCTCGGGAACATCGCCATTGACGATGCGCTGGGCCAGCCCTTCGACAATTGCTGTCTTACCAACCCCGGCCTCGCCTATCAATACGGGATTGTTCTTGGTGCGCCGCGAAAGCACGTGAATCACGCGCCGGATCTCCTCATCGCGCCCGATTACGGGGTCAAGCCTGCCTTGGGCGGCATCGGCCGTCATATCCCGGCCGTATTTTTCGAGGCTGGCATAGGTGCTTTCGGGATCCTGAGATGTCACGCGTTGGTTGCCGCGGATCTCCGTCAGTGCCTGCAGGACGGCATCCTGGCTGACGCCGTGTCGCACCAGCAGGTCACCGACGGCTTTGTCATCCGTAAGTGCGAGCAGGATGTGTTCTGTGCTGACATACTCATCTCGCATCTTGTTGGCGTAGGCTTCTGCACCGCGGAGCACACTCACGGTTGCCCGGCTCAGGTCAACACGTGTACCGGCGCCCTGGACGCGGGGTTTACTGGCGATCATACCCTGGACGTCTTGTTGCACGACATTGGCACGAGCGCCGATCTTGTTGATGACCTGCGGGACCACGCCGTTGCTCTGGGTAAGCAGGGCCGCCAGGATGTGGGGTGAATCGAGCTCGGGGTTACCCTCATCTTGGGCCATACGTTGGGCCGCAAGAAGTGCTTCTTGTGCTCGTGTAGTGAAACGTTCCAGGTTCATTGATTACCTCTATGGCTATGAACTATGCTTTAATTGAATCGTGTTTACCATCAACACAGCTATAGTCTACGGCAAATCCGTTTGAAGAATATTTGAAGCATGCCAATATGGGGTAAACGTTTCGATTGCTTATAGTGTTGCTTTCGTACCTGATAGTAACTGTTTTTGGTTTCCAGCAAACTGTGCTATTCTCAGGTTAGATAATTCATACTTTCGGGGAAATATCTTGATGCCAGGGGAAGACGACTTATACATCAGCTATGCGCGGACGGATGGCAGAGGTGTTGTTAAGAGTTGCTATGACGCAATGCACGGCTTTGGGATTAGAGCATCGTTTGAGGCGCGCGCCCATACTACAGCAACTGATCTTGACAGCCGGATAGAACAGGCAGTCAGCCAGGCAACAGCTCTCGCTGTTTGCCTCACCCCAGGTGTTCTCCAACAACCTGATGAGCGACTCCGGCGCGAGATCATCTATGCTCAATTGCTGGAAAAGCCCATTGCGCTGCTCCATCACCCCTCCTATCGGGCCAGGCATCTACCGCCTTTGCTGGCGCATCTCGATGTCATCTCGTTTTATAATCGTGCGCTCAAAGAGGATTTTCGTGCCGGGGCACGGCGTTTGCTCGATTGGTATCAGCAGGAACGCCGTTTTGTGCCAGGTCCACTTCATGATGTGCCTCAGTATGGCTATCTGGCGCGTCTTTACCAGCAGATCGTTGCCTACCTTCAAGCCGTTTTCATCACATCTCCTGTACCATTGCTGTATGCTATACCCATCGGATCCGATGAACTGGGAATTCATCGGCATGCGCTGTCTGATGAGATCTTCGAATACCTGGACGACTTCTCGAACGCCTTTGAATATCTGCAGTCTCGCGCCATCATGGCTGGTGAGGCAGATACTGGCAAGACGGTGACCCTATTGGCGTATGCGCGCCATGCGATCATGAATCGCTTGGAGGACGGCACACAGCCGTTGCCTATTCTGGCCTCGGCCGCGACATGGCCACCGTTTTCGCGCCAACCTCTTTCAGAGTGGCTAGCCCATCTGACCGGTCTAGATGAAGTGCGTGTAGCTGATCTGGTTGATGAGGGACAGATCTTCCTCTTGGTCGACCATCTCCATTATCTTGGTACCCATCAGGAGGATCTTCCTTCGTGCTTGATCCAACTTATCCGCAGCTACATTGAAGGCGACAGCACTGGAAGCGGTTGGTTGCCACAGCGACCACTTCGCCACAACCAAGTCTTGATCTCTGGACGCATACGGGACCTGGGGTTGCTGAGTGCCCAGCTCAACGACATTGGTCTGATAACGCTGCAACCTCTCTCCGATGAGCAAATTGAAGACTATCTCGTCCCCTATCCTGATCTCCAGGCCGCCGTATTCGACACGCCTTTAGGCCTCGATCTCAGCCGCAACCTGTTCTTCTTATCCCTGCTGTGCCAGTTGTTCGAGTTGCGTCCTGGTGTTTTGCGGAAGCTACAGGCTTTCGCTTCTGACCTGAAGGATCTCCAGCGCTATTTGCTGTCGCTGTATATCGAAGAGAAGCACCAAACCTTGAATGGGACGCATTTTGCCCTCGAGGCACTTCATCACTATGCTGGGCAATTAGCGATTATTGGCATCATGCAGTCGCATCTGCATGGCAATAATCCCCTGTCGGCGGGGGTGAACCGCGCCAGTATTGCCGAGTCGCTGGGCGAGGGCCTCACGGCGCAGTTGCTCGATGAGCTGTGTGCCCTTGATCTGATTGTGGAAGTTCCGGGCACCCCGGATACCGTGCAGTTCATCCATCCCGATCTCCGCGACTTTCTTGCGGAAAAGCTGTGCTTGAATAGTTTGGAACAGACCGGCAGTGTGCTCAACAAGCGCCAGGCCATCTGGATACTTGGCGAGCTGGGCTCCCGCGATGCGGTGCCAGCTGTCATTGACCACTTGCTCCAAGCGTCGCAGCTGGCCTTGCGTCGTGAAGCTGCAATTGCATTGGGGAAGATAGGCGATTTGCGGGCGCTAGACCCTCTTGAGTATGCGATGGGCAATGATGTACACTGGATGGTCCGCCAGAAATCGGTCGAAGCGCTCGGTCAGTTGGGCGGGCTATCGATTGCGGCAATTCTGCGAATGGGGTTAAATGATGACAATGGCAATGTCCGTGCCAGTGCACTGAAACAGCTTGTTCAGGTAGGGGGTATCTCGATGCTCGATGAACTCATGGGCTACCTTTCGGATGAAGACCCGGGTGTTCGATGGCAGGCCGCTAACGCCATTGCTGAGTTAGGCGAGTCAGCGATTGACCCGTTGCTCGAGGTTCTGGTCAATGTAGATCTTGACGCTTACCAGGGGGCGATTGAGGCGCTGGGCCTCATGGGCGAGCAGGCGGTGGAACCTCTACTCGCAGCCCTTAGACGCGGACCACCCGAGCTAAGGCGTGGTGTGGGGGAGTCGCTGGTAAAGATCGGGGAAAAAGCGCTTCCCTGGCTGCTACGTGAAATCGACGCTGGCAACACGAATACCAAGGCGATGGTTGCCACTATACTTGGCGAGATCGGTCATGCCGATGCGCTGCCGTCTCTCATCGACCTAATCGACCACCCCAATCCCTGGGTGCGCATTAATGTGACCTACGCCCTTGGTGAAATCAAGGATGAACGTGCGATTCCGGTGCTCGAGCCGCTGCTGGCCGACACCACCGAGCCGTTCTATAACGAGCGGATCTGTAATATCGCCGCTGATGCGCTATGGAAGATTGGAACACCCGAAGCCCAGGGTTTGGTTGAGGATTGGCGCCGCCACTCCTATCCCCTTGAAGACGATTGATCCCCGGTGCGAGTGTCGTATCGCTCAGCTTCAGCCAGGGCTTCGCGTAGCAGTGTGTTGGGCAAGTCCAGGCCGGTTACGATCAAGTAGCGCTTGGCTCGTGTAATGCCCACATAGAAGCGTGCTCGATCTACTACCCCATTACCTAGTTGGTCGGTATCTACCAGGAAGGCAATCGGCGCATCGTAGCCCTTTGCCGCGTAAATGGTTGCCAACGTCAGGTGCCCTGGCATAATCAGTAATCTGTCGAGAAACTGCTGGTAGCTGCCGCCCACGACGCGCAGCGGGAGGGGCGTGTTGGCTAGCTGCGTAATACGCTGGCTCAAATAGCGAAATGGTGTCGCAGTGGGCGCGAGGATGACAATGTGTTCTGGTCGGACATGTTCCTGGGTAATGAGCGCCAGCGCTGCTTCGGCCACCCAGTCGAGTTGCTCAAACCGGCTGCGGAATCCCTTCACCGTTGGGGCGATTCCTGTCGGCTGGGCGAAGTTGACCTGCCAACCACCAGGCGCTTCTTCGATAAGCTCTTTCTCCTGCAGGGTATGGACGTCCAGGAAGCGCCGCGTGGCAACGCGCTGACGATGGCGGGCATGCGTGCCCAGTAGAATATTCATGCCAAACGTGAGGATCTCGCGGCTATTGCGATACGACTCTTGCATGAATACGGCTCGCCCACCCGCGATGTTGAGGCTCAGGTCGCGCCACACTGGGGGTGGGTGCCCATAGACATTTTGCGCATCGTCATAGAAGATCGTGATACTGGGTTCGCGTGTTTGCCGGTCCGGACGAACCAGGGTGCGGATCAGCAGATACTCATCCGGGTGGGCGTCCTGCCCCTCATCGATGAAAACGCCATCGAAACGGGCTTGCTCAAAAACATCCGCGTGTTCAAGGCGTAGTTTTTCCAGTTGCTCCAGGTGCTTCCGTGCCCGTTCAGCAGGGTGTCGTGTTTTGTTCGTGCTGATGTATTTGAAGTGGCGGGTTTTCTGCGCAAGCTGAAACAACAGCCCATTTAAGTCAGTCACCAGCAGGTTTGCAGGCAGGTCCTGTCCCGTGAGGGCGTGGTAGGCGCGAACGATCCGGTCATGCAGCAAGGCGACCAGGGTGCGGTTAAAGCAGATAACTCCAATCCGGGGGACATCGGGGGCGAGATCCTCGAATAGGGGTAGTTGTGCCTGTTGCTTATGAAAGCGGTACAGTGTCCGGGCGACCTGGTTGGCCAGGACGATGCTTTTCCCCGATCCCGCAACCCCTCTTACCAGGAAAGGGTGCCCCCATGTATTCAGTCGCGATAAGCGCTCCTGCTCCGGTGAAAGATGCCTTAGCCGGTTCTCCAGGATGTCAATCTGGGCACCAATGTGCTCTGCATCAAGATCGCGCATAGCTTGGCGTGCATCATTCATCACGCTCGAGTCACCGAAGACTCGTAGCAGAACGGTCTCTGCATCCGGGGACAACGGCGTGCTGGCCTGCGTTCGCTGGCGGGTGTGATCTACCAGGGCGCTGATACGCGCCTGCAGACGGTCTGGATCCTGGATATGCTCCTGAAAAAGGAGCACGCGGCTGTCGAAAAAGCGGTCATAGCCCAGACGTTGCCATTCGGCTTCATCAATATTGGGCAAGGCGACCATCGCATGAAACAGTGGACGTGGCCCGCGATGCGCAAAACGCTCAAAGCCGTCTTTTATGGCGAACATGCCTCGTTGGGCCTGGCGCAGAGGATTGACCAACTGCTCCCGGCCGTGGCGCATGATTTTGAGGCTACCAGCCTCCATCCCATAAATGAAGTCCTGCGTATAGGCCTTGCATTCGAAGACCATTAGCCCTACGGAGGGATGGGCCAATACCAGGTCTGGCGGGGGGATTTGGGCATTGAGAAGGCCGGGTTCTGCATATAAAAAGCCACGCGAACTGTTCCCGTACGCCAGCAACACCGTTGTCATCAAGCGAATCTCCGCAAGGTCGAAGATGTCTTGATGCCCAACCACCCGTATCTGACTGGCTTGCAGGGCGTTTTGGAGCGCTTGGTGCTCGCTTTGGCCAGGGGGCGTAGCACTTGACGGTAGAGTCATCGCCGCGTAAATCCTAATCGATACAAACGTTCTGCAAACAGCATTATATAGCGAATAATACTGAGATCAAACCATACGCGGCTATTGAATCGCATAGTTAAGTATTGCTAAAGAATAAATCTATGACATAATCTATAATAGATGTGAAATCAATATTGTGACAGGTAGCCCGATGTCTGATCAACCTTCAACGGGAGGAACACGCCGGCTCGACAGCGCCAACAGCGGGAGTTCAAGACGGCTGCAGCCAGTATCGTTTCCAGCACCAGATGCTCCCCGGCGTGCCTGGGCCGTGAGTTTGATGGCTATCAACCAGTCGATTCCTTTCCAAATGCAGATTGATTCCAGTGCAACGATTGGGCGGGCCGACCCAGATACGGACTACTGGCCAGAGATTGATCTAGCGCCACTGGGTGCACTCGAGCGCGGCGTCTCGCGGCGGCATGCAGAGCTTCAGGCAGGCGAGGAGTTCTTGGTGGTCGTCGATCTCAATAGCACCAACGGAACCCGGCTCAACGAGCATCGTTTGCAGCCGGATGAACCCTATCAGCTTCAGCACGGGGATATTCTCACCATTGGGACAATTGCGCTGAGTGTACAGATCGCGCTGATGCCAGTTCACGATGGGATCAAACTGGTCAAGAAGCAGGGGACGGGAATGCTTGGCCGCACCCGCGATGGGCAGAAGCCAAACACACGCCGCCAGATCCTCATCGTGGAGGACGACCCCGAAACGTCGGCAATGTTCGCACGAATGATCCAGACCCTTGGCTATGAGACTCATGAGGTCCACCGTACCGGCGACGCAATGCGCTATATCGCGCAACGGGTCCCGGATGGTGTGCTTGTTGATCTGCACATGCCAGACTACCCTGGTACCGAAATTTGCCAGATGATCAAGAGCGACCTGGCCAATGTCGAGGTGCCGATTATGATTGTTTCAGGAGACACCGACGATCAGACAATCCGTAGTGCATTTGAGGCAGGTGCCGATGTGTTCCTGAGCAAACCGCTGGGGATGGATGAGCTTCTGGATAGCCTCCAGTCCTTTGTTGGCACGCCAATCATCCAGGCTGTTGGCTAGACAGAATAACGCCAGGCAATACCTACTCTGAGTTTGAACGCGGAGATGTCCACGGGACATCAGGCACATCGGCCCGCGCATTCGCCGCCCGCGCCAGCACAAACAACCAGTCGGTTAAGCGGTTGACATAGGGTCCGAGGAAAGCGTTGATCTCAGCTTGTTGGCTCAGCGCGACAAGCCATCTTTCTGCGCGACGGGCAACAGTTCTGGCGAAATGCAAGGTCGCGGCAGCGGGTGTGCCACCTGGCACAATGAAGTTCTTAAGCGGCGACAATTCCTCATCCAGCGTGTTGATATCAGTTTCTAGCTGATCAATCATCGCCTGATCAACCCGGGCGACCCATTTGGCATCTGCTTCCAGCGGGGTTGCTAGGTCAGCACCAACGTGGAAGAGTTCCATCTGGACGCGGCTGAGCAGGTGGTCCAGCCCGGGGTCGATTGCGCCAGCACGGACCATTCCCAGAATGCTGTTCAGCTCGTCGATGGTGCCATAGGCATGTAACCGGACATCGTCCTTGTGAACACGCCCCCCAGCAAAGAGGCTAGTTTCGCCTTGATCACCTGTTCTCGTATAGATTTTCACTGGTGGCCTCTTTCATCAGATCGCCTTCGACGTGAAGTTGGAGCCACAGACACCGGTATGGTTCTAGGTCAATCGTGTAGATTGTCGTCTGGATTGGCTCAAACACGGCATCGGTGAGCAGGTCATAAGGGGTCGTGCCCAGGCAATTTTCCAGGTCTGTCAGCACCACTTGCTGCTGGGATCCCGATAGATTGGCAACGACCAGGACACGCGTCTGATGCCCTGATGGGTCCTCATAGTATCTCTCGAAGGCAAAAACAGACTGGTTTTCGGGATGGATCATCTTGAAGCTACCGCGCCCAAGAGCGGGCTGGTTTCTACGAACACGGATATAGTGGCGTAGCATATTGAGCAGCGAGTCCGGGTCTGACGCCTGGGTTTCGACATTGACGCGATGGTAGCCATAGACCGGGTCGTCGATAACCGGCTCGTAGGTGCTCTCCGCGGTCGAGAATCCAGCATGGGCGCTACTATCCCATTGCATCGGTGTACGTACGCCATTGCGGTCACGCAGCCAGATATTGTCACCCATACCGATCTCATCGCCATAGTACAGGATAGGTGACCCGGGGAGCCCGAACATGATCGCGTGCAGGAGCAGAATCTTACCCTTGTGATTCTCCAGTAGTGGTGCCAGACGGCGACGGATCCCAAGATTCAGGCGCATACGTGTCTCGGGTGCATATTCTTGCCACATCCATTGCCGTTGCTCTTCGGTGACCATCTCCAGGGTTAGCTCATCGTGATTCCGCAGAAAGACACACCACTGGGTCCTTTCTGGAATGGCGGGAGTTTGCTCGAGGATATGGACGATATCGGCGCGGTCCTCTTTCCGGACGCCCATAAACAGGCGCGGCATCAGCGGAAAGTGAAACGCCATATCGAATTCATCGTCTTCCAGATAAGGGATCAATTCCTGAGGCCATTGGTTGGCCTCGGCCAGTAAGATGCATTCCGGATACTCGGCTTTGATGGTCGCCCGCATACGCCGAATATACTCGTGGGTTTCGCTCAGGTTCTCACAGTTGGTACCTTCGCGCTCAAAAAGGTAGGGAACAGCATCTACCCGGAAGCCATCAATGCCTAGCCTGAGCCAGAAGCGCATAACATCGAGCAATTCTTCCTGCACCTCCGGGTTATCGAAATTCAAGTCTGGCTGCTCACGATAGAAACGGTGCCAGTAGTATTCCCGCGTGATCGGATCAAATGTCCAGTTTGAGCCTTCGGTATCGAGGAAGATGATGCGGGTTTCCTGGTATTTCTGGTCGGTATCGCTCCAGACATACCAGTTGCGCTTGGGGTTATCCAGCGAGGACCGGGATTCGATGAACCAGGGATGCTGCTCAGAGGTGTGGTTGATGACAAGATCGATGATTACGCGAATCCCGCGCTGATGTAGGGCCTCAACGGCGGTCTTGAAATCATCGAGGGTCCCGAACAAGGGGGCGATATTGCGATAGTCACTGACGTCGTAGCCATCATCGCGCAACGGCGACGGGTAGAATGGTAGCAGCCAGACGCAATCCACCCCCAGATCGACGAGATAGTCAACCCGTTGTGTCAGGCCAATAAAGTCGCCATGCCCATCACCATTGCCATCTGCAAAAGCCCGTACATTCAACTCGTAGAAAATGGCATCCTTGAACCAGAGTGGGTTGGTCTGCATCTGGTAGTTAGTCCCTGCGCTCTTGATCGCTATAATAAGGTCCAGTCGTTGTCGATAATACCCCCAGGTATGGGTATCCGTAAAGCCAAGAATCGTGAAACTAGCTGAATAAGAACTGAATTTCTAGACGCGGTGGCGTGCTAAGTATGTATTCTATACGGCATCGGTCAAAATGCCGGTAAGACCAGGGAACTCTAATCTGGCAGTAACTGAAGTATATGGAAAACTTGACAGCCGTCCCTGGTGTTGTTAATCTTGCGTCATAAGCAGTATGATCCTAATCCTGAAACAGCGAAGAACCGAACAAGTATCCGCTAAACAGACTATTTCAGAGAGCCGCCGAATGCTGGGAATGGCGGTATAGTTGGTAGCGGAGAATGGATCGGGGAGCTGCCCAGATGAGCGGCAATTGCAAGGTAGTCTGGGCCGGAAGCGCCACCGTTATCCGGGCGCCTGAATGCATGTGCATTCGCAAGAGCGAGGCTTTCAAGTAAGCCTAAGCCGGGTGGCACCGCGGGAACCCTTCTCGTCCTGGAGATGAGGGGGATTTTTTGTTTCTAGGTACCAAGGAAGTACTACGGATGGGCATCCAACACGCAATTCGCAAGGTATCACAGCAGCAAGACCTCACCCGAGACGAGGCCCATGCGGCCATGCAGGATATCATGTCTGGCCAGGCAACCGCTGCGCAAATCGGCGGCTATCTCATCGGGCTGCGCCTCAAAGGGGAGACCGTCGATGAGATCACCGGCAGCGCGCAGGCCATGCGTGAAGTCGCCAATCCAGCGCCGATACAGGCAGCCAATGCCATCGATACGTGCGGCACCGGCGGTGATGCGACTAACACCTTCAACATCTCGACGACGGTGGCATTTGTGGCGGCGGCGGCAGGAGTTCCTGTGGCCAAGCACGGCAATAGGGCCGTCAGCAGCCGCAGCGGCTCGGCCGATGTCCTGGCCACCTTAGGGGTCAACCTCAACCTGACTCCTGAGCAATCGGCCCAATGTGTTGATGCGATCGGGGTGGGTTTTATGTTCGCGCCCGCTTTTCACCCCGCCATGAAACATGCCATTGGGCCACGCCGCGAATTGGCTGTCCGGACGATCTTCAATATCCTGGGGCCACTGACAAATCCGGCCGGGGTCAATCGTCAGGTGCTCGGTGTATTCTCGCCAAGCCTGACCGCCACCCTGGCCGGGGTGCTGCAAGCCCTTGGTAGCCAGGCCGTTTTTGTTGTGCACGGCGTGGGTGGCCTTGATGAGTTCAGCACGCTGGGGAGCAACCATGTCGCTGCTCTGCGGGATGGTGTCATCGAAACCTACGAGCTCGATCCCGCGGCCTATGGACTGGCCCCCACAACTCTGGAGCAGATCCAGGGTGGCGATGCCGAGACCAATGCTACGATTACACGTGATGTGCTGGGCGGCAAAGGGACACAGGCCCAACGCGAAATCGTGATGCTCAATGCGGCGGCAGCTCTAGTCGTTGGCGGAATCGCCACTGATATCGCTGATGGCTTGCAGCAGGCTGCCGAGGTGCTGGACTCTGGCCGGGCCCTGGACCGGCTGGATGCTCTGATTGATGTGTCCAATAAGCTGGGAGCGAAGGACTAGATGAGACCTGGCATCACCTCCACCGGCACGATCCTCGATCGTATTGTTCAACAAAAAATTGTCGAAATCACCGCGGCCGAAAGCCGCATGCCTCTCGGCGCCCTGAAGGAGGCCATCATGCAGGCGCCAACCGTGCAGGATTTCGCCGGTGCCCTTCGGCGGGATCATATAGCGCTTATTGCCGAGGTCAAGAAGGCGTCGCCGTCGAAAGGGATATTCTTGGAGGACTTCGATCCGGTTGGGATTGCCTCGGAATACGAACAACATGGCGCAGCAGCGATCAGTGTACTAACCGATGAACGATTTTTTCAGGGACATCTGGACTACTTGCGCCACGTCCGGACTCAGGTCTCGATACCGGTGCTACGCAAGGATTTCTTGATTGATCCCTATCAGGTATACGAGGCCCGTGCTGCCGGGGCCGATGCCGTACTGTTGATTGTGGCGTGCCTGGAGGATCCGGTTTTGCATGACCTCCATGCGCTCGTTCTCGAGCTCGGTATGGCCGCCCTGGTCGAGGTGCATAACGAGGCTGAGATGCAACGGGCGTTGGCTGTGCCCGGGATTGGGGTCATTGGCATCAACAACCGTGACTTGCATGATTTCAGCGTCGATTTGCAGACGGC
>JAADYW010000190.1 GCA_010092845.1 Chloroflexota bacterium
CACGAAGTCAAATCTATTTTGCAGTATACAGATTAGCGCTAATCGAGCTTCTCGAGGAAATCACGTGCCGTGTCCTCAGGCGACAGCGATGTGCCGCCGTAGTTCTCACGCAGCGCGGCCTGATGGCGGATCAGCCAGACATACAGGTCTGCTTCGGTACGTTTAGGAAACTCATGCAGCAAGTCGTGCTCTCGTATCACCTCTACCATTGGCATATAGACATTGTCGTACCAGCTGGCAACCGCCTCATCCCAGGAAATATCACGCTTCAGGTCCAAACCTAGAAAATAACGATGCACCTCGATATGCTCCGCAATTTGATGATAATTACCCGGTTCAGTAAGCATCAAATCGGCGCCGGGACGCAATACATCGAGCCGTGTTTCCCGCAAGAAGCCTGCATAGGCTGCCTTGAGATCAAGCTCATCCGGGGTTGTGTGCTCGTCGAATGGTACTGAGGTCGGCAATTCGGTCACATAGGCCTCAATCGTTGGCTGGCCTAGTTGACGCGCCACTGAGACGCGATGATTCCCGTCAATGACGAAATAGGCCTCACCGACTTTGTATACCTCGATAGGAGGAAAGCCGACACTACCCCGAGCCAGAGAGCTGATCCGTTTCCATCGTTCCTGATTAACCGTCTTTCGTGGCAAAAACGACCGGGTGAAGTCATGATAGCGCCCAACGGTGCCGACAATCTTGTCCAGAGGGATGTTCTGCAAGCCCAGATGACGCTTGCTCCGTAGACGCAACCGGTTCTGGACTTCTTCGAACTGCAACAAGTCCACTGACTTGCCGGTTAATGTAGCCCAGATCTCTGACCACAAGGCACGATTTCGTGCACGGGAGAAATCGCGCTGCGATGCAGAGTTGATGCTGGGTTCTTCATAGTCCATTCAGCCGTCTCCTCAGTTGGCGAAAAGCGTGTCGGTATCCAGGACCATGACCGGGTTGATATTGACTACCCGAGTCTTCGCGAAGACAGTCTCCCGTGCAACCCTACGGTCATTGAGGTCGATGTGTCCGTGGATTAGATAGCGCGGCACTGCCCAGCGTAGCAACCAGCGAAATGCCCGAAAGCCGCGGTGGGCATGGTCGCTTCTGTCATTGACATTTCTGGGGGGGCTATGCGCCACAACGAAATCAGCCCCATAACCTTGCCGTGCCCGATGCCAGAGCAGCATTGGCATTAGGCGTAAGACACTTGCCGTCATGGTAGCCTCAGAATACTGGACACCTTTCCGATTGTAGTCAATTGATCCTTCAAGACCGACTAGGATGACGCCGTTATAGTCGACAACGCGATGGTGCAAATCAACACCACCCGGCGACCGAGAAGTGTAGCGTGTATCGTGATTGCCACGCACATAGAACATCGGCACAAATAGCACTGATGCAATCAGGTCGAGATAAACGGCATCCCGCTCGCCACAGCTTACAAGAACATCGACGCCTCCATACTGCCGTCGTAGGAACTCTACATTGGTTAATTGCGGCAAGCGCCGATCACTAACAGCGAGAATTTTCATCTTCTATACTACACAAACCGGAAGCTGAACCGTGTCCCTTGAGAGACTTTGTACAAGTGAATCCCGGGACTTCGGTGATTTTGAACAAAACCGAAACAATGCTCCGCCAGTGCAAGGTGGAGAACTAGACTCGGCGCCAGAAACCCGGCGCCAATTGAAGTTTACCGTAATGCAGCTTGAGTTATCAATATCTACTGGTACGTCTGGCGGCGGCGTGGCGGACGGTTCGCGGATTGGGCTGAAGCAGCATCCTTTGTCTCCCACCCATCTGGGTATAACGCTAGATCAAGCGCTGTCCACAGCCGACGAGCCTCCATGTAAGAGATGGTCATTTTCCACGTCTGCTGACTGGTAATGCCTTCAATAATGTAGCGATCTTCATTCTGTAGATCGATATCTACGTGGGTCGTGAGCGCAGGACTGGGCGCACCGGATAGCGGGGCAGTCGAGACCAGAGTCGTCACCATCGGGGCTTTCTCTGGAAACAGCAGGCGGGTCAGGTGATACCATAGCAGATGTGCCGCCCGGCGTGTGAGCACACGCGCCGACTTTCCGGAGCCACCTTCTTTCTCGCAGGTTCCCCCGACAACCAGTGTTTGGCCACTCGGATGGCTGCTGACAAACAAGTCACGGCAAAGGCCCAGATCCTCGGTCAGATTGTCTGTCATCAGTCCCTACTGCTTCCTGAATTCTGGCCTAGCAGAACAGATACTCGCTTCAATAGCTTTAAATTTCCATAACATCTCACTGTCAATTATGCCAGTTTCATCCCAACTTTCAAAGCAAATGTCAGGAGATCAAAGCAACTCAATCAAATCCTGCCATTACCCAAAAACAACAGCGCGTCTCGGCCGCCTCGCCGAAACGCGCTCGATAACCCGGATGGGAGCAAAGCCCTAGAATAAGCCCCAGTCGTCAGCTGCTCCCTCTTCCATCATCGAAGGATCCCACATCTCCAAACCCATCTCAATCGTAGTGATCACACCAGCGGCTTCTTGGGCTGTTCGGCGGGTCTGCTCCATGATTTGCGGGCCATACGGGCAAAAGGGAGTCGTCAGGATCATGATAACGTGGAGCTTGTCATCGCTGAAATCAAGTTGGCGCACCAGACCGAGCGTGACAACGTCCATTCCGATTTCAGGGTCGACGACGCTCCGCAGGGCTTCGCGCACATTTTTCTCACGTTGGTCCTGGCTGACCTTCGGGTTATCGCTCATGATTGGGTCTCCTAGAATTCATCGCCATGGTTTGCTGGAGGCCAGTGTACCACTCGCGATGACGGCTGTCAATTATGCTAATATCGCTTTGATTAATTCGCTATTTGTACTCAAAGCCCGGCTTAAGTGTGAACGTAAGATTCCTATGAGAATATTTCAAACGTTTTTTTGTTTTATTGACAGTCATTTGATGCGCATGGTATACTCCCCTCACCGCCTTACAAAGCGAATCTACTCAACAAATACTTGAAACATACTGTGCGCACAAAGCGCATACCCCAAACTGCAAACTAGAGGAGGTACGGCGTCTACTATGGGTGCGACCCTGGAAATTCGAAATCTGCATGTCAGCATCGACGGAGCCCCAATCCTCAAGGGTGTGGATCTTGTCTTGAAGCAAGGTGAGACCCACGCACTGATGGGGCCAAATGGCTCTGGCAAAAGCACATTGGCTTATGCGCTTATGGGCCATCCCAGTTATCAGGTCGATGCAGGGCAAGTCATATTTAATGGTGCTGACGTACTGGAACTAGAACCAGATGAGCGTAGCCGTATGGGAATCTTCCTGGCATTTCAGTATCCGGTCTCGGTGCCAGGGGTAACCGTTGCTAACTTTCTGCGCAGCGGCATTAATGCACGGCGTAAAGCAGAAAACCCCGACGATCCGGGGATCAGTATCCCCGAGTTTCGCCGCCTACTAAAACAGAAAATGGATCTGCTCGGGATCGATCACAAATTCGCTGGCCGCTATCTCAACGAGGGTTTTTCCGGCGGTGAGAAGAAGCGCAATGAAGTACTCCAATTGGCTACCCTCGAACCTCTGATCGGTATACTGGACGAGACTGACTCGGGCCTGGACATCGACGCACTGCGCATCGTCGCTGAGGGAGTCAATAAGCTCAAAGGGCCGGGCCTGGGTATCCTGGTGATTACCCACTACAAGCGCATGCTAGAATACTTGCAGCCGGAATACGTTCACTTGATGATGGACGGCCGGATTGTCGAAAGCGGCGGCCCAGAACTGGCCCAGACAGTTGAGGACCACGGCTATGCACCTTTCTTCGAGAAATTCGGCTTGGAAGCAACCGAAGAATAGTATTTTCAGGAGATACAGTGATGCCTAAGGAACTGACAGCTCAGGAAGAGAGCCTGCGCGAAATCAACGCAGAATACCTCGAAAAATATGGCTTTCATGACCCAGAGGACTTCTATGCGCTCAAGAGCGAGCCCGGCCTGAGCGAAGAAGTTGTCCGCCGGATTAGCGCCCTAAAGGGTGAACCAGAGTGGATGACAGAGTTCCGCGTCAAGTCGTATCATGCGTTTATGAAGAAACCGCTGCCCACGTGGGGCGCGAATCTAGGTGACATCGACTTCGCCAAGATCCACTATTACGTTAAGGCCACTGAGAAACAGGAACACGACTGGGACGATGTACCGCCCGATATCAAGCGGACCTTCGATCGGCTTGGTATCCCCGAAGCCGAGCAAAAATTCCTGAGCGGCGTCGGTGCGCAGTATGAGTCTGAGGTTGTCTACCATAAGATTCGCGAGGATCTCGAAGCTCAGGGCGTTATCTTCCTGGACATGGATTCCGCACTGCGCGAGCATCCTGATCTCGTCAAGGAATACTTCGGCACAGTCATTCCCTATAATGACAACAAGTTCGCTGCGCTGAACAGTTCGGTGTGGTCCGGTGGCAGCTTCATTTACGTTCCACCGGGTGTGCACGTCGAGCTACCTCTGCAGGCTTACTTCCGGATTAACACCGAGAACATGGGCCAATTTGAGCGTACATTGATCATTGTCGATGAAGGCGCCTTCGTCCACTATGTCGAAGGATGTACCGCGCCGATCTGGAGCACCGATAGCCTCCACAGTGCCGTCGTAGAGATCATCGTCAAAGAAGGTGGCCGCTGTCGCTACACGACGATCCAGAACTGGTCGAACAACGTCTACAATCTGGTCACAAAACGCGCGATTGCCTACAAGAACGGCACAATGGAATGGGTTGACGCCAATCTCGGTTCGAAGGTGACCATGAAGTATCCGGCGGTCTATCTTCTGGAGCCAGGTGCACATGGC
This sequence comes from Chloroflexota bacterium, assembly GCA_010092845.1. Taxonomy (GTDB): domain Bacteria; phylum Chloroflexota; class Anaerolineae; order Aggregatilineales; family J027; genus J027. The sequence continues at coordinate 4,829 of JAADYW010000190.1, forward strand.
GAGATACTGAGTATCGCCTTCGCAGGCGACGGACAGCACCAGGACGCCGGCGGCAAGGTTGTGCACGTCGCACCTGATACCACCAGCCGTATCATCAGCAAATCTATCTCCAAGGACACCGGACGCGGCAGTTATCGTGGCCTGCTCAAAGCGCATAAGGGTGCCCGCAACATCCGCAGCAACGTGGTCTGCGACGCGCTCTTGCTCAATCCCGAAGCCCGCTCCGATACCTATCCCTATATCGAGATTGAAGAGGACGACGTGACCGTCGGCCACGAGGCCAGTGTCAGTAAGGTCGGTGAAGAACAGCTCTTCTACCTGATGAGCCGCGGACTGAACGAGGCTGAGGCAAACGCAATGATCGTCAACGGCTTCATTGAGCCGCTCACCAAAGAGCTGCCCGCCGAGTTCTCGCTTGAGCTGCGGCGCCTGATCGAGATCCAGCTTGAGGGATCAATTGGCTAAGAAGGTGCCGCAAACTGAAGATGTATCTTGATTATTCACGAGGGGCTTGATCAGAAGCCCCTCGTTTAAGAACCGTAACAGGAGGTTATTTAACCAGTGGCGACTGTACGCCAGAGACGGAAACGTGAATTCGTTGAGCCCCCCATCCATTGGGAACAAATCCTCGAGCGCGCCCAGGCCAATAATGAGCCACAATGGTTGATCACTATGCGCCAGCAGGCTTGGGAGCAATATAAATCCATGCCTATGCCGACGCTACGGGACGAGTCGTGGCGCCGCACCGACTACAGCCATATTAATTGGGATACGGCAGGCACGGTCACCGTTGCCGACTCGCCTGAGGTGGAACGAATCCCGGCGGCCAACCGCGCCCCACTCATTGGTGAGGAACAGGGTGGACTCCTGGCCTGGGTCGATAACGCCCTGGCCTATCAGGAGCTAAATGAGCGCCTTGAACAGCAAGGCGTCATCTTCACCGATCTGGCAACTGCTTGCCATGAGTACCCCGACCTTGTCCAGAAACACCTTTTCACCAGGGCTGTGCGGCCCGAAGAAGGGAAATTCGCGGCGTTGAACGCGGCGGGCTGGACACATGGTCTCTTTGTCTATGTGCCGAAGAACACGTTAGTTGATTTACCTCTCCATAGCATCTTCTACAATGAAGCCGTTGGTGCTTCACTTGGGCATGTCTTGATTATCCTGGACCGCGGCGCGGAGGCCACCATCCTTCAAGAGTACCTGTCACCCGAGGGCGAGGAGCATAGCAGTTTCGTCGGCGCTACCGAGCTTATCGTGGGGCCGAATGCCAACCTGCGCTACGTTAGCCTGCAAGCCTGGGGCCACAACATGTATGAGTTCAACCACGGGCGTGGTCACGTCGACCGCGATGGCCAACTTGACTGGGTCGTGGGCAGTATGGGTTCCAAGCTCACCAAATCATTTATGCAAATCTCGCTGGATGGACAGGGCGCATGGGGCCGGATGAGCGGCATGTTCTTTGCCGATGGCCAACAACTCCTGGATCACGATACGCTGCAGATCCATCATAGTCCGCATACTACCAGCGACCTATTGTTCAAAGCGGCGCTCAAAGACGAGGCACGCAGTGTCTGGCGCGGCATGATCCGGGTGATGCCAGGCGCTCAGAAGACTGACGGCTTCCAGGCCAACAACAATATGCTGATGAGCCGGACGGCGCGTGCTGACAGCATCCCTGGCCTGGAAATCGAAGCCGATGATGTGCGCTGCACCCATGCGGCCACCGTTGGCAAGATGGAAGAAGAGTACATCTTCTATCTTATGACCCGGGGCGTGCCGCGCATCGAAGCCGAACGGTTGTTTATCAATGGCTACTTCTGGGATGTCCTGGAGCGTATTCCATTTGAGGATGTCCAGACGCGCCTGCTCGCTGATGTAGATCGCAAGATCCTGGGGTTACACAACGTAAGTTCGGGGCTATAGATTTGCAGTGCATGGAGGTGACACCGACGTGCGGTCCCTCATTGCCGTACGCCGGTGTAGAAGTTGATTCCCAAGGACACAGCGCATCACACTCACGACGACAAGGAGACCAAAACTGATGACAACACAGTCCTATGCGCATCCTGAGGTACTGGTCAGCACTGACTGGGTGGCTGAGCATCTTGAGGATCCACAAGTACGGATCGTGGAGTCCAATGAAGACCCACTGCTCTATAGCACCGGCCATATTCCAGGTGCTGTTCACATCGATTGGGTCACCGACCTAAACGATCAAGTGCGCCGCGACTATCTGGACCGGGAGAACTTCGAGAAGTTAATGGCCCGCCACGGCATCAGTAACGAGACATTGGTCGTTTTCTACGGTGATAAGAATAACTGGTGGGCATGTTATGCCTTGTGGGTCTTCCAGCTTTTCGGCCACGAAAAAGCCGCCATCATGAACGGTGGTCGCAAGAAGTGGGAGGCGGAGAATCGTCCCCTGACACGGGATGTTCCCAAGTATCCGCCGGCAACCTATAAAGCCCCGCAACGGGCCGACTATAAGGTCCGTGCCTTCCGCGATCAGGTCCTGGAACACGTCAATATCAATGGCCCGTTGATCGATGTTCGCAGCCCAGGCGAATATCGAGGCGAGCTTCTGCATATGCCAGATTACCCTCAGGAGGGCACACTTCGCGGCGGCCACATCCCCGGCGCGAAGAGCATCCCCTGGAGCCAGGCGGCCAATGAGGATGGTACCTTCAAGTCTGTTGAGGGTCTGAAAGAGTTGTACGAAGCGCAGAATGGCTTCAATCCTGACCAGTCGATCATCACCTATTGCCGGATTGGCGAGCGCTCAGCGCATACCTGGTTTGTGCTGCGTTATCTGCTGGGCTATGAGAATGTCCGCAACTACGACGGCAGCTGGACTGAGTGGGGTAACCTGGTACGCGTGCCTATTGAGAAATAGCTGGCATATCCGGTACAATCAGGATCAATCGAAAGTCACAATCCCAGGCGAAACCGCCTGGTTATTATCAATTACCCAGGTTAACAGCATCTACATAAACATGGCAGAACTAAACGACTATCCTGAACCACTACGCGAAATCATGGGGATATTCGCAGAAGTTCCGGAAAGCGAACGGCTTGAAATGCTGGTCGACTACAGTAGCCGCTTCCGCGAAGTCCCCAACCATATTGCCACACGCCCCTTCCCCGAGGAACAGCGGGTCCAGCGCTGTGAGTCAGAGGCCTACGTATTTGTCGAACCCACCACTGAAGGGCAGATGAATTTCTACTTCGCCGTTGAGAATCCACAGGGAGTTTCGGCGCGTGCCCTCGGCGCGATTCTTCAAGAGTCGCTTTCTGGGGCCGATGTTGATACTATTGAGGCTATTCCAACCGACATCGTAACCCGTCTATTCGGTCCCCGCATCTCTATGGGCAAAGGTGAGGGCTTGCTGGGGATGGTCGCTTTGCTCAAATACTTCGCTCGACAGCATAAGAACAAGCAGGCATAGGCGAGATAATCATGACCCAACCTACAGAACGACTCGGCCTGAACGTGGCAGCTGTGCGGGCTGACTTCCCCATCTTACACCAGGAAGTTCATCCCGGGAAACCGCTCGTTTTCCTGGATAGCGCTGCCAGCAGCCAGAAACCCGAACAAGTCATCGAAGCGATAAGTAACTACTACCGCACCATGCATGCCAATGTGCATCGCGGAATCTATGCGCTGAGCGAGCGCGCTACCGACGCCTTTGAGCAGGCCCGCAATAAGGTCAAGCAGTTCATTAATGCGAAATCACGCCGCGAGATCATCTTCACCAATAACACCACCGGCAGTATGAACCTCCTGCTGCAATCGTGGGGTCGCCCGAACCTGGGCCCCGGTGATGTCGTGATTTTGAGCGAGATGGAACACCACGCCAATATCGTTCCCTGGCAGATCATGGCCAGCGAAAAAGGCTTCACGATCAAGTATGTTCCGGTAACTAACGATTTCCTACTGGACATGGAGGCTTACACGCGACTGCTCAATGAAGGCAACGTGAAAGCCGTGAGTATCATGCATGTTAGCAATGTCCTGGGAACCATTAACCC
>JAADYW010000191.1 GCA_010092845.1 Chloroflexota bacterium
ATTTGGCACAGCGCGCAATGCAGCCAGATGCTCGACCGGCTGGTGCGTTGGCCCATCCTCGCCCAGGCCGATGCTGTCATGGGTGAACACATAGATCGGCTCGATGCCCATCAGTGCCCCCAGCCGCAACGCCGGCCGCATATAGTCAGAGAAGACGAAGAAAGTCGCTGAATAGGGTTTGACAATGCCGCCATGCAGCGCCATTCCATTCACTGCGGCGCCCATCGCATGCTCGCGCACTCCAAATCTCAGGTTGCGCTGGTCATAGCCATCGGCTGCTCCGTAGTTGCCTTCGCCGACGATCAACGTCTTGGTGCTGGGCGCCAGGTCGGCGTCCCCGCCCATAAACGTTGGCACTCGCGCCGCGATGGCATTGAGCACCTTGCCCGAAGCGTTGCGCGTGGCGATCCCCTTTTCGTTGGCCTCGAAGACGGGGATATCTGCATCCCAATCCTCTGGCAATTCGCCGGCCAGCGCTTGCATCAACTCGGCTGCCAGTTCGGGGTAGGCTTTCCGATACGCATCGAAGCGCTGCTCCCACTCAGCTTGCAGTTCGCTTCCTTTGTCCACCGCTTGCCGGAAGTGTTCCAGCACATCTTCCGGAATGTAGAATAGGGGTTTGAGGGGCCAGTCCAGGTTCTTCTTGGCCAGCTCAACCTCTTCCACGCCCAACGGTGATCCATGCGAAGCTGGCGAGTTGGCTTTGTTGGGGCTGCCATAGCCGATAATCGTCTTGATGCTCAGCAACGAGGGGCGATCGCGCTCGGCTTGGGCCGCCCGAATCGCGGCGCTGATCGCGTCGACATCATTGCCATCTTCAACTGTCACCGTGTGCCAGCCATAGGCCTCGAAGCGTTGCGGAACGTTTTCCGTGAACGTGACGTCAGTGCCTTCCGCCAGCGAAATTCGATTGTCGTCATACAGGGCGATCAGCTTGCCCAGCTTCATGTGCCCCGCCATCGAAGCCGCTTCGGATGCTACGCCCTCCATCAGGTCACCATCGCTGACGAGCGCATAGGTGTAGTGATCGATGATCGTGTGCCCGTCACGGTTGTAACGTGCTGCCAGGAAGGCTTCGGCCATGGCCATACCCACAGCGGTTGCAAACCCCTGTCCCAGGGGGCCCGTGGTCGTCTCGATGCCGGGCGTCTCGCCATACTCCGGGTGGCCCGCCGTGTGGCTACCCCATTGCCGGAAGCTCTGGAGTTGCTCCAACGGCAGGTCGTAGCCCGTCAGGTGCAGCAATGAGTAGATCAGCATTGACCCATGCCCCGCCGATAGCACAAAGCGGTCGCGGTCCGGCCATTTGGGATCACGGGGGTTGTGCCTCAAAAACTGGGTCCATAGCGCATACGCCATCGGGGCGGCACCCATCGGCAAGCCCGGGTGGCCCGAGTTCGCCTTCTGCACCGCGTCTACCGCCAGGAAGCGGATTGTATTGATTGCTCGGGTATTCAGGTCTGTCACTCGTTTTCCTCCCACATTGACTTTGAGTATAGCGCAGTTTACTATTATAGGTGCGTCAGTTGCGCTCCATTTTACTCAATTGTATAGTTAGCCATAATCAATGTATGAGAGGGTTTCACGGTGGCTAACTACGCATTAACGGCTGGCGACATTATGCAGAAAGAGGTCGAGACCATTTTGGGCGACCTTTCCGTTCAAGAAGCAGTCACTCAGATGCACCTGGCAGGAATACGGAGTCTCTTGGTAGTGCCACGCGAGGAAGCTGAACCCTACGGAATAATCAGCTATTCCGATGTCGTCTACGATGTGTTGGCCAGCCAGAAGGACCCACGTCGCGTTACCGTCGATGAAATTTCCACTACACCGGCGATTGCTGTCCGCCCCACCGATACGATCCAACACGTATCCGCCGTACTGCGCAAGCACCGGATTGGTCATGTCCCCGTGGTCGACGAGCAGGAGCGCCTGATTGGCATTATCTCGATGACCGACCTGGTAACGGAAGTGATTGTCGCGGTCAGGTAGACGTTGTTTCCAGCCAGGCAGACCGGAGGCAGTTGATGACCCAACTCGACCAGAGGATACGCTTGCGCCAGTCATACTTGGCCCCAGAAGCCTTTCATACCCGAGAACAGACCGATGAGCTCTACGCCGTTCCCCATGTCAACTTTCCCGAATGGGTCTTGTCACGGCATACCCAGAGGCGCGGCGACGAGCGGGTACTTGATATTGGCGCAGCCTATGGGGTCTACTATCAACTTGCCCCGCGCTTCTTCCCCAACGGAGCCTATTATCCTGCCGAGTGGTCCACCAATCTGTTGAGCAGCTTCCACCAACAGCCCGCCACCCCGGGTTGCTGTGGCCTCGTCGGTAGCCCTGCCAAACTGCCGTTCGCCGCTGATACCTTCGACGTCGTGCTCGCCAACGATATGCTCTACCACCTGCCAGATGTGGCCGCCGCCATCAACGAGGTGCATCGCGTCCTGAAGCCCACTGGCGTCTTGATTGCCGCCACCCACAGCCGCTTCACCATGGCCGAGTTCGATACCCTCACCCGGCGCACCCTGACGCTGCTCGGACACCCTCCGGCCGATAACACCAGCCACTTTGGCCTGTTTTTGCAGAACTTCGATCTTGAGGTGGGTTCAATCCTCTTGGCGCGCAAGTTTCGGGCTGTGATGCGACATGATATGCCAGGCACCTTGGTCTTCAAAGAGGCCAAACCGGTGATAGACTTCCTCAACAGCAGCCGGGCTGCGCGTGAACCCTATCTACCCGAGGCTGTCCAGTGGGAAGACTTCATTGCTGTCATGGCCGATCAAGTTCGCCGCCTCATTAGCCATTTTGGCGAGCTTACGATCAACCGTTTGTCGGGGGTGCTGCTGGCTGCAGATAGCGGGAGCTTTGCAAAGGACTACTTCGACATACTAGATGGTCGCTAGCGCTTGTCGGAGTCGTCCTTCTTCTCAGGTTCTTTCTTCTCCATCGCTGGTTTGCTTTGCGCTGGATCTTTCTTCTCAGGACTCGGATCTTTCTTATCGGCCGGGGCTTCCTTCTTCTGTTCGGCCGGCGCTTCTTTCTTCTCCGCAGCAGGCGCTGGTGCTTCAGGCTCCTTCTTCGCGACTTCAGGCGCTTTCTTCTCAGGCTGCGCCTTCTGAACAGGCGCTACTGGCTGAGCCGGTGCGACTGGCTTGGCAGGCACTACTGGTTGGACGGGCGCTGCTGGCTGGGCAGGCTCGCTTGGTTGGGCGGCGACTGGCTTGGTGGGGACGGTTTCCTCTTGCTCCTTTTCAGGTGCCTCAAAGTAGACACGAATTACGATCTGGCCGAGCCCGATCCGATCCCCGTCGTACAGTTGGTAGGGGTAGTGGGCATCCAGACGCTTGCCATTCAAGAACGTACCATTGCTGCTGCCCAGATCGAAGATGTGCAGATGGCCGTTGCTCGAATACCGAATCTGGCTGTGCCGCCGGCTGACACCCATCCGGTAGCCGGCAAAGGGGGTCAGGTCGACATCTGGCAAGGCCCCGGTGGCCGGGTCTCGCCGCCCCAACACGATCTCGCTATGACTGAAGGTCAGCAGAATTGGCTCTGGGCTACCCTCAATCTCAAGGCGCAGCGCACCGCCTTTGGGGAAAACCGCCTTTCCGCGACGCTCGGGTTCCATTATGAGATCAAGGCCCTGCGGCGGCTTCTCCAGCTCTTTCTTCTCTGCTTCGCCCAGTGTCTTCGTGCCAAGCAGGTTACTCCCAGTCCGCAGATTTGTACCACACTGAGAACAGAAGATCACTCCCGGACGGTTCATATAACCGCATTTTGGACACTTTTGCATTATGCACTCCGCTTGTGCTAGCGACCCTGTATGCTAC
>JAADYW010000192.1 GCA_010092845.1 Chloroflexota bacterium
AGATGTGTATAAGAGACAGGGTTATTGCTGGACGACGGTCCATGCGGTCTGGAACGCGGCCAGGTTCTCGTCGCTTTCATCCCGGCGGAAGTCACGGACACTCTGGACCGGAGTATAGGCACGGTACACGGCGTCTGACGTATCACAAACCACGATATTAACCCCAGCAAAGGGCACCGTCTCCTCCATAGCCGCCGGGATGCGGGAGGCCGCCAGTTTCAGGCTATCCACGACAATGGTGGGCATTTCATCCGCGCTTGGGCCAGAGCAGTCCGGCCGGATGCAAACGCAGGCCTCGATGAATAGTGCTTTTCCGCCCTCAGGGGTGTCTACCAGGCTAGCCTCACTCTCTGCACCAAACTCCTGGCGTGCATCATTGGTCGCATTGCTGACAATGCTCTCAAGCTCCGTGGTGTCAGGTTCGTAGACCGCCAGTACCGGGAGATCAGACCGCCCGCTATCAACATCTTCGCCGTTGTCCTCGTCTTCGTTGGTGCCGCTAATGACGAACAGTACTGACGCCAGAACCGCAGCCACTAGCACCACCAGAACAGGGGTCAAGATGCGACTGCGGCGGGACGGCTCCTCTTTTTCCACCGCGACACGGGTCGGTGCGGGTTCATCCAGAAGGTCGGCAAATGGGTCCTCTTCCGCCTCGAGATCGTCAAGATCCTCAGCAACGATGTCGTCAAAATCGCTTGGCTCCCGGATGACTTCCAGATCGTCATCAAGGCTACTCAGGTCGATCTCAGTGGCGTCGCCAAATAACGTGTCGATCTCAAGCTGCTCATCAGGGGTGGTCGGCACGAAATCATCAGCAAAGCCGAAGTCCTCGATCTCGAGCAACATCTCTAGCTCTTCATTGGTCGGCGGCATCTGCTCATTGAGTACATCCAGCGTCTCGCGCGCCTGGACATGGCTGGGATCGTTCTTGAGGACGTTGATGAGGGCTTTGCGGGCTTCTCTGGGGTCATCGACCGTATTGGCCATCAACCACCAGGCGTCAGCATTGTTAGGCTCCCGATTCAGGATAGGCTTGAGAATACTGACGGCCTGGTCGTACTCGTCTTTTTGAATATGGATATATGCTTTCTCAAGTTGTTTCTTGGTCGCGTCAGCCATAGGTGTGGGAACCGCTACTATCTAGCGCTAGTTGGGTTCCTTGCTCCTTCCTGCATGGAAAAGCGCGTCGATTACAGGACTGTTTATTGAACAACCGGTACACCGGAAACATCACCCTCGGCGATGATATATGACTTGTTGACCCAGCCGGTGCCAAAAGGACTGCTAACCTGCCACCAGCGCCCATCTGGGCTCTGGCCGGTTATCGTCATGCGGGTTGTGCTATAGACCACACCGATCGATTCAAAGGCGACATTCGGGCCGCTACGGATATTCAATGCCCCGGTGGCCACATAAGCTTGCGGGCCAAGCGCCTGGGCGGGGACATCTACCGTCTGGCCAGTGTTCGGGTCCGTCACGCCACCACTGGCGCTGGTGACCGGCAGAACGCTGGTATCGCCACGGATTATGACGAAGCGCCGGCTAACCCATCCCTCGACAGTGTCGGCATCAATCAGCAACCAACTATAAGACGGATCCCATGCTAGAATCTGGTGTTGGTCGCCGCCTCGGGTGACGGCCAAAACAGTGTAACTGGCCGATGGGCCGCTGCGGATATTGAGCGCCCCCGTGTTGATAATCGCAAATGGTCCGAGTTGGGAGGTGGTATCTACACTACCGGTCGTAACCGGAGCGTTGCCGAATTCGTTGCGGGCAGCTACGTAACGAGCCGAAACCCAGCCTTCGCCGTATACCGTCTGAACGTTATACCATGTCCGTGTCGCATCGCGTCCAATAATCGGCAGGCGTTCACCACCAACGACGGTTCCGATTATGGCATAGTTGGTGCTAGGTCCGGAGCGCACATTCAGGTACGCTGCATTGACAATGGCGTAGGTTTCCGCTTCCGTGACGGGTAGCGAACCTGTGCTCGAAGGTGCTGCCGTGGCATCTCCCAGCGAGGTGAAGCGCGCGGCCACCCAGGTATTGTCGCCAAATTCAGAGCGGACATTCAGCCACTGGCCATCACCACTACGCCCCAGCAGGAAAAGCTGGCTCCCTGCGTTAACACGACCCACGACGATCGATGCCTCGCCAGGGCCGCCGCGGACATTGAGTTCTGCCGCGGTGACAGTGACAATCGGCCCTGGATCCTGCACCGGAACCCCACCCGTATTGCTGGCGGTGACTACCCCTTTGGACACCCAACCCATTCCCGCGGCTGTGTTCACGTACCACCACCCACCGTCCGGGCTGACACCCATGACGGGTACCGTTTCACCAGGATTCAGCAGCGTGATGGCCCAGAACCCGATTCCTGGACCTGCCCTCACATTGATCAGATTGTTCGCGCTGGCGCTCGCCCCCCCCTGGAGCGAGCTACTCGCTGGTATGGATGGTAGGGAGGCCGCATACAATGTCGTGGGTGTCAAGATAAGTCCGAATATGAAGAGGACGATCAACAGAAAACGATGTCCTTTTGAGCCCATCATAACCCTCTCTTTATATTATAGTTCCATAATTCGCATAGCTTGCTGGCAGCGACGATCGTCTGTGTTCGCTAAATGGCTGCGGCTAACTGATCTCCTGTGCGCCCCCAACGATCATATGCATTTTGGGGTGATCGCGGACCGCAGTACTTATTTTCTAGTAAAGTGTACTTGTAGCTGCGATTTCGGGCAAGTTACCAACAATACAAAAAAACGCACCCGACAATCTTCGGATGCGCTTCGCCTGTGCCCTGGAGAGGACTCGAACCTCCACCCTCGTTAAAGGACACGGCCCTCAACCGTGCGCGTCTGCCAGTTCCGCCACCAGGGCAAGCTGGGGTTGTTTAGCTTGAGAATTATACAAAGCCCTTGGGCCATGTCAATGCTAAATCCTGTTTGAGATAGGGGTGAAATCGAGATGCCCGCAACGGATGACGTTGCGGGCATCTCATTGTCAGTAGGCTAGACCAGAAAATGCGGATCAATCATTGGCGCTGGCGGACTCTGACTTACTTGACTTGCGGCCGAAGCCCAGGATCCACTGGATCAGCGTATCGAATAGGCTGTAAACCACCGGTACTACCAGCAACGTTAGAATGGTGCTGCTTACCAGGCCGCCAATAACTACGGTGCCCAGCTCAGCCGCGATAATTGCACCATCGCTCAGTCCCAGCGCCAATGGCAATACACCAAAGGTGGTGCTCGTGGCGGTCATCAGGATCGGGCGCAAACGCACGTTACCAGCCTCAACTAGCGCATCATAGGTCGACATGTCCTTCTCACGGCGGTTCTGCTGCACGCGATCTAACAGCACGACGGCATTCGTCACCACAATACCGATGAGCATTAGCAAGCCGATCATCGCGGAAAGGCCCAGTGCACGGTCCGTAATGGTGAGGGCGATCGCAGCACCGACAACTGACAATGGCAAGCTCACCAAGATGGTAATCGGGTGGATGATGTGGCCAAAGGTGAGCGCCAGAAGGAGGTAGACGATTAACGTTGCGAGCGCCATCGATATGAAGATCTGTTGGAAACCCTCAACCTGCTGCTCTGACTCAAAACCCTGGGTGACGGTGACATCGGTTGTCAAACCAAGCCGCTCGCGATTCGCTTCACGGTAGGCATCAACGGCGTCTTGAGCCTCTTGCAGTGCCTGATCTGTAACGCCGAGGGAGTCTTCGCTTTCCAGCTCGGCGGTGTACCGGATGGCTGGCACCCCATCGATGCGAATATACGTCGCATCATCGCCACCGACCCCCAGCCCTTGCAAGCTACTCTCAACATTGACCAGGCCGTCGATCTCATTGAGCGTCTCTAGAACGACCTCATCGTAATAGGCCAACTCTTGCAGGGTAACCCCTTCAGGGCCGCTGAGCTCCAGGGCAAAGCCACCAAAGCCCCCCGTCATTGACGCCCCGGAGACGGTCACATATTCCTCACCGAAGAGTTCTTCAGCCTCTGCCCGGATCTCTGGTAGGTAGGTGTCAAGATCCTCCTGGGTTTCCATCCCGATCTGAATGACGGCTTCAGTCTCAGCTACATTAGCGCCACCAAAGAAATCGCTCTGTTGCGGGTCCCCACCGACCGAGGTCAGGATGCTGGTGACACCGGCATCCTCGTTGGAGAGGAGCGTCCGCTCCAATTGCCGTACCCTGGCATCCGTAGCCGCGATTGTTGTTGGCTCGCCGCCGTTGGTCTCGCTCGGCAGACTCACTTGGATGGTGATCTGGGGCTCCCCAAAATTCGGCAAGAACTGCTGGGGACGCTGACCAATAAGGTACAGGCCAAACCCCAGAGAAAGAAGGGCAACCGTGATGGTGATAATGCGATTGCGCAGCACCCAATGGATGATGGCACTGTACGCATTGCTGAGTGCATCGACACCGCCAATCAGCACGTTCTTGGTGCGGTTGAGCGATTTCTCATAACCACCCATCTTGTCCGTGATCTCGATCTGGCCCTCTGCCGGGATCGTCTCTTTGTTGATGAAGAAGTATGCAAGGGCTGGTACTGTCGTGATAGCCACAGCGTACGAGCCTACCAGCGAATAGGTAACGGCCAGACCAAATGGCAGGAAAAAGGCCCCAACTACACCGCCAAAGAGACCCAGAGGCAGGAAAACAACCATTGTCGTGGCTGTTGCGGCCAGGATAGCGACCGAGACTTCACGTGTGCCCGTCAAGATGGCTTCTCGTTGGTCATCGCCACGCTGGATGTTCCGGTAGATGTTCTCCAACACAACAATTGAGTCGTCGACAACACGGCCAATCGCGACCGTCAGGCCGGACAGCGTCATGATGTTGAGGGTGTAAGACTCGGGGAAGAGACGGATGATGACCTCCAGGATACTGCCCAGGGTTGTATCACGACCGATGTCCTCCAGTAGTGGTGAGAGCAACGCATTAACGTTGGAGGGGATAAACTCCATCAAGAAGAAAGCCGTCATCAACGAAGTCGGGATGCTGACCGCAGTGACCAGCGTACTGCGTAGACTCAGGTTCATGAAGATCAGGATCACGATAGTGGCCATAATGGCTCCCGTGATCCCTTCACGCTGGACACCGGCCAGCGACTCCTCGATAAACGAGGCCTGCTCGAAGGGCACATAGACATCAATCGTATCGGGAATGTCATCCAGTGTCTCTTCGACATCGTGCCATGCAGAGACGGTGTTGGCTTCGCTGTCTTTGAAAATCGTGATCACCAGGCTGGAGTTGCCGTCGGTGCGCGTGACATAGTCCTCAGCCTCGAAAGGCTCACCGCCGGCGCTGATACGCTCTTGTACGCTCTGGGGAAGCTGCGGGACTGCGTTCTGGTCGATCAGGCGCAGAGATGAGGCCGATAGCTCGCTCCAGAAATTCTGCTCGTTGTTGCCCAGATAGAGCCATACCTCAGCCGGGAGCTCGCGCACGCGGTTCTGGCCGGATGAATCGGCAGCGAGGGAATTTATGAAGTCCGCACCGCTCTCGTAGTCCGGCAAGAACCGGGTGTTCAGAATATCGTCCGCCTGCTGGAGCGGCGCGCCGATGAAATTTCCGACCGGCGCCCAGGATGAAGGCAGACCGGGTGCATCTGGATCCGGCTCTGGACGGTCGCCCATGCGCTCTTGCAATGCGGCTTCAGCCGAAGGCGTATTGCCGTCACGGATGTCGCTGAGGACTGATTTGAGATCGCTATTCTCCAGGTCATCAATAAATAAACTTACAGTCTCGGAGTTGAGCGTCGCGACCGGCAGGTAAGTCAAGGCGACCTGCCCTGCATCTGATGCAGCGAGCTTCGACAGAAAATCTGGGTCATCACGCACGATGGCCTCGATCGCCCGCGGCGAGAGGTCGCTCATCAGTAGAATGGCGAACTCGCAGAAACCATCCTGATCATCCTGGCAGAATTCGCCGAGAGGTGGAAGCTCTGAGCCATGTAGGCTGCTGACAATCATGCTGATTGTCGCGGCAGGGTCGCCCTCAAAGGCGACCAGGTCAGCCACTGTTATCAGTTCGAAACCTGCATTAGCCATTTCAGGCTGTTCTGAGAGGTCTTGCCATGCACTTCCCAGCACTGGATTGTACTGATCAAAGAGATCCTCCTGAACACCCTCCGGCAGGGCGTTAATGGCTTCCCAGCTAATCAAGCTGATGGTTGATGGCTGCAGATTCGCGTAGAAGTCCGCCTCGGCTTCGGCCAAATAGCTCAGCGTGTCGGCGGACAGGGCCGTCACAAAGGTCGTGTTCTGCTGAGCAACGCCGTTAAGGATTGCGGACGGCGCCTGGCAGGATGCCTGACTAAACACGATCAAATCACCGGCTGTTTGGAGCTGTTCGACACCAATTACGCCGGCCAGTTCCTGCCAGTTTGGCGGCAAATCGGGCGGATCTGCAGGAGTGCTCAGATCAAGTTCACAGGCGCCCTGGGCTTGTACTTCATCCGGTAACGCCGCAACCACATTTTCTGGTAGTGCTTGAAGGGTTTCTGGTGCAAGACTGTCCCAACCCGCAGGATCATTGTTCCCCAACCAGATCAGGGCTTCCGCAGGTAGTTCATTCTGAATGAGAAATGCCGCCTGGTTGTTTGCTGCTAACAGATTGATGATCTCCAGCCCCGTAATCTCTTCACCGGTTTCCGGGTGCGTCGCTGGGGCCAGGAAGTCATCGGCTGAATCAAGCTCCTCGAGCGAGAGGGCATTGGCCACTGGTTGCCAGGCACTGGCATTCAGTTGAGGGATTTCGGTTCCGGCTTCACTACTAGACTCCGAACCACTTTGGTCGTTGTCTGGGGAGGGGTCATCATCTTGCTGGCTGTTATCTGGTGTAGCGGACTCCCCATCGGTCGTTGCCAAGGGCTCAAGCCCCACTTCCTCAAGTTCAGGGTTGAGTACATAAGGCGGAATGGTTTCGCCCCCCGAGATGGTGACATCAGCGACGTTATCCAGGCTCTTGAGCGCCGGCACCAGTTCGTTCTCAACGTAATTGCGTAGTTCCTGGCTGGACATCGTATCCGAGCTTACCGTCACGAGGCTGAGGGGAAAGTCATCAATGCCGAAGGTGAGCAGCGTCGCCGGCTCTGCCTGCCAAGCATCGGGGAGCTCCGTTTCACTCGAACGCTCCACGTTTTCACCAGTCAGTGAACGCGCCAGTTGAACCTGGGCCAGGCGGTTGCGGTCCTGAACGGAGAGCTGTGCAGCGTAATCCTCTGGCAACCATTCCGCGGGGATGGCCAGCACCACGGCGGCATCCAGCTCCTTGACAAACGAGCAGGGATCCTCACTGGTTGATAGGGTGGGGTTATTGTTGTCAATGCGGAATTGCCGGCATCGCTCTTCGATCTCGATGAATAGGGCGACATCTTCTGCGGTCAAATCAGATGCCGTTACGAGCGGCCCCACGAGATAGCCGTCTTCATAGAAGGTATTGAACACACTCGCCAGATTGCGCGTGCTGGCCATCTCGGCAATATCGGCCGTGGTGGCAAAACGCGCTTCGTTCTGCTGCCAGCTTGGCGGCAATTCTGGCGGAGTCTCAACCGTTGGTGCACTGGCTTCGCCACGTTTTGTCAGAAGCTCGTCGCGGAAATCCGGACTTAAGGAATTGAAAGCCGCGACGGGAAAACCACTCAGGCCTGCTTGCGAAAAACTGCGCCAGACGTCTTCATTGAGTTGCTGGGTAAAGACGATGCCCTCGTCCTGGGCATAAGTGTACAGCCAGGCCGTGTGTTGGCTGTCCAATTCCTCGATCAAGTCCCTGACCGACATGCCATCAGGCGGTTCCAGACGGCGGACCGGGAGTTGGAGGGCGTCGATGCCATCCTGCAATTCCTCGTTGATGCGGTCCTGGTCCAGTCCAAACTCGTTACGCACCGTGATGAAGACGAAGCCGTCACTGCTGGTTGACTCGACATTGACAACCCCATCGACGTCTTGTGCGGCGTTCTCTAATGGGACGCCATACATATGCAGCATGTTGTCGCTGCTGGCCCCACCATTTTGAGAGAAGATGAAGGCCTGTGGAAACTCAATATCGGGGATGAGCTCCTGGTTCAGGTTTGAGTAAGAATAAACGCCCAACCCGATCAACAGGGCGGTCACTGCGACAGTAATCCATCTGAAACGCAGCGATAATCGGGTGATCGTGTCAAGAAATTTTCGCATGAGGTCTCCTGAGTTGCAGGTGTGTTGTGGTCAAACTATTTGTGAAGAGTTTTTCGAGCTAGCGCTCATTTTATCACGCTGCAAGGCATACGGCGTTAATATTTGTTAAGTTTGCTGTAGAATACCTTGACCCTGGCTATTGTAGGACCCTGAGCAAGGGCGTCAACCCAAGATTAGAGTCTCGGGTGATTTCTGGCTCGTAGATGGAGCACGGTATAATAGTTGAGAATTTCACAAACTTTGGTGCTAAGTTGTTGAGGATATTGACTGTAATGCGCAATCAGCCCCTGTTTCAACTGAACAAACCCCGCCTTCGTAAGTTGTGGGCATTGCTTCTCAGTGCCACCATGCTGACCGCACTTTTGACGACCGCCGTCCTTGTGAATGCAGCCGACAACCTGGCCACGTCGTCACAAGAACATTTCCAGCGACAGACCACTACCAACAC
>JAADYW010000193.1 GCA_010092845.1 Chloroflexota bacterium
CACATGTTCCTGACGGCGGGTTACGCCAAGCTTGATCCGCAGACAGGTCATTTGACGTACGCAGATGGCGGACACAATCCGGCCCTGGTATTTCGCGCCGCCACTCGCACAGTGGAGCGGTTGAAGCCACACGGCATGCTCCTGGGCGCTTTCCTCGAGATCGCCTGTGAGGAACTCACAGCCCATCTGGATGCTGGCGACATCCTCTTGCTCTACACCGATGGTATCACCGAAGCATTGAACGAGCGCCAAGAAGAGTACGGTGAAGACCGCCTTATGGAGATGCTTGCTGCTTGTGCGGATCAGCCGGCTGTCGAAATCAGGGACGCAATTGTCGCGTCGGTGACGGCGTTTGCCGCAGGCACTCCACCTGCCGATGATCTGACGCTGTTCGTGGCCAAGCGCAGGTCAGGCGCGCGCTAGAAATTGGCCAGCAGTTGCATTTCCTAGGACATTGCGCCACAATGAGCGGCGCTGCGAGATTAATGCAATGACCGGGACACGTGAAGACAATGCCCGATTTATGGTTGGGGTTGCTAGTAGTTGGGTTGATAGCCGGTGTGGCGTCAGGTATGTTCGGGATCGGTGGCGGTGTGATCATCGTCCCCGCTTTGACTGTATTTCTCGGCTTCGAGACCGTTGAAGCTATCAGCACATCCCTCGCGGCACTCTTACTCCCTGTCGGCATTTTCGCGGTCATCGCCTATCACCAGGCCGCCTTGCTCGAATTGCGCGCGTCGGCATTTATTGCTTTTGGTCTACTGGCAACATCGTGGTTTGGGGCCGAGATCACCCTCAGCCTCCCCGTCGACACCTTGCGCCGGATCTACGGTGCCTTCCTGCTCTATATTAGCTGGCGTTTCGTTGAGCCCCGAAAACTATATGCTGCCTGGCAAGCGCGTCGCGTGCTTCAGGTTGATGAGCCAAGCCCGTTGGAACAAGCCACGGAAGCCACCCCCAGCGACGAGAAGATCACAGCGCCAGACGTCCCCTGGTACGTGATATTGCTCGTCGGCCTAATCGCAGGCGTGGCCTCCGGCATGTTCGGCATTGGGGGTGGGGCGGTCATTGTCCCCGCGCTGGTTGCTATCCTACGCTATGACCAGAAACTCGCCGTTGGCACTTCCCTGGGGGCCTTGCTGCTACCGGTTGGGTTACCCGGCGTCCTGAACTATGCCGCTGATGACGTACTGGACCTTGCCGCCGCTGCACTGGTCGCAATCGGCCTGCTGGTTGGTGCGATTTTCGGAGCGCGCATTGCACTTAATCTTCCGTCGAAAACAGTCAAACGTCTCTATGGAGTCTTCCTGTTGTTTGTCGCACTTCGTTTCATCCTCCAATAGGCATATTTCCCCATCCTGAAGCGCTCTTTCGTCAATCGCAACAATCTATAATCCCTCCTTAATCCTCTGTTCATGGCGCTCGGGTCTAATGATCATCAAGTGAAAATCGGCACAAGATCTGAGACCTTTTACCAGGGAAAAACGTATATATGTTACGAGAGGTTAGTTGATGGCAGGGGACTACTTATTGCGGCCATCCGGAGGTAATGAAATGAATGCTCAGCAGTATGATCTAAATGATGACATCCGGGTATTGATTCTGGAAGGCCGGATCGATATTGACGGCGCACCTGAGCTAGAAGCAATACTACGTAACGCCATTGCAGATGGCAAACACAAGCTGATCCTCGATATGGCCGAGGTCAACTATCTCAATACTGAGGGCCTGCACACCCTGGCTGAGATTCAGGCCTATAGCCGCCAACACGGCGGCGAAGTGCGCCTTGTACGCCTGAGTGCCATTGTCGAACGCGTCTTCGGAATCGTCGACTTCGGCCGCTATTTCCGCGATTTCTCGACAGTTGAAGCCGCCACCGTAGGATTGTGAATGTGTGATCATACCCCACCCAAAAGAGAGCACCGGCGCACGAAGCTCGGTGCTCTTTTTTTGACTCGCTACGCGGGATAGACCTATTCGTAGTAGCGGCGCAGCGCTGCCTTAAGGGCGTTGCGCTCCCGAGTATAAGTCGCTTCGTCGACTTCCCCTTGTTCGTACGCATCATCCAGCGCGGCGATTTCGGCGATCAGGTCCTCCTGGCTGTGGGAGTCGAGATCTGGGGTGGAAGTGGACACGGCCGACTGCGTCAGTAAACGGGTCTTCTGAATATCATAGAACAGATACATCCCTCCACCTATAATCAGCAACAATCCGGCCCCCAGAATCAGCAGGGTACTATCCCCCAGACCTGAAGAGTCGTCTTCGGAATCGGTCTCTTCCGTGGCCGGGGGTTGGGTCCGCGCGGCGATGGCGGTTGCGTTCACGCTGGCGGTGTTGGGGCCATCCGAGATGCGATAGGATAGAACCTCGTCACGCTCCAGGGTCGATGCCGTCAGCGCATAGCCGTTGTAGACGCGTTCCCCTAGCGTACCGGTTGCGCTTGCGGCGAGTTGCTCGCTTTCAAGTTGAAGGTCACGTAAGTCAGATACGTAGACAGTCAGGTTATCGACAGGATAGGGGAACTGCTGGGTCGCCACGACGCTACCGTCATAAACCTGTTCATAGAAGGCCCGCAACGCCACCCGGTTCATTTCACCAGGGAAGAGGGGGAACGTATCACGGAAGACTATCTGATCCTCACTATCCACACGAACAAATCTGTCCTGCGCCGCCCCAAAGGACTGTATCTCTGGCCCCCTGGCATCACTGGGTAACGTAACGGTGAGGCCCAAGCCCTCCTCGTCAACGAACGCCCGGTCACCACGGTTGGCATATTCCAGGTCCATCACTGTTACCGACAGTCCTTCGGGGGTTACACCATCGAACCAGAGATCTGCATTCAGAACAACGATGTCAGACGGATCATCAGTCACCTCATAGATGGTGAAATTGAGATCGACCCTACCATCCACAATATCCTGCGGCACCACCACAAAATCCGAGAATTGCCGGATCCCAGCATAATCGGTCTGCACGGAGAGCAACCCCTCGGCCAGGGGCACGTTCTCAAAGACGAAACTGCCATCCGGATTGCTGCTGATCTCAGCACCAAATTCCTGGCGGGCCGCGCCAGTCTGGTCCACGTTCACAATAATCAGCTCCAGCGGCAACGCCTCGGGGACAGTACCACCCTCCGAGCCATTTACAATCGTGCCAGACAGCGTGAAGGCCGCGCCATCGGGTGGCGCGGCATCAGGCACCTCAGTGCTGGTTTGGGCGGCCGCGCTTCCACCGGATGCCGGCGTGTCTGGCACAGTATTCACACTTGCCCGCGGCAGACGAATACCATCCGTCTCCCACCAGCTATCATCAGTTGTACCAACAACTTCTTCGCTCGCCCCACCCGCTGATTCGCTCGGAGACTCGCTGTCAACAGCGACTGTCTCCCGCAGAGTTTCCAGTCCGCTGGCCAGCTCCGCCTCGCTATCGCCCCCCAGCGTCAGTGCATAGGCCGTCACATTCCAGATCTTCTCCTCAGACATTTCGCCCGCCCAGGGTGGCATCGGGCAAGCGGGATCGGGCGGCATGCGTGTCCCCATGGAGATCGTATTGAACCAGTCTAGCAGCGTAACATCGCTGCTGCGTTGGTCTAGCCGGGGCATTTCGCAGACAATCCCGGCAGCTGCCGGTCCATCTCCCGCCCCGGTCGGGCCATGGCAGGCGGCACAATTTGCTTCATATAGCGCCGCCCCGGCACTGAAGTCAAACTGGACAGGGAGATCGAGCGTGGCCGGATCGCGCGTGGGTAGAGGGCCAGCAGTTGGCATGGCTGGCTCTGGGGACAATACACGCGTGGTCCGAATCTCCGGCTCCGAAGATGTCTGGAGACATGCGGTCAGCAATAGGCTCACAGCGGTGAAGACAACAATGTAAAGATAGCGCGCCCTCGGGTGCATTTGGCACAAAATCCTCTCAAATCCTACCTTACAGTAAAACCTTAAGTCTCTGGCGGCTGTCGCCCTGGCATTCAGCCAGATTTGATCGCAAGATTGATCTCATCAGCCGCAGGGGCATTATACCTGATTTCATCCAGTGGCAAAGCAGATCACGCCTGATTGCAGGCAACTCAGCCACCTAGAATAAGACAAAAGTTACATCAGACGGATCATGTCCCACTGTAGAGTTAGGACAAAGCACGAACCGTGGTAGGGTGGTGACAACATGCGTGTCAAGATTAATCGTGATGTGTGTCCAGCGCATTTAGCTTTCTGCGAACAGTGTTTGGGGAAATTCCTGCGGGAGCCGCTCGGCTATGAACGCCGCTGCTTCGAGGAAATCGTTGACGATGAGAGTGACATCCTGACGATTGAGATGCATTCGGATAACTATGATATCGTGTTGCGCCTCAATGACGAAGAACGCCGGCTTGCGGCGGGTGAAGGATGGTCCTACTTCGTCGATTTCGACCCCTCAATGTATCGCTAGTTAGCAGTTTGGCCATCATGGTTGTGAAAAACGCCTGA
>JAADYW010000194.1 GCA_010092845.1 Chloroflexota bacterium
CACCAGGGATATTGATTTGCAATTGACCGTCAGTGATCTCAAAGGACCCAACATATTCATCTGCATCATCAGGTGCTGGCGTAGTTGTCGGCGGCTGAGCCTGGGCATCTCCTTCGCCATCCGTCTCAGGTGAGTCACCTGTCTCGCCTTCATCCGCACTCGCAGGTTCTTCAGTTGGCGTTTCGGCCGGTGGAGTATCTTCGCCTTCAGGTGGGGGGGATTCAGAAGGCGTTGCCTCTGGCCCGTCCTGTGATACCGGCGAGTTTCGGCTGTGGCCAAAGCCAGCCAGAATAATTGTGTCATTTCGATCCGGATAAGCAGCCGCCTCGTCGGTGGTAGCCGGGATACGAACGGATTGGACAATCGTCAGAAGCAAGTCACGATTGGCCTCAAACGTTTCCGTTGTCGCCGTAACCCTGACAAGGCCAATGCCGTCGGGGAAAGTGAGGTAGGCAAATATGCCCTGCTCGTTCTCAAACGCGATGACAACATAGCGGCCTGTGATCGTATCATCTTCGAAGGGGATATCGGCAGGTGGCTCAACGATTGATTCACCGGTTTCTGTCGCCAGTGTAGTTAACAACTCGTCGACATCCTCATCCGGTCCGAAGGCTCCTGCTGGCTGTGGCAAGACCTGACCACCGAGACCCTCAACCACTGGCGCCAGGGTAGCACGTGTATCGATGGCTTCCTGGCTGTCGCCGAAGAAGACCGCGCCCAAGCTCTGAAGCTGATCGCTGAATACCCATTCCGCCGGCAGCTGCACAGATACCGCATTTTCACCGCCAATAGCGGTTTGGGGCAACTCAACCGGTGCTTCATCAGGTGCGGCAGTAGGTTCTTCGGGACCTTCGGCCGTGTCATCGGCTGCTTCCTCAGTAGCTTCATCTTCAGCGGGACGCGCCCGAGCGGTGGCCGTCGCATCAAAGGCGCTGATGCCAGCCTCAGCCGTCCTAGCTGCAGCAGTCGGATCAACCGGCTCAGCAGGTTCAACGTCTTCGCCAGGCTCCATTGTCGCAGTTACCGTCCCCTCGTCCACCTCCGGCGTGCCGATTTCGGTCGTCACGGCTGTAGGTTGAAAGGTTGGGCTACTGCGCAAGGTTGGCGACGCCTGGGACGAGGGCGTCAGCGTCGGGGTTGCTGTCGCGATCGGGGTCGGCGTCACATTAGGATTAAAGGCACGGTCCCCATCGTCTATGTAAAGGGCAAAGCTGCCGCTGGTTACGGGGGTACCCTGGGCATTGGTGATGCCAACCGACAGGACACGCGTCGGCACCGGCGAGGGGGTCAGGGCCAGCATGGTTTCCAGGGCCACCGCAGTGGCAGTACCATCGATAGCCACCTGGGTATTGGTCGCATTGAGGGCGCGCTGGGTTTCGGAGGCACGGAGCAAATCGATAGCGGCCGTCTCAGTTTCAGCAAATGCAGCTTCGGCACTGGACCGCGCCTCGGCAGTGCCCGTGATCTCAGCCGCGACTCGCGTTGCGTCCTGCTCGGCTAGAGCGGTCGAACTGGCCTCGGCGTTGGCAATATCCTGGGCGTTGGCCGTTTCAATGGCGTTGGCCGTTGCCTCGGCATCGTTATCATCACCGCCAGACGCGAGCAGAATAATCCCCACGACAACAGCTACAAATGTCAACATTATCGCCAGGCCGGCGTAGAGGAAGGTACGATTGACTTGCCCGGTATCCTCCTCAACCTCCAGTCTATCGATGTCAAGCCCCTGGTAACCCAGGGACGCATCTAGATCCTCGTCGGTGAACCCTTCACCAAAGAGATCACTGGTACCAAATGGGTCATCGGGACTAGCGCCTAATCCAGCGTCGTCGCTAAAAGGATCGTCATCAAAAAGATCGTTGTTGCTCATGCGTAGTTGTCTCCCCCAGGGCCTGTCCTAACGCCTGACACTGACCCGGTGTTGAATTATTTATCACTACTCTCGCCCAGCAACTCTAAATTGGCGAGTGGGATCATGACATTCTTGCCTCCTCGTAGTTTGACCTGAGCCGCCCGAACATGCAAGCCGTTCTCGATGACTTGCAGCGCTTCCGGAATACCACGCACCTGAGCAATCTGCCCGGCGTACGGTTCGCGACGAATGCGGACCGTTGCGCCTATGCTAAGGGGTTCATCTGAAATCGGCTCTGGTGGTCTATCACGCAAACTAACCGGGAGTACAATTTCTGGCCGTTCATGGTGCCAACGTGCGGGCATGGTTGCGTCAAAGGTACCTTCACGTGTGTTTTCAAATTCAGTCAGCAAATCATAGATACGCGGTGTCGGCTCACGATCACCAAAGCCCTCTGTCAGTATTATCGGTACTTTAAGCATAAGTGCCGTTTCGCGCAAGTAGTGCGGCATCGAGGGAGCCACCAGCCCACCGAGCTCCTTTTCAACCGCAATCACCAGATCTTCGCCTTGCAGTGGGCGTTGGAGGACGTAGATTCGTCCGCGCAGATTCTCCAGCAGGCTATCTAACGCACGTAGACTCACCAGCCCTTCTGATGGCTCAAGTGAGTATGGGCCAAAATTGAACTGCCCGTTTCCCCATGCACACTGAATAAGCGTCCCGGCGGATTGTATCTCAACGCCACGCGGTTCGTCTTCATCCTCACCAAGAAGCGCAGTGACCGTCCCGGGGATCCGAGCACGAACCTCAACCGGCTCCGGATTGACCTGCAAAATAATGCGCCCGCGCTCAATCAGGTTGACAAAGCCATCCGCCGGTGCCTTTGGGATGCGCTTGCGTTCCCGACGGCGGCGTGCTTTGGCCAGGGGCATCCCGGCGGTCACCTCATCGCCGGGGACAAGCTCGATAACCTTGGCCAGGTTCTCACTATCCTCCGGGTCGATACCCAGCGCCGCGGCAATATCAATCAAGCTATAGTCACGCGGCATGCTGCCACTCGCCACCACCTTTGACCAATTAACCTGTGCGCCGGCGCTAACCTGGACCTCGCCATAGGCACGGGGTGGCAAGCTACGTTGACGCACAATAGTGGTCTCTTTGAGAATCACAGTTTCGGCCAGATGATATTCCATCGATACTCGCCTTTAAGCCTACTAACCTAACTACATCTGATCCAGGAAATCATCCAAATCGGGGATTTCTTCAGATTGGGTGCTATCTGCTTCCAGATCCGCCAGCTTACCAGATTGCCGCTGGCGACCACGCCGTCTACTCCGGCGCGAACCTCGCCTCTTGCTAGCCCCTTCTTCAGGCTCCAGCCCGCTGGCCTCGCGCTCAGCACGCATATATTCGCGTTCGATCCGCATCTGTAGCGTGCGCACTTCGTGCGCGTGGGGCGTATTCGCTTCCGTCTCAGCCTTTTCCTGCGCGTCAATTGTACCGAAATCTTCAGCGGTGAATTGGCCGTCAGTAACGCCCTCCCACCAACTTGCATAGGCTTCAGCACGCTTGCGAACCGGTATGAAAGGCAATGGCCGCCCGCGCGCATCGAAAACGATGCCCGCCGTGCCCGTGACAACCTCGCGCTTGATACGGCGTTTGCCATCGATCTTGAGCCCTCGTCCCAGCCGGATATCGACTTGCACGGTATTGCCGGGCGCAATTGACGCAGCCCAGACCTCCCCGGGAGATAGCGATTTCTCAATGACGCGCCCGCTCGCCAAGGTGATCGTAATCCGCATTGCAGGACGGGTTCCCTGTCGCGGCCGTCCAGTGGCATTAAAGGTGGTCCCCAGAAACGTCAGCCCTTGATTGTCAAATACTTGCACGGTAGCCAACGGATTGGAATAGGCAACCGCGCCCAAAGCCGGCAAAACCGCGTACAGGTCCATGTACAGGTCCGTACATCCCTCAAATTCCAGAGCAGTCAAGATCTGCAGCGCCGCGATGGCCGGATGAGGCGTCTCCGTCAGGACACATCCCGCGACAATCACTGCTGAAAACGCTGTGCGCGCCATTAGATCCTGTTGAGACAAGCTCGCGCGCGTGCGTTTAATCAATAGTTGCACGATCTCATGCGCGATAGCCTGTTCCACAAACAGGTCGTGCATAGTTTGGGGGACCGTATCAGGGGCCAATGACTTGTTGAAAGCATATGACCACAGTGCTTGCTCACTGAATTCAAAGGGTAGCCATTCCAGCACCTTCTCAATCTCAAGATGCTCCAGCGTGGCCCGGATGCTATGCCCTACCCCTAGATCACTGTGAATATCCGCACTAACTTCACCACCAGCGGCACCGACAATAAATGTGCTGGTCGAGCTGCCAACGTCGATGTGTAGGACGTCAGTGCCGCTTTCTGTCAGCCAACGAATCACATTGGTAATAGCCTGGGCTGTTGGAACGATGCCAACATGTGTCGAAGCCGCAATATCAGCGAAGCCACCCGGTTGTCGTTTCATATGCTGGCTATAGGCCCGCGCTAGTTCGAACCGGGCAGTACCCAACTCCTCGCGCGGCAACTCAGGGCGTACATTGCGGGCAATCAGTATCTCCAGCCCAGCCTCCTCAAACACCGTTTGGGCATAGGTGACAAGGTCGGCGTTGCCGGCATAGATCACCATTGGCCGCTCATCTCCCGAGACAAGCTGCACGGTTAATGCGGCCAGACGGATTAACTCCATCACGGCTTCTGTATTGCCGCCATCGGTCCCTCCACTGATGAAAATCAGGTCAGGTTGGGACTTCAAGACGGTATTGATCTGCTTTTCTAGATCAAACTGATCGGCGATACTGAGCACGGCGGAAACTTTGATATATGTTCCCGTTAAGGCTCGATAAGCGCTAGCAATGCTGACTTCAGGCATTAACCCCATTACCACAGCGCTTAGGGGGCGGCCCGTACTACTCGTTGCGACCAGTTCATCGACTCCGTTGCCATTTTCCTCCGGGATAATCAGGCCGTTCTCGTCCATCATCTGGCGCTGAGTCGATTCCTGAATATTTATCAGTGCCCAACCTAGGCCGGTGATCACGTCGTTATGCGGTGGTTGAAGCGTGGTCCGCACCCGGGAAGCTGTCGCGAGGCGATATTGACCATCAACCAGGTCAATCAAGACCACCCGCGTATATACTGTCCCAAAATCGGCCGCCAGAATGGAATTTGCACTCGGCGAATGCTGCATCATCATTGCCCCTATCCCCCAACCTGATCCAGCAAAAATCGCATATGTTCATCGAGCAGCCGGTTGAAAATCGCCAGGCTGGTCAGGATCGCCTGCGCATACAAAGCTCCCAGCGTCACGGCGATGAACCCTTGGCCAACAACCCGCAGCAGCCGTATCGGCAGAATCTGGGTTGGGGGATCCCCAGGACGACGCCGATGACTGGTATAGTGGAAATAGGCAAGTGTCGTC
>JAADYW010000195.1 GCA_010092845.1 Chloroflexota bacterium
CTCTCGTACCTATTGCTTGGTCGCTGGCGGATACGCATGACGTGGATTTTGGTGGCCTGGATTTCTCGCTGGCGCCCTATCCGGTGCCTGAAGAGAGCCTCGGCGGCGCCCTGGAAGCCTTGGGCGCTCGTTTCGGGGGGCAAGGGCTGGTTGTCTCGGCCAGCCTGGTGATGAGCGCGATTGAAGCCGCTGATTTTCCACGAACGGGCTTCTCCGGCTTGATGCTACCGATTCTGGAAGACTCAGTCTTGGCGTCGCGAACAGCCGAGGGCCGCTTAACGCTCAACGATCTGCTGTTGCTGAGTGCAGTGTGTGGAACCGGCCTGGATTGCATTCCGCTGCCGGGTAATGTCGGCACGGCTGCAATTCGCGATATCCTGCTGGATGTCGCTGCATTGGCCTTACGCCTGAATAAACCCCTAACAGCGCGCCTAATGCCATTTCCGGGCAAAAAAGCAGGTGACTCACTTCAGTTCGACTTCGAGTATTTTGCGGACTCGCGGGTACTGCCGGCCCCTCCACCAGCAGCATTGTCTTTTGGTGCGGATGCCAGCTTCACTATACGGTCACGTGTATTGGGAGATGAGTCGTAATCGATGAGACAGAATATCTGGAATCTTGTCCGGTGGCCGCTATTGGGCCTGCTGCTTATGGGGATAGCGTTTGTCCTCTGGCAGTCGCCGACCGAACGTACCCTCGGTGAGAAGATACGCTTGATCTATGTTCATGTAGCCATGATCTGGACGGGCATGCTCGGGATTAGCCTGGCCGGGCTTTTGGGCGCAACAGTAGCCTATACTGAGAAAGCACAGCTCTACCGCCGCGCCTTGCGCCTGGGCTGGCTCGGTCTGGTATTCCTGACAGCCGGGAATCTGCTCGGCATGTGGGTTTCCAAAATCACCTGGGGGACCTACATTGCCTGGGAAGAGCCACGTACGTTGGCCGTCTTGTTATTCACCGGCGTGGCCCTGGTGGCCTTTTCGGTGAGCGATGGACTGGAATCCTATCGCAGTAAGGGATTGATTTTGGTGGGTCTGGCGATCTTCCTGTACATTGCGATGCGGACGCCGTTGATCCTGCACCCCGGGGATGCAGCCCGAAGTTCCTCAGCCTCAATCCGGGGCACCTTTTTTGTGATGTTCGCTCTGGTGGGCCTGATCGGTGGTTGGTTCTTCTGGGCTCTTGAGGTTGCACGTCGCCCTAGGGTGTCATCTGGTTCGTACTAGAGCTTCACTCGTGATTGAAAAACAAATGGTGTATGCTGGTAGGTGGCTCAAGTTTGAAGACTCATCTGTATAAACACCTATAGTTTTTAATCAGGAGTACTTGATGGACATACGTGGTAAAACCGTCCTGGTTTTTGGTGGCTATGGGCTGGTTGGCGAAGCAGTCTGCAAAGAGCTCATGGCAGAAGAACCCGCCCGGTTGATCGTTGCCTCCTTGCGTGAAGCAGAGGCACGTTCAACTCTGGAAACCCTCGAGGAACTTTTTCCCAACACGTCGACGGAGATCATTCCAGCCTGGGGGAATATCTTTGTCCGCCACGAACTGAAAGACCTCCATCCGCGTGAGATCTTTGGCGAGACCGCTTTGCGCGCCAAACTCATTAGCGATACGTTCGATGCACTGGATGAAGATACCCTGCAGAGTTCGTTCCTGTACCTGCTGGTAACGGGCCAGATCGAGGGCGGCTATCCAGCCGACATCGTCATCGATTGTGTCAACACCGCAACGGGCCTGGCTTATCAGAACATCTACCGCAAATCGGACGATCTGTGGCACTGCTTGCAGGACAGTGCAGCCTGCACGCCTGAGAAACAGCGTGAACTGACCGAACAATTGCTAATCGCACAGTATACGCCGCAATTGGTCCGGCATGTACAGATCCTGTACAAGGCATTCAAGACCGCTGGTACGCAAGCATATATCAAGGTAGGAACCAGTGGCACAGGCGGCATGGGGCTCAATATCCCCTTCACCCACGGTGAGGAAAAGCCCAGCCGTATGCTGCTGAGTAAGGCGGCAATGGCTGGCGCACACAGTCTGCTCATCTTCCTTCTCGCCCGGACCCCCGATGGCCCGTCTGTTGTCAAGGAGGTGAAACCGACCGCAGCTATCGCCTGGAAGAAGATCGACTACGGTCCGGTCGGTGTCGGCGGCAATATGATCGAGATGTATGATTGCCTCCCCGAAAAAGCGGTCAGTGTCGATGATGCCCTGCATGCAACGGGAGATGGCTGTGGCCAGCCGCTAGGTCGGATGCTGAACAATGTGTACATCGACACCGGTGAAAATGGGGTCTTCAGCCTGGATGAGTTCAAAGCCATCACGACGCTGGGTCAGATGATGTTCATTACGCCGCAGGAGATCGCGCGGGTTGTAATCGAGGAAATCCTGGGCAGCAGCACCGGCAAGGATATCGTCAGTGCCTTGGACGCGTCCGTAATGGGGCCAACATATCGTGCGGGTTTCTTACGAGACGCCGTTCTCGAGCGGATGCACCAACTTGAAGAAAAGCACGGGGTCCGCAGTGTCGCCTTCGAGTTCCTGGGCCCGCCACGTCTGAGCAAACTGCTGTTTGAGGCGTACCTTCTGGAGCGGATTTACGGCACGATGCAAGCCGCGCTCGACGATAGCCCGGAGAATATGAGCCAGAAGATATGGACCGAATTGCAAACCAATGTAGATTTGCGCGCCTCTATCATCAGTATCGGCCTACCCATACTGTTGCCTGATGGCCAGCGTATGCTGCGCGGACCGGAAATTAAGAGCCAGAATGCGCATGGCGGCTGGGTAGATCTTACCCCTGACAATATGCGACTGTGGGAGACACGCTTGAAGTCGATCATTGACTATATTGAGACCAACCTGGCCAGCAAGGACACCTCCAGCGCGCTGGATCGTACATTCCCAGCCGCACGGCGCTGGATAGAAGACCAGAAATTTGATATCGGGGAGGTTGCGGGCTGGATTTTCATACACGAAGAAGGTGGCTTGCGCGAAAAAACATAGAAGATCGTCCAGCATGATATGCATTCGCTTTAAATCAGGTTTCGATGCATAATTCAGGGAGTTTGCTCGCGCCATTGAACGGGACTGAAGTTAGATAGGAGCAGCTCGTGCGCCCGGTTCGCACCAATCGACAGATTGCAATGCGTCTGATCTGGATTGGCGTGCTGATCTGGCTCGTAAGTGGCTGCATTCGTCCCGAAGAGCCGACTCCAGTTCCTAGCCCAACCTCTGAGGTATTTCCCACCATTCCGGTGGATGACACTGCTCCAATCGACACCCCGGATCCCACGGCCGGTCAGGGCGGCGGCACCACGAGCGCTGACCTGCCGGCAATCCAATCATATCTCCAGAGCATTGGCAAGCAGATCAGCCCAGGCTCTCTGGCAATCTGGAAGCGATTAGCCTTTCGTTCAGAACAGGTCATTGCAATATCCTATACCAGCACCTCTGGCTTGCCGTGTATTGGGGTCGTTATGGGGTCACCAGATCCGGTTGCGGGTCTGGATGTCTTCAACGGTGATACAGCATGCACCATTGATCCCACCGCCAACGTCATCGGCGGGAGCTGGTTGCTGGTTACGCGCAGCACCAATGAAGGCATTACCGCCACCGTTGCCCAGGTCCTAAATCCATCCCAATCTATCGGCGCTGCCACCATTTTCTATGCCGATGGCACCGTGGTGACCGTGACGATTGACGAAATTGTGGACAATCGTCTCCTCTCGCTACGAAGCGGTGTTCACAGTGTCAACCGGGTGCAGTTCATCAGCCAGGCCGGCAATGAGGTTGAGGCGTTCGTTTTCCCCTGATCTCGCACCGCTGGAAGCCCAAACAAGGCGATATAGACTGCCGATTATTGCATGTTGGAGGATGCTATCCTATGCTTAACGTGGTGTCGTCTGGCAGTTTGAAAGGAACCTAACAGTGAGATTCAAATTCCTGGTTCACTGGTTACCGCTGGCGCTTTCGCTGGTAGCCCTGCCCTTTGCGCTGGCGGGTTTTTATCTGATCGTTACCCAGGAAGACCCGGTTGTCTATGAACAGGGTGCACTAGACAGCCAGGAAGCTGCCGATGTTGCGGCGCGCGCGTTGGAACAGGCCGAGGCCAATAATGATACAGCGGATACGATCCTGGGGCTGTTGGAGGGTGGCTCGGTATTGCTGACGATCATTGTCGGTGTCGTGGCCTTTGTGTTTACCCTTAATCTGCGCGACTTGCGATCCGATCTCGAGGGCGAAGCCGAAGCGAATCAGGCCAAGGTTGATAGTGAGCTCAAGTTCCGGGCCGAACAGATGAACAACGCGCTGTCAGCCCGTGAAGCTGAACTTCGCCAGTTGACGACTGAGTTGACCAGCCTGGGGGAAGAATCGCGGCGGCGGGTCGAGGAACTCACCAGCATGATCACTCAGCGGCTGGATGAAGCGCGTCAGTTGGCCGAGAATTCGTTCCGCGTACTGTCATTACAGCTCCTGGCAGAGCAACAGGTCCGCGCACGCAATTATGATTCCGCCATCTCGATGCTCCTTGAAGCCCACGAACTGGAACCAGAGAACCAGACCACAAACTATCTGCTCGGCTATCTCTATACGGCCCAACGCAAGTTCGAGACAGCGCTGGACTACTTGGAGACGGCGCACCGTGTTGCCCCCAACTTTGCACCAGCCCAGGCCGCAATTGGGCTGGCTCAACGACGCCTGGGTGATCAGCAGACGGATGTCGATCGGCGCAACCGCTTGTGGGCTGAGGCTGAGGTTAATCTGAGCAAAGCCCTGGCGATGGATCACGCACTGCTTGACGGAGATGGCGAGAGTTACTATGGCACCTTAGGCGGATTGTACCGCCGCCAGGGCCGTTACGACGATGCCGTACGTGCCTATGAACGCGCCGTCGAGGTTACACCCAGCTCTTCGTATCCCGTGGGCAATCTGGCCGTGCTCTATAAGTTTACTGGTCGCGATGAGGAGGCGCGCGAGAAATTCGCCCGCGTGGAACGCATCGTTGAATCGATTATCGAAGACAGCCCCGGCGATTATTGGGCCCGCTTCGATTTGGCCCAGGCCTTGCTGGTGCAAGGCAAGACAGACCAGGCGTTTCTGCAATATGACGAAATCATTGCGCGCAAACCGCCCGTAAGCGCCTTCCGGGCCGCGATCAGCGCGCTGCAGTTTCTGGCACAGTCACCCCAATCGGTTGACCGGCTTGACGAAGCGATCGCAATGCTGGAGAGAACGGCCGCTAAACTCGAAAGCACAGCCTAGCTACGCTAGGTTGCTAGGTTGTCCCCTGATGTCGGATTCGCTGGGGGTTGCGGACGTAGCGGCGGCGCGACGGGCAAGGTGAAGCAGAAGATCGAGCCGCCCTGGGGATTGTCTTCGATCCATATCTGGCCCTGATGGGCTTCAACTGCCATGCGACAGAACGTAAGTCCTAACCCGGTTCCCCGGCGACGCCCACCCTGGTGCTCAAGCTGAACGTATCGCTCAAAGAGTTGCGTCTTAAACGGCTCAGGGACACCGGGACCATTATCAGTCACCCTTATTTCTACCAGTTGAAGTCCACCCGAATTCGTACCCTGGCTCATACAACCCTCAATAGCGACTGTTCCCTCGCTTGGCGTGAATTTGATGGCATTATCAAGCAGATTCAGCAATACGCGTTCGATCTTATCAGCATCAATATCGACAGCAGGCAAATCTGATAGGATGCGGTTTTCAACCGTCACCCCCATCTCAGCGGCCAGCGGCTGCAATTCTTGAATTACCCCATTGACCAGGGGATGAATGGGCTGCAATTCGCGTTCCAGAACCACATTGCCGCTCTCCATCTTGGAGATATCCAGCAGCGAGTTGACCAGATTGAGGAGTTTACGAACGGCCCGGCTGGCGGCTTCTGTGGTCTGGTTGATCATCAGCTTCAGAGTATCATCACTTTCAGCCAGGCTATTGATCAACCTCAGGCTGGCATTGATCGCTGTCAGTGGCCCGCGCAAATCGTGAATAATCATGCTGTATAGATCGTCGCGCGCACGTGCCAGTTCCTGTTCTTCGGTGACATCGACGAACACCATGAGCCAGCCAATCGTCATGCCGTGTTGATCGCGCACAGGCGCATCAGTGCGCTCTATGGTTCGCAAATTGCCCTTGATCTTGCTCTGGATCGTACTACGGCTGCCGTCGGGTTCCCAATTTCCCATGTGCATCGCAATTGAGGTCCCGCGCAATGTATTGGCATCAAAGCCAAGCCTCTCCGCGAAATCCAGACCCACTTCATCGACAAGCGAACTAATGGGCTGGTTAAGAATGGCCACAGGTGACAAATCGAGCAAAGATGCCACCGGGGGATTGGCCAGCCGCACATAACCATCGGTATCAACCAACAGGATGGCTTCCTTCAAACTATCGAGAATGGTTTGAAGACGATCACGGGTTGACTCGATGTTACGGATCAGATTCATATTATCAACGGCGATCCGGATCTGGGCACCAACCTGCATGACGAAGATCATGTCTTCATTACCAAAGCAACCAGGTGTGTCGCTTTCCAGTGTGATCGCGCCAATAATCGAGAGCTCATGCAAGATGGGTACGCTAAGTACGGAGCGGGTTTGTGGCCGCAGGGTTGGGAACTCAGGAGGTTCTTCCCGTGTATCGGCGATGAGTGTTGCATCAGCGTGTTCCAGAACATGTCGGGTGATCCCAAGCAGGGGTTCAACTTGTTGAGCCGGATTCGGTGAGCCGACGATGGCCACAGGACGTGCAGGTTGTTCTTTGTTTTCCTTAAGAACAAGAACACCAGCGTGTGCTCCGGTCCCCTCGGCTGCCCGTTTGAGAACCAGCTCATAGATATCCGTTAGTTGTATCCGCGAGGAGAATAATTCCTGGCCCAGCCGTTCCAGGAGTGTCAATTGCTCGACACGGCGGCTAAGGGCAGCATCTTTATTGCTATAGAGCTGGGCGTTCTTGATCGCGAGGGCTGCCTGGTTGGCGTATGTCAGCAACACTTCAGCATCCTCGGCATCAATTGCATTGGGCGCATGGTGGTACACCACCAGAATGCCGAGTATTTCGTCGGTGTTTCTCAACGGGATTTCAGCAAAAGAGCCGACTTCCTCGCGTGCCAGAACGGTACGCATTGCCTCATCAAGGGAATGCTGGTGCAAATCCTGAACGATAAGCGGGCTCAAGCGGGTGGCGAAATCCTGGGAGTCAACTATTGCGGGATAGGCAGGGTCATTGCTGAAGTCATCACTCAACCCCTCATAGCGCACCAGCACCGGGGACTTCTTGGCTTGGTCCCACCACATGAACAAAGCAGCAGCGTCAGCATCGACAACTTCACGGCCAAACCGCAGGATTCTATTCAAAACGCGTTGATCATCCAGTAAACTGCTGAGTTGGGCGCTGACCCGAGTCAACGTGCGAAGCCGGTGCACGCGATGTCGTGAGCGCTCATACAACCGGGCATTGTCGAGCGCCACGCTGAATTGGGCCGCAATGGTCGACAGAAACTGCCGGTCCTGCTCGGTGAACTGACGCGTTGCGCCCTCTGCAGCCAGGAGGATGGCGCCTGTTGTCTGGCTATCTGCCCGGATCGGTACCCCTAACCAGACGACCTGCCTCAGCATAGGAGGTAAAATGCCAAAATCTCGGGCATGGGCAATCAGATACTGGGGCAGTTTCTCTGGAACCTCCTGGGGTGCAAAGCTGGTGGCCTCATGGATTTCATGCACTGGATGCGATACACCGTGCCGGATGTATAGCGGAAACCGGATCGTGCGTTGGCGCTGATCGTAAACTGCGATCGCCAGGTTCCGGACATCCATCAAGGTGGCGATTTCCTGATAGAATGTTTGCAACAAGCCCCCTACATCGAGCTTAGTACGGAGGGCGTTGCTAATATTTGCCAGTTTCGATAAGTCACGTACCTGCTGTTCATACCGGAACTGGGCGTGGCTAATGCCGTGGATACCCGTAGCAATCACCGCCAATGCTGCGCTCATAAGGGCGAAGGCAACATCCGAGATGGTATGATAAACTACAGCACTAACGATTGCGATCGGCACTGGAATGAGCAGGACGCTGAGGACCGATTGCCAGTTATGCAGAACCACGTGCTCAAAGCGCTCACCTTGCTGGCTACGCACGTGAACCAGCAACAGAGATAGATACACCGCAAGGTAGGAAGTCACAAAGGCAGACAACGGGAGGATATCACCCGGCTCAAGGTGGTCCAGCGGCAAATCACCACCCAAACGCTGGTAGGTCCAGCCGCCAATCGCGAGGCCAAGGACAAGCTGGCCCATCGTGCGGAGGGCAGTTCCCAACAAGTTCTGGAACCATCGCAGCCAGGATTCCTGGTGACGCTGGCCAGCCCGGATAGCGATACCGATAAAAGCACCCGCCGCAACAGCCCAGAGTGGTTGGCCGATATCTTGCGATGAGGCCATTGTCAGATAGGCCATTATGCCAATTGCGTGCGCCGCGCTGATCTCACCCTGGCTGAAGCTCAGCCCAAAGCTGAGCATTAGAGCAGTCAAACCCGCGGTGACAAGCCACAGACCAGTATTTGTCGTTGTGAAATCTGGTAACGATGTGAACAACAGCACAATAGTGAGGAGGCCACTGATCCAGCCAATAATATCTGCCTGGTGCTTCCTAATGGTCATGCGGCGTGATAATCCTGACCTGCTGGGGACCAGTGAAACCCCAGCCTCGGGTTGCCTGGGTTATTCGATATCTTATGTGCTTGCTGCGTGTTGTTAATGTGGTGTCAGAAACCATCATATATTAATCTAAGGTTCACTTTTTGTCAAGTTTTTTAGAGGGCGTAGGCATCTATAACTAATAACAGGTGGTGTGAATATTGTCAATGACTATGGGGCGTTCTGATAATAGGGAGTTGAGTGCCCCCTGGCACCCATTATCACTGGGGAACGGCGAGGTCGCCAGGGACACCGGCACTATCTATTGCCGTATCTTCCCCGATTCAGGCCAGTCCTATCACGATGCCCAGATAAGTGACTACGCGGGACTACGTTCCCCATACTTCCCGTGGCGTCCTCCATTGCGCCTACGCGTCCGGGCGTGGGCATCACATCCGGTTGAAGCGCTACGCGGCACCGCTGGGTTTGGCTTCTGGAATCAGCCCTTTATCCCGGGGGAGATCAAGCTGCGCTTACCGCAAGCGGTGTGGTTTTTCTTCGGCTCGCCTCCTAACAACATGGCCTTGGCCAAAGGGCAACGGGGAAATGGCTGGAAGGCCGCCACATTTGACGCAGCCAGGCCGCTCTTCCTAGCACTACTTCCCCTCACCCCATT
This sequence comes from Chloroflexota bacterium, assembly GCA_010092845.1. Taxonomy (GTDB): domain Bacteria; phylum Chloroflexota; class Anaerolineae; order Aggregatilineales; family J027; genus J027. The sequence goes on from JAADYW010000195.1 coordinate 9,331, forward strand.
AGGATTCCTACTGATGCGTGTCCCCCTACTGTACAGGCTTCTCTGGCCCATCGGCCAGCGTGCAATTGGTGTTTCGGAGCAGCAGCTAGCGGTTGACATCGCGGTCCCCCATGTCTACGAATTGCACTGGTTACCCCATGGCGTACTCTTCTGGGTGGACGAAAAACTGGTACACAGTGCACCAACCGCCCCCCAGGGTCCGTTGGGTTTCATCGCCTGGATTGACAACCAGTATGCCGTCGTCACCCCGCAGGGCAACCTTGGTTTCGGCTTCGTCCCGATCGAGCAGCCGCAATGGATAGCTCTGGAATCAATCTCGATTGACCGCTTGCGATAGGGTCGGTGATTTAGCAGGGGATAAGTCTTCCAGACAGTGCTCGACAGATGTA
>JAADYW010000196.1 GCA_010092845.1 Chloroflexota bacterium
CCCAAATACGACGGGCCGCCCGCAGCTTGGCGATCTCCTCGAAGAAATCATTATGCACGTTGAAGAAGAACGAAATGCGGCGCGCGAACTCATCAATGTCGAGACCGCGATCTAGCGCCCAACGCACATATTCGAGGCCATCGACCAATGTGAAAGCTAGCTCCTGGGCGGCGGTGCTGCCCGCCTCGCGGATATGGTAGCCGCTGACACTCACCGTATTCCATTGCGGTAAGTGTCGAGTGGCAAACTCAATGGTATCGGTTACCAGGCGCATTGAGGGGCGTGGTGGGAAGATGTATTCCTTCTGGGCAGTATATTCCTTGAGGATATCATTCTGGAGCGTACCACGCAGCCGCTCCATCGGGACACCTTGCTTCTCAGCAGCCGCGATATAGTAAGCCCAGATAACAGCCGCCGGGCTATTGATCGTCATGGAGGTGGACACCTGGTCGAGCGGTATGCCGTCCATAAGGATTTCCATGTCCCGCAAGGAGGAGACCGCCACCCCGCATCTCCCAAATTCACCGAGCGCCTCGGGAGCATCGGTATCGTAACCCATTAGGGTTGGCAAATCGAAAGCCACGCTGAGCCCCATGTTGCCCTGCTTGAGCAGATATTTGAAGCGCTGGTTGGTTTCTTCGGCGGTACCGAAACCCGCAAACATCCGCATCGTCCACAGGCGTCCTCGATGCCCGGTAGCATGAATACCTCGGGTAAAGGGGAATTCTCCGGGAAAGCCCAGATCACTGAAGTAATCAAGGTCCGCAGTATCGGACGGGGTATAGAGGCGGTTGAGGGGGCGGCTGCTCTCGGTGATGAATTGCTCGCGCCGTTCGGGCCGGCGCGCCAAGGTCTGATCAAGGGTTGCTTTTTCCCAGCGTTCGGTTTGTTGGTGTAGTTCCTGAAGGAATCTTAAGTCAAACACGGGACTTGCCTCCATAATTGATCACTAACGGCATTATAGCACACCTGTTTGAGGGAGTATCGCAGCATGATGGGGCACTTATCGGCCAAGGTAAGCCAAACTTGCAATACCGGCCCAAGTCGTATATAGTCGTAGGCGTGGCGTTTCAACTGAGGCTTGAACGTCTGATGCTGTGGTTGAGGGGGAGCGCAAGAGCCCGACCACAGACCGTGTAGGACCCCCCATTTCCTTCACATAGCCACATCATGTGGAGGCTCGTCTGTGCCATCGAGATGTTAGCTTGTGTTCACCCACTACTTCGCAAGCGATGCTCAAGCCTGGCCGGAACGTCGCACTACCTGTCTGCTAGAACAATTAGGAGAGTACTATGAAGAAAGCTACTATCATCCTGCTGGCTTTGGCGTTCCTGTTTACGCTGGCAACGCCAGAGTTCACCAATGCTCAAGACGGTGGCCCCATCCGTGTTGGCTCGAAGCAATTCAACGAGCAGCTTGTCCTGGGCCAACTCATGCTGGTCGCGCTTGAGTACAACGGCTACGAGGTCGAAGACCGGACGGGTCTTGCTTCTACCGTTGTGGCACGCCAAGCCCTCCTGAACGACGAGATTGATATGTATGCCGAGTATAACGGCACCGGGATTTCGATCCATTTCAATGACGTAGACATTGTCGACGCCGACGAAATCATCCAGTACTCGGGCGATTCGTTTGCGTCCTATGCGATTGTGAGCTCACTCGACGCCGCCATCAATGACCTGATCTGGCTACAGCCGGCGCCAGCGAACAACACCTATGTATTTGTTGTCAAGCGCGAATTCGCGGAGGAGCATGGCATCTACACTGCTCAGGATCTGGCCGACTACGTGAACCTGGGTGGTGAGGTTGTCGTGTCAACAGGTAACGAGTTCGCAACCCGTGAAGATGGCATCCCGGCCTACGAAGAGACCTATGGTTTTGCGTTCCCCGATGGCTCGCTGAACATCATCGCTGACGGCACGCCTGCCCAATGCTTGCAGGCGCTGAACGAGTCGGCCGGTGGCGCCAATGTGGCGATGAGCTATGGTACGACAGGCGAAAACACCGCCTATGATATCGTCGTGTTGGAGGATCCTGATGGTGCCCAACCGGTTTATGCACCCGCGCCGGTTGTCCGAGGTGAGGTTTTGCGTGCCAACCCAGAGATCGCGACGATTCTGAATCCGATCTTCGCCACACTTGACAATGCAACGCTGCAAACCCTTAATGCACGTGTTGGCGTGCAGGGCGAAGCACCACGTGACGTGGCCGAGGACTACCTACGCCAGATGGGTTTCATCGACTAACTCTCGTTCAGAAACTGCAGCGACTTCGGCTGCAGAAAGTAGTAGGTCCCCGTGCCATGGGGACCCCATGCAAAGCGTAGACTTACAAGACCTCTGGGTGGCTGGCTTCCAGCCATCCAGAACTTGGTTTGCATGGTTAACAGTATAGCTAAATCGGTATATGCAAGGGAAGGATAAATCACAATCATTAACCGAACTGCAATTCTGGGTGCTCTGGTAGCAGCCGGGGGATTCTTCTTCTTCCCACTCTTCGAACTCAAACCAAACGTCGTTGCTTCGGGTGTTACCTTCAATCTGCTGGAGCTACAGGGAGACTACCGGTACGTCTTCTTGTTTGCCACCACCCTGTTGCCCTCGGTACTAGCCTTTCGTCAAGACCGCTTCACGCGGGGCTGGATACTGGCGTTGCTGGGGAACCTGATCATCATCCTGACCATCTGGCTACCATCGTTGGCTGCTGAGGACATCCTCGACAACTTCGAGCTTTTTTACTCAGAGCCAACCGACACGATTGAGTTGAATCCGCGCGTCGTGCCTTCGGCAGCAATGGCAATGGGCATCTTTGGTGGCTACATCGTTCTGTTTTCGGGAATCGTCGACCTCAAGTCAACGATTGACTCGCAAGCGGCGCTGCTATTCAGTGGCTTGGCCGGTATTGTGGTCGTCGTGATCTTGTTATTGTCAGGCAGCCTGGATGTGTACTCGGTGATGGTTGAGTACCAGGAACGCGGTGATCTACTCGATGAGCGGCTAATCGAACATATAACCTTCGTTAGCGTTTCATTGATTGTGGGAACACTCTCGGGAATTGGCCTGGGATTGTGGGCATCGCGCGACGAACGGTTGGCCCCCGTGATCCTGTATGCGGTAGGCATTATCCAAACTATTCCCAGCCTGGCCCTATTTGGCCTCTTGTTGGCACCGCTGGCACGTCTAGGTGACAGGACGTTTTCAGAGGTACTCGGGTGGTTCGTTGTAGGCACCGTGATTGCGATTGGGTTCTTCGTGCTCTATCGATTGCTGTATCCTCTACTCACAGCGACGCCACGGACGGTCATGCTGGCCTTGAGCGCGCTGGCGATGTTCATCCCGCTGGCACTATTCATCGTCATTCTCGTCAGCTTCACTTTCCGCATTGTGCTGCTGGCGCTGACCGAGTCCGATTACTCAGGATCAATGAGCCTGTTCGTTGCACTGCTGTTTGCCGGTACGATGCTTTGGGCTGTCCGCCGCGCTGGCATGTTCAGTGGGAAGGTACGGCGCCGCTACGCCATGTTTGCCATTATTGCCATCTACATCATTTCCCTGCTTGTGTTAGGCCAAACACTATATCGATCCTCTGAACATTATCTCAGAAACGTCGAATCGCTTGATGCGCTGACGGTCCGTGATCTGGGTGTGTCCGGCATAGGTGTAGCGCCGGCGCTGCTCGCACTCACGCTTTACTCCCTGCTGCCGCTGGTCCGCAATACCTATGCAGGGTTGAACAATGTCGATCCGGCCATCATTGATTCGGGACGCGGTATGGGCATGACAGCAACCCAAATCTTCTTCCGGATCGAGTTGCCGCTAGCCTTCCCGATTATCATGGCCGGTATTCGCAACGCCGGTGTTGCGCTGGTGGGGATTGGCACCGTTGCAGTCATTATCGGCGCGGGGGGTCTGGGAGAATTCGTGCTGCAGGGCATCGTGAACACATCGTTGGATCGAATTCTGCTGGGTACAATTCCCGCAATTCTTCTGGCATACGGTCTGGATGCAGGCCTGCGTGGTTTCGAACAGCTTGTAGTCTCGCCCGGCATCCGTCAAACAGCTCAAGAGGTGTAACCGATATGATCGAGTTCAAGAATGTAGTCAAGGATTTCCCGAATGGCATTCGTGCAGTAGACAATCTTAGCCTGCACATCCCGGAGGGTGAGATCTGTGTGCTGATCGGACCATCGGGCTGTGGCAAGACGACATCGATGCGGATGATCAACCGGCTAGCGTCGATAACCAGTGGTACGATCTTGATCAACGGGCGCGACAACAAGGAGTTACCGGCCGAGGAACTACGGCGGAACATCGGCTATGCAATCCAGCAGATCGGGCTTTTCCCGCACATGACAGTAGCCCAGAACATCGCCGTTGTACCACACCTGTTGGGC
>JAADYW010000197.1 GCA_010092845.1 Chloroflexota bacterium
CTGATCTGGGTATGGAGGACCAGCGCCTACCGTGTATTGATGGTAGGCGCTGATTTCATCTTGCGTCTTGAGGTGGCCCAATCAGCGCACGGCGCGTGGCCGACGTGAGAACAAGCTGTCGACAGTACCGATGCGGACATCTTTGGGGTTGGATGGCCACATCCCCGCTATTGATGTGCTGCAATCCGGGCAAGTACCTTCTGGCGTGATCTGGTAATCCAGAATGACGTAGGCGAACCGCTCAATGAGGGTCTTCTGGCAATTGGGACAGCGGGTGTTTTCATAACCCTGGACCTGACCAGCGCGATTACCAGCATAGACATAGTTGAGACCCTCCTCGTAACCAATCTCGGCCGCCCGGATGAGGATATCTGATTGCGTGTTGCCGTTGGTCATCATCTTGTAGTTGGGATAGAAGGCCGTCACGTGCCAGGGAATGTCGGGCGAAATCGAGCGCAAGAAGCGCGCTGCATCCCGCAGTTCATCCGGCGAGTCGTTGAACCCGGGCACGATCAGAGTCACGATCTCCATCCAGAATCCCATCTCATGCACCATCCGGATGCCATCGAGGATGTGCTCCAATACCGCCCCCAGTTGGCGATAGCTCTTGTCATTCATCGTCTTCAGGTCGATCTTGTACCCGTCGGTGTAGGGGCGGATATATTCCAGCACCTCGCGCGTGGCATTGCCGTTGGAGATGTACAGGCAGGTGAAATCTTCCTGCTTGGCTTGCTCGAAGATGGCGCGCGCCCACTCAGATGTGATGAGCGGCTCATTGTACGAGCTCGCTAGGCACTTGGCTCCGTTGCGCTTGGCCATATCCACCATTTCTTCCGGCGTGATCTGGGCAGGTGGCCGACCGGCGTTCACATCGCGCAGGGCCTGAGAGGTGTCCCAGTTATGGCAATACGAACAGTGCAAATCGCACCCAAGCATGCCAAATGTGAGGGTGTCAGAGCCGGGATATACATGATAAAAGGGTTTCTTCTCAGTGGGGTCACATTGCAGGGCGGCGACATAGCCCCACGGGACATAGAGCTTGCCGCCAATATTGTACCGTACCTGACAGATGCCCCGCGCACCGGGCTTGATCTTGCAATGATGCCCACAAGCGTAGCAATGGACTTTGTCGCCTTCAAGTGCTTCATATAGTTCGCCCGGCACGACCAGACGGTCAATGATCTTGGAAACCGGCACATCGCCTGCCAGAGGTTGGCGCAAGCCAGCCAATTCCGGCATTAAGTCGCTCTGAACACGGTCGGTGCGGCGGATTGGTTCGTTCTTTTCAGGCATAGTGTTGTCGTCCTAATAGCTTTGTCTCCATGCTTAGTTTTCATAATAGCATATTCCCATGCATGGATGGCGTGGTAGAACGACCCATTTCGCAGGCCATCTGCGCACTTGCCGGAAGTGGCTCGCCTAATGGTCTCGGAGCTCGCGTAGATTACTGGCGATAATCATCAAGGCTACACCGCTAACCGTGATGGCGAGTATCTCCCAGAAAAACGCGACCAGAATCACTGCACTTGTAACGATAGCAAGTCCGATTGTGATGTTAAGCAGCAACAGATGCAACTGTCGCTGGAATAAGGATTCCAGAAGTATGAACGAGCCGATCATAACACCCAGACTGGGCAATAGGCCGATGGGGTTGGTGAGTGCTGTGACACCGATGCCTATCAGTAGGGCGCCAGTGCTCATTGCAGCCCAGGTCTCGATGAGACGGCTGCGCAAGACCTCAGTTTCGCTCTGGGGTTTGTGCTTGTGGCGAATGTGAGCCTGAGGATCCCCTCGCTTACCGCTGGCTAGTTCATCTAGATAGACGCGGCATGCTTTCAGAGTATCTTCCAGCTCGGCAAGGTTATTGTGCTTCTGATTAACGATCTGAGCCCTGGAAGCGAGGTCTTTTTCCTGATGGGCCAGTGTTTGGTCTAGATGTTCTGACAGACGCAGCGCGCGGGACTTGATTTCCATCTTAGTGATTTCCGTGCGTTCGTGCCGGATTTCAGCTAGCAGTGCTGCCCGCTCAGTCTCAAGCTCAGTGATCTTCGTTTCCAGTTTAGGGATTGCCAGATGAGGTGGGGCGACCTTGTGAAGCCCAGACCATCCCAGGGGGTTGTGCCAGGTTTGGCGCACAGTGCCGTCCCGGTTGTACTTCGGCCCGCTGGGAGCAGACTCGCCGCGTAGGGGGTCGCGTGTATCCAGCCCCCACAGGCCACGGTAGTTCTCGACCCAGGGATCCTCGTCAGAAATCAGGATACGTGTCCAACTGTTTTCCTGGCCGGGGCCAATCGTCAGGCCATCCCCTCGAGCGTAATCAATGAAGGGGAAGGTGAGAAAACCGATAGGCCGATCTTCATCTGGTTCACCCTGGCGAAGCGTTTCCGTCCAGAAACGGCGCATCGCGCGCAACAGGCGGCCGAGATCGCGCAGGAAGCGCACTTCAAGACTCGCCAGATACTCCCCTTGCTCGAAGTAGCTGGCATGGGAGCCAGCGCCGATGAAGATAACCGGGTGTGTGCCTACCCGTGTCAAATCCGGGTCGTCCCAACGCCGGCGCAGGTCATCACCCGAAAAATCATGTACGGCTGCCGCAACCCAAACCGGCGTTGGGGCAGCCTCCGGGTGATCTTCAAGGTATACCAGAACCTGTTCCCAATCCGCTTCGTGGTCATTTACGCCATAAAATGTTGAGCGCCAATTATTCATTGCATAGAAGAAGAGGTAATGCAGAATGATGTAGCCCCCATCCCGAATGACACGGCCATAATAGACGTAAGGACGGGTGCTTGCCTCCTGGGTTTCGCGATATTGAACTTCTGCCGCGGCTACGGTGCCACCCGGGACCTTGCCGCGAAGAATCAACGACAGGCCCAGAAGTGCGTCAGTAATGCGGGTGCCAATCCCCACCCGGGCCAGCCGTCCGGGGGCTCGGAAACGAGGGCGATCTTTGCGCCGGCGCCAGCGTTGGTAGGCCAGGCCGTCGAGCGGCGCATCCACATATTGCAGAAACAGGGTATGTTCTGGTTTTATCTGGTCGAATTCTGCCAACGTCGCCAAACTGAGCGATCCCTTGGAAACCAGTTGCTCAGGAGGGCCGTTCTTGGGCCGTGTCCACAGGCTGCAGCGCTGGATATACTCATCCACAGCACAGGGAAAGAACAACTCACCGTAGGTAAATTTCAGGATGGGTTCGTAGCGTTGGAGTAGTTCGAGATCAGTCATCGTCGGGGCCTCTCAGGATGACAGGCTCTGGTTGCTGAGGAGCGAATATCTGGCGCACATCGCGTTGATTGAGATAGAAGACAATCACAACGTCCCGGAGCATAGAAATATACTCAGGGTCATTTTCAAAATAGCGCACGAGGTTGCTGGCCATCCGTGTACCCGACCACAACATAATGGCAATCCATGCCCAGTAGCGCATTTGGAACAGCCCGTAGGCGATAAATAGACCGAGCAA
>JAADYW010000198.1 GCA_010092845.1 Chloroflexota bacterium
GCCGCGACCGGAGATATCGTCTTTTCCGATACAATTAATGGGGCACAAACCAACACGATAAGAATGGCAAACACGACAATTTTCGTTTGCATCTCATACCTTCTCCTCATAAGGTATACTTCGTTAAGAACTCGCAATATTCCTGAGTAAAAACATTGGCGACGAATTATAGCGCAAGCACCTAACAAATCCAACAAAAATGCCGAATTCACCTGATATTCCAAAGCCACAGGCGATTCGGCAAATGGTCACGCTGGGGATGCAACTCAGGATTGCGGCTTAAATATCCACACGGCTTCAGCCGCATCTTCCACGGCGGCCGGCGTGAACGGCATCTGACGATACGCGACCTCAGCCCACATTTCAACCTGATCGCGATAGTTGGCGCTGTCAGGATTGCCACTCTGCCCAGGGGGATTGATGTGTAGCGCATCGTCCCAATCGGCCAGACTCAGGATCTGCCGCATTGAGGGAATCGACGTCACAGCAAAACTGCGATCAGCATTCCAGCCCGTCGCATTGACGATAGAGTTTCCCCCACCAACACCAATACGAACATTGAAGCGTGCTTCGATCACGTCGCGGGCCGCCTCATCCAGGCCACCGACCCGCAGCAGATTGGTATTGAAGGTAGCGACATGCGCATCACCCCAACGCCACGCGGACGGGTCATCTCCCTGGGACTCGCTCATCTGCGCCCAGGCGGCACGTAGCGCTTTCTCCAAAATGTCATCGCGCGATTCGACCTCGTCTGGAGTCAACTGACTATCCCACAGCGGGAAATCAGGCCTCTCAATAAACAGGCTGACAAGATACCACTCGAGGTCACCACCACCCGCGGGGATGCCCCCAAGATCGTCGGCAAAACCGAGTTCGAGAAGCGACATCCAGAATGCTTCGAATAATGCTGCGTGGCCACTATGCATGTCATTCTGGCGATCCCATCCCCCAAGCCACTCCACCGCCTCAATGAGCGGATCATGATCATCAAGCGCGAGGTTCTGGATAGCAGGAATCAGGAAGTCTGCCTTTAGATTGTAGTTATCCCCCTGCATCTGTTGCATTTCGGCCAGCGTGAAGACACCATCCCCATCATTCTGAATCATCGCCTCGATCCGGGCCGCGCGCCAGCCATAGGAATAGACATCAATGATCGGATACGGGTACTCTGGCCCAACAACGCGGTTGTTGGCAGTGACAATATAGCCAGCTTCAGGATTGTAAAGGTGGGGGAGCTCTTCGAAGGGAACATAGCCTTGCCAGGCATATCTGTCGCTACTACCATCAACCGGCACCTTGCCGTCGTGCCCTTCAGCGCGAACCGGGATCTTGCCTGGCATCAGATAGCCGATGTTGCCATCCACATCAGCGTAGACGATGTTCATGATTGGTACATCAAACAAGCGGGCGGCATTTCGGAACTCATCCCAATTGCGCGCCTGCATAAACTGCAACAGGGCATCTACAGAAGGTGTACCATCATAGCCCGTCCAGCGCAGCGCAAGCACATCCTCACTTAACGACACCGCGTCGTTGATGACGGGGCCCCAGACGCTATACCGCGTCGTCAGCTCGACCGGTTCCTCACCAGCAACGTCAATAGTCTCCATCCTGGTCTCGAAATCGATCCAGGTATCGTTATAGCGGTACTGGGTACGGTCGTCTGGATTAACGGTCAGAAGATAGAGATCCTGTACATCCGCCCCCACGTTGGTCAATCCCCAGGCCACCCAGCGATTGTGGCCGATGAATATGCCTGGCAAACCTGCGACTGAGAATCCGGCGATGTCGTAAGGGCATGCCGCGCTGAGTTCAACGCAATGCAGCCCAACTTCAAACCAGTTGGACGGCTGCTGGATCGAGATATGGGGATCGTTGGCCAGATAGGGGTATCCAGTGTCGGTCAGGTCCCCGCTGATCACCCAGGAGTTTGAGCCTCGTGCCAAGTACCCGGATGGTAGCACCGTGGCCGCATTGAAAGGCGGGCGTTGGCTCTGCGGAGCAGCACTCGCCCCGGTATAGTCAATACCACCCGGCTCCGTAATAACCGGATGCCGATCATATGGATATGGTGGGATAATGGCTTCAACGAGGGGGCCAAGCGTATCCCGCAGTTCCTGGCGAGCGAGTTCGATCTGAAAATTCTCAGAGAAGTTCGCCGCCGTCACCTTGAACCACCGCACGGTGTCAATTGGCTGCCACCGATCAATCGAAACGGTGATTCCATTGTCTTTCAGCACAGCATATTCTGCCGCCACCTCTGCTGGGGACTTGTCCTCAAGATAGGCATTCACACCTGCAGAATACGCTTCGAGGACAGACACCGCCTCATCCGACATCAGCTCAAGATCCGCCTCCGCAGCACGGTCGTATTGCATCACCCGAAACATGCGGTCAGAATCGACGCCAGCGGGCCCGATAAGTTCCGCCAGGTGTCCGCTACTCAGTCGACGCCACCAGTCCATCTGCCAGAAGCGTTGCTGAGCCTCAAGATAGCCCTGCACCATGAAAAGATCATGGGACGTTTCGGCGTACACATGCGGCACGCCCCAGCTATCGAAATAGACAGTTACGGTTGCATCCAGCCCCGGCAGGACCATCTCTTGGCTTGTGTGGGCCTGGACACTCACATCCCGTGGTAATGGCAAAATCCAACTCCCAGCCACCGATACCAGGAGGCCTAGCACCAGAAGTTTTTTCGACATCCTCTAGCATCTACCTTCAACTCGGTATTCAAAGCGAACCCGCCTAGTGTAACCAATTTCAGATGACCAGGGATAAGCATTGGGTTAAATCTTCGAGACCTCCAAACCCAATGTTTCGGCCCGGAAATAGTGAGTTTCGTAACGGTCAATGGCATCTGCAGGCTGGCATATTACAATAACCCATGTTGATAGCCCAACCAGGACGAATAATGGCCACAGTGTCTATTCTGAAACCGCAGGAAGCCCAGCAAAAAGCGAGAGAGGTCACCCGCATTCTCTGGCGGGTACTGGTGCTAAACATCATCGTTGCCGGTAGCAAGATCAGCGTTGGGGTCTTGACAGGCACCATTGCCATCGTAGCTGATGGCTTGCACAGCCTGGTTGACAGCGCCTCAAACGTGATTGGCCTGATTGCCCAACGGATCGCCAGCCAACCACCCGATGACGAGCATCCATATGGGCACGAGCGCTTCGAAACCCTGGCCACCCTGGCCATCGGCGGCCTGCTGATGTTGACCGCCTGGGAAGTACTGACGGCTGCGATTGACAACTTGAGTAGCGGCCATGTCCCTGACATTGGGGTGCTGCAGTTCGGGGTCCTCGGAGGCACATTGGTGATCAATGTCATCGTGGCCAGTTATGAACGCCACCAGGCCAACCAGCTGAACTCGGAGCTGCTTACGGCTGATGCCCAGCATACTGCCTCCGACATCTGGGTTACCCTCTCGGTGATCGCCAGCCTGATCGCCGTTGAGCTAGGACTTGCCTGGATGGACGCGGTAGCAGCTCTCGGCATCGTCGGGCTCATTGCCTACATCGCCTGGGGGATCGTCCGCCGCACGAGTACCGTCCTGGTGGATGCCGCACCAATCCCATCTGAAGCTATCACCCAGGTTGTCAGCGACACCCCTGGCATACAACGGGTACTGCGCGCCCGCAGCCGTGGCGCCCGCGACGCGATTCACATTGACCTCGATGTGCAGGTTGCTCCAGTCATCAGCACGGAGCTGGCCTACAACATCACCGCTGCGCTGCGCCAACGGGTCGCCCACTCCTTCCCCAATACGAACGAGGGCCGCATTCAAATCGTGACCAGCCACGAAGACCAGCCGGACTATCTGACCGCAGCCCGTGCCGCAGCTGACGCCCTGGGCTTAAGTGTTCACGAGATCATCGGCGTCTCGACACCTGAAGGCCGTATTCTGGAACTGCATGTTGAGGTCAAGGCTGGCATTACCCTGCGCGAAGCACATGACCAGATCAATCAAATCGAGACCAGGCTCTTGCAGCATGCGGAAATCATCGAGGTAGTCACCCACATCGAGCCAGCAGCGGTCGGCAGCGTCCTGCCTGCGAAATCGCCTGAGGCACAGGTACTCCAAGACCGGATACTGGAACATCTTCACCAGGAGTTCGATCAAGGCAACTGGCACCACGCCAGCATCCGGCGCGACGGTTTCGGCTATCTATTCACCTGCCACTGTCACCTCCCCGGCGACATCAGCATCGAAATGGCCCATCGAATCGCCGAGGAGGCAGAGCTGTCGCTGCGCTCAGCCTTTCCGCAACTCCATCGGGTCACCATTCACACCGAGCCTTATCCCGAAAACCAATCGGCAGCCCCGGGCAAGGCCTAAATTTAACTGATGTAAGGTGATGTTGTCGCCAGGAGCAACTCTCGTCACCAGGATGCGTACAGAGTTATATAACCACACACACTAGTCCTGCAGGAGCAGCATATGGCCATCGGGGACGCAATTGCAACCATCGGCTGCCTAGCCGGTTTCATGCTGGCGCTTCCAGCTTTGCTCATCTTTCTGAATCTTGCCTTCATTGGCTTGAGCGATCGTGCGACCGAACGACTCTGGCGTGGCGGTATCACACCCTTTTTCGTTGGGCTGATTCCAGTCCTGTTTATCGGCGGGCCAGCCGTAATTGGCCTTGCCAGCGGCAGCTTCCTGCAATTCTGTGGTGGCATCGTCTTCTTGTTCGTACTGTTCTGGGGATTTCTTGGTCTGGCTGTTGTCGCCCGCTTGGCGGGGCAACGCCTGACGGCCATGTACGAACGTGATGAAAGCCCTCTCGTCCAGACGGTCGCCGGCTCGTTGGTGCTCTCATTCAGTGTAGCCTTCCCCCTGCTGGGATGGCTTATCATTCTGCCCTTTTCACTGATCATCGGTAGCGGCGCATTGCTGATGGTGCTGGCCGGCGGTTGGTGGGATAGACTTTTCAACCGTTCGGCACCCGCGACCCCAGCGGCCAGCCCTGGCGCTGCCTGGCCGCCTTCAGAGTATTCAGGATAGACCCCGCATGTCGTCATCACCCAGGCTATCACGACGCGGATTCATTGGCAGCTTGCTGGGCGCGGCCGCCATTAGCAGTTGCAGCCGCCTGATTGACGAGCTAGCGCACGAGGGTCTCCCGGATTCTCTCAGCCCGCCCGGCGGGGATACACGCCATCCGATCGCCCACCTGCTGAACCGTGCTACCTATGGTCCACGGCCAGGACAAATCGAAGAGGTTGAGCGCATGGGCCGGGATCGCTGGCTGGAAGAACAACTCGACTTCCGCAGCATCGACGACACCCGTTGCGATTGGCGACTGCGTCGCTATGACACCCTCAAGATGCGGCCTGCCGACGTCATGTCGTTTGACCGCAATCGCAGCTATGTGGCTTACGAACTGGCGCGGGCCACATTAGTACGGGCTGTCTTTTCGCGGCGCGAGCTATTCGAGGTCATGGTCGGGTTCTGGTCAGACCATTTCAGTATCTACCAGTACAAGGGCCAGGTCGCTTTCCTCAAAACGATTGACGACCGCGAGGTCATCCGGCGTCACGCAATGGGCAAGTTTCGGGACCTGTTATCAGCCTCCGCGCACAGCCCGGCTATGCTCCACTACCTCGACAACACAGTCAATGAGAAGAGCCACCCTAACGAGAACTACGCCCGCGAGATCATGGAACTGCACACGCTGGGCGTGGATGGCGGCTATACCGAGCACGACATCCAGGAGGTTGCCCGTTGTTTCACCGGCTGGACCATGACCAACAGCGGCGAATTCCAGTTTCGCGAGGATTGGCATGACGATGGCAAAAAGATGGTACTGGGTCACGAGATCCCCGCTGGCGGCGGCAAGAGGGACGGTGAACAAGTCATCGACATCCTGGCCCAGCATCCAAGCACCCCAACATTCGTCTGCACCAAACTGGTCCGCCGCTTCATCGCCGACGATCCTCCACCAGAATACGTTGACGCGTGCGTCCAGACGTGGCAGGATACCAATGGCGATATCCGCCTTATCCTGCGGACCCTGTTCAACCACCCCGAATTCGACAACGCGCCGCCCAAATACAAGCGGCCCTTTACCCTGTTGACGTCCATCCTGCGCGCCACCAATGCCCAATACACAGGCGATGAAGAGCTTATCAACCGTCTGGACGTGATGGGCCACCGCCCCTTTTTCTGGCAGACACCGGATGGTTATCCCGACACCGCCGACATCTGGGCCAATAGTCGCTTTCAGTACTGGAAACTCGAGATCGCGGCTGTCCATGACCGCCTACCAGGTGTCGATATTGACCTGTGGGCGATCGCCGACCATGTCGACGTTGACCGAGATGCCGGCAAGATGCTGCGCTTCTTCGGGCGTCTGTTGCTGAAACGCGACCTCAGCTCTGAGGAGATCAGTGTCCTGGAGACGTTTGCCCAGGGTGAGGAAAAACGCACCCTGGACCCTGTCTCTTATACACATCT
>JAADYW010000199.1 GCA_010092845.1 Chloroflexota bacterium
GTACCCCGACATATCGCGAGAGGCGATCAGCCTGGTGGATGGGTACATAGAGAATGTCATTTCCCGCGTATTCGACCAACAGGTATTCGCGCTCGCTATCTTGGAGCCGCCGCTTATGGACCCCCTGAAAGCGCCCGATACCGTAGTCGACATGAACCACGTAGGCGCCTTCTTCCAGGTCAGCGTAGTAGGCCTCAGGGTTGACACGGCGCTGTTGGGTGCGGCGGCGTGGCTCAGGGCGCTTCCAGCCGAAGATTTCGGCATCAGTTAGCAAGTGCAACCGTGACCGTTCATCGATTTCCAGGACCCAGCCTTCGGTAAGCTCGCCTTCTACAAAGGTTACTGGCGGCAGTTCAGCCAACGTATCGATCTTGGTCAGGGGATATGTTGCCTGTTGATGCCGTTCGCTCCAGAGCTCGGCCAGGCGTTGGGCCTGCCGCGTGACCACAATTGCCTGATCGGCGGTCGGTACCAGTTTCTCCAGGTGGTCCATGAATAAGCGCAGTTGTCCCCCAAAGCGCGGGCCTGGCGCGAAACCGAGCTGATCATCCTCGATTTCCTCTGGGGCAATGAGATGTTCCGGGTGACCCAGATGCAAGGGAGTGCGGCTAGTTAGGCTTTCATAGAGGTCATCCCAGGTATGATACGGGAGGCGCATCGTTGGCGGGATGACATTGTCTGGTATCAGGTCCTCGCGCCGCTCTAGTGCTTGCACCTCTAGCTCTGCTACTGTGTCACGGAGGGCAGCCCAATCCTCGATGATGATCAACGCCTCTTGCGGGAGATAGTCTAGCAGGCTGGCCGGTTGTTGGTAGAGCATCGGCAGATAGAATTCAGCATGCGGGAACGCCATCCCGCTTTCCAGATGCCCATAATCATCCAGTGTGGAGGTTACATCAGTCTCGGGGGCTGGCTGCGATTGGAACCATGTCGCCAGTCTCTCCGCCAGCGAGGACATATTCTTGGGCAGGGCCTCGCGAGCAGGCGTGACAACGAAGCCATCAAGCGCCGCGACTGATCGCTGCGTGGCGGGGTCGAAGGTTCGCAGACTATCAATCTCATCACCGAAGAATTCGATGCGAACCGGCAACGCCATCGCAGGGGGATAGATGTCAATAATGCCTCCCCGCCGGCTGAAAGTGCCTGGTCCCGTCACCACTGAAGCCGGCTGGTATCCGACAGCCACCCAGTGCTGGAGTAGCTTCTCAGGGTCACCTTGTTGGCCGACTCTCAAATGGCGCGACGCTGTGCGGAATTGGCGCGCTGGCAAGGTCCGCTGCATCAGAGCATAGGCGGAACTGATGACCACAGGTGAGCCAGTACCAGGGGGCTCCGGCGCGGTCCGGGATCTTATCGGGGGCGCGAGGGCTGCCAATGTCTGGATGCGTGCCTGGATTGTCGTGTCCGTCCAGGGGGCATGCTCATAGAACATCGTTGTCGGCTCCTGGAAGCGTAAAACATTGGCGTCAGGGAGCCAGGCCAGGATCTGCTCAGCGACATTGTGTGCCCGGTCTACCCTGGCGGTGACCACGAGGATCGGGATATCAGCAAGCGCGCGCACCACCGCCGCGACCATAAACGGGCGGGCAGAGCGCACGATGGCTTGATCTGGCAGGCGTGACTGGTGCTTGAGCCGCTCAACCAGAGATTGAAACATCGCCGTTGACGACAGGGCATCCAACAGGCCAGTCAAGTGCATTGCGTATGGTTTCCTTGTGTCTCTAATTCTTCCAGTAGTCGTGACGTGTTGCGATCTTGTGCCAGGGTAGGCAATGCTACCCCGTTTCCGTCAAAAGTACAGACAGAAAACGGGGTATTTTGTCGAGTCGGGTTACTTAGTGGGCTTTTGGATCACGTGATTGGTATTGGATAGCATAGATGCGATAGGGGTAGAGTTCTGGCAGAGCGCTCACGCGTTCGAGGGTCTCGAGCTCGGTATCCGTTAGTGCGATGTTCGCAGAACCTAGATTGTCTTCGAGTTGGCTGATGGTCCGGGCGCCAATGATGAGACTGGCTACGGTAGGTTGGTGCAATACCCAGGCCAGGGCAATCTGGGAATAGGTGGCGTTGCGCTCCTCAGCAATCTTGCCGACCGCGTCAATGATGTTCCAGTTACGCTCTGTATTCCGGCGTTCCCAGGCTTCCTCCCACTCCACTGGAGTCACGGCAATGCGCCCATCCTGGGCGGACCCGGGGCGTTCTCCGCGTTTGTATTTTCCGGAAAGGAAACCGCCCCCCAGGGCGCCCCAGGGCATCAGGCCCAATCCCTCGTGCTGGAACATCTCGGTGAGCTCCAATTCGATATCGCGCGTCACCAGGCTGTACTGGTATTGGGCACCTACATACCGTACCCAATTGTGAGCCTCGCTGATCCCCAGCGCTTTCATGACCTGCCAGGCTTTAAAGTTGGACACACCGATATAGCGAATTTTCCCTGCCGTAACAAGATCGTCGAAGGCGCGCAGTGACTCCTCCAGGGGGGTCATCGGATCCCAACCATGCATATAGTACAGATCGATGTAATCCGTATCCAGACGGCGTAAACTGGCGTGAACAGCTTGCATAATATGGTGACGCGATAGCCCGACCTCGTTGGGGCCTTCGCCGCGGGGGAATCGGACTTTGGTCGCCAATACAATTTGGCTGCGGCGATTCTTGATCGCCTTGCCGACGATTTCTTCGGAGCGGCCGTCGGCGTAGACATTTGCCGTATCAATGTGATTCCCACCGGCATCGAGGTAGCGGTCGATCATGCGTGCTGCCTCATCTGGTGGAGTTGAGCGCTCGCTGCCCTCACCAAAAATCATGGTGCCCAGGCACAACTCCGATACCAACAAGCCGCTGTTGCCGAGACGTCTATATTTCATCAGGACCTTCTTTCTTATGATCTGGCAATTCCGCCGCGAAACGTGCGGCGGCCTCTTCGCGCGTTCCATTATAGCGACTCATGGCGAGATCGGTCCCATCGCTGAGCCAGGTCTCAATGGCTTTGACGGCACGGTCAATTGTTTCTTGAGCCAGGATAGCATCATCGCCTTTAAAAGGGCGCAACACATAGGCCGAGGGATCCATCTTGCCGGGGGGGCGCCCAATGCCCAGACGCATGCGGGTGAACTCCTGCGTGCCCACCTGCTGGATGATGTGGCGTAACCCTTTCTGACCGCCAGCACCACCCTTGGGACGGATGCGCAACGTACCTGGTGGGATATCCAGATCGTCGGAAACGACCATCAGGTTCTCAACCGGGATCCTGTAGAAGTCCATCAGACCGCGTACTGCGTTACCGCTCAGGTTCATGTAAGTCTGCGGCTTGACCAGGAGAACGCGCCTCCCGCGGATGGTGCCATCCGCCAGACGTGCTTTGGCTTTCTTGCCATCAAACGTCAGGCCATAGCTGGCGGCAAGAGCGTCAACGACCGCGAAGCCAATGTTGTGGCGCGTATTGGCATATTCTTTGCCCGGGTTTCCCAATCCAACAATAAGATAGCGTTGAATGCCTATATCTCCTGTTTTTTGCTGTCCGAAGAACTGTTGTAATCGTCTAATCATTGTCGAAATCGTTGCGGATCTGCCACATAATCTGGCGAATGCGGGGGCGGAGCCGTGCCCTGGCCAGGAGATAGCCTCCAAATCCCAGGAAGAACACGATGGCCAGTACGCTACCGCCACAAAATGCGTTTTGTATCTGGCTGAACGACAGGCCATCACCGTTGTCTTCGCTATCGCCTGCAGTTCCCGTTGCAATAGCACCGTCTCCGTTGTTGCCATTACGAACGCCGAGCGTGGGCAGAGGGGTGTTGGTAGGTGGTAGGACAATGAGTGAGGTGGGTGAAGGTCCGGCCTCGGGCCCGGGGCTGCTGCCTAGTTCGGGCTGCGGCGGTGATGTGGGGACAGGGGTAGGCGGATTATTGATGAGCTGGAGATCGGTAACAACAATCTCGATTGGTGGGCTTTCCGGGTTATTTAGGAAAACGCGCAGACGGATCTGGTAGGTTCCATCCGCAATACCTCGCCCTACAGTATTCCAGATGCCTAGCGTGCCATTGGTGATTTGCTGGGCGACACGTTCGCCAATTGGGAGCCAGACCTCATTGGGATCGTCCTGGTTGTCGAATTCCAGTTCGTAATAGGCAAACCCATCCGGGTGCCCGGCACTCCCCGTGATTACGACCTCGCCTGAGATCGTCGCGCCAGGTAGCGGCGAGGTAATGATAGCGATCGCGTCTTCAGGGTTAGGCGGGTCCTGGGCATTTGCCGGCACCGGGAGAACCAGTATCCAAAGCGCAATACTCAGGGCCAGACCCAACCGGGACAAGAAGATGCATTTGGGCATAGGTTATGGTCCTCGGCGGTACGGTTGCCAAGTTTCACAGTCTACTGGTTGTGGCGGGACATTGCAAGCCTTATACGCCATGCTATTAGGGATGGAACAATGCCTGCACCGCTTATTGTACCGAAAATGGCTCTGTGCTATTATTTTTAGCAGAGGATTGAGCTTCCCGACAATATGCAGAGAGCCTTTGATTTTGGGTTAAGATTGAGAAACTGCCATCCCATTGCTTTTGGTTCCGCTTCATGGTATAGTCTACGCGAATGGCCGTGAAGCGCATTGAATAGGCATTACGGCGGTTCATCACAACGAAGCCCGCACTACTATAGGCCTATTAGCTCTGCCGCTTATAGTATCAAAAATTCATGCGTAATTATACAGAGATTGCCATGCCATCCAGACGGCGAGCGCACGAGTCTGGAGTAGAACACTTGAAAGGAGCGCGTCAAGATGGCGAAATCGCGAACCGAACTGATGGTTGATCGCTTGCGGGACCTAGCATCGGGCACGCCTGATATCGAAGCATCAGCGGTCGTTAGTGTTGACGGTCTGATCATGGCCTCGGCTTTGCCCGCGAACGTGGAGGAAGATCGCGTATCGGCGATGTCGGCTGCATTGCTCTCTCTGGGCGAACGTATTGCAAGCGAGCTCGGTCGCGGTGCGCTAGAGCAAGTGTATATCAAGGGTGACAAGGGATTTGTCATGCTGACCTCAGTTGGTGAAGAAGCCGTTCTGACAATCCTGGTGCGCGCCAATGCCCGGTTGGGTCTAATCTTTCTGGATATGCGGCGAGCGGCAGACGATCTGAAGAATCTGGTTTAATTATCGCCGTCGCGCTTGCCGGTATGGCTTAACTTATCGGCCAATCTCATATTGCTATAGGGTTAGCAACAAAGGCGTGGTCCACTAGTATCACGCCATGCTTGTTTATGCTGAGTCTTCATCGGTGTATGTGAACCGGCGGGGGAAACGATCCTCGTCGGGTTTTGGTTTATTTATCAGGAGGCGTTTCCACAATGATGCCACGCTTCATCTTCTGCACTGGCGGGGTAGTGAGCTCTGTGGGTAAAGGCGTTACAGCAGCAGCGATTGGTCGTATCCTCAAAGCCCGCGGACTCAAGGTCCGTATCCAGAAGCTCGATCCCTATCTCAATGTTGATCCCGGGACGATGAGCCCTTATCAACACGGTGAGGTCTTTGTGACCTCTGATGGCGCTGAAACCGATCTGGACCTGGGTCACTATGAGCGCTTCATCGACGAAAACCTGGACCGAAGCTGCAATGTCACCACGGGCCAGATCTATAACGAGGTGATTACTAAGGAACGGCGGGGTGACTATCTTGGCGGCACTATTCAAGTCGTCCCGCATATCACTAACGAAATCAAACGCCGGATACAGCTTGTCGGGCAGCAATACGATGATCTCGATGTCGTGATCGTTGAGGTAGGTGGCACTGTCGGTGATATCGAAGGCCAGCCTTTTCTGGAGGCGATACGCCAACTCCGCACCGATGTAGGCCGTGATCGCTCGCTGTATATTCATGTTACGTTCTTGCCCCATATTGGTGCGACTGGCGAACTCAAAACCAAGCCAACCCAGCATAGTGTGCGTGAGCTGCGGAGCCTTGGGATCCAACCGCAGGTCATCATTGCACGCTCGGATTACCCGGTGAGTGACGAGATTTCGAGAAAGATCGCCTTGTTTTGCGACGTGGATCGCGAAGCGGTTATTCCGTTGGTCACAACGGATAATCTGTACAAAGTCCCGCTGATCCTGGAAGATGCTGGCCTGGGAGATTATATCGTGAAAGCTCTGGGGATTCCGCATAGCCAGCCACAACTACAGGACTGGCGTAGCATGATCGACAAAATGCAGCGTGCTGACACGTCGGTGAGGATTGCTGTTGTTGGCAAATATGTGGAACTGCATGACGCCTAAATGAGCGTCAAAGA
>JAADYW010000200.1 GCA_010092845.1 Chloroflexota bacterium
ATCTGGAAGCGCTCATAACGGCTGATCGCACGCGGAACTGCAATTTCGCCATCGGCTGTGATGTGAATATGTGCCTCGGGGTCGCGGAGTTCGGGCCAGTCGGTCATGCCAGCCCAGGCCCGCCCGAAAGCCGTCAGGCGAAAGCTGGTCACCGGCCCGTCAGGCGTACTGTGGCCGAGATCAACCAGGCCAAGCCAGTACATCGGGCCTTCGACCGCAAAGCGGAGCGTTGCACCTTCAACCCGGTCCCACTGTTCGAAGCCCTGTAGATAGTCACCCGTGTCACGATCACGGATGTACCAACTGGAATAATCGCCACCCGGGCGCTGGAAATCGGGATCCATCTCGCGGATCTCGGCAATAAGCTGGTCGAGGCCGATCCAACCCTCGTTGTTAAAAAAGCGAATGGTCTCGAGGAGTGTCTGGCGCAGTAGCGCGGGATCGTTGCGCCAACCGGTTTCTTCGGGGGCCAGATTAGGGATCTGCCAGAGTTCATTGTAACGCTCGGTGATATGCCACTTCTGGGTAAGCTGGCTGACCTGTTGTGTGCGCAGCATCTCCAGCCAGCGGCGGGCACTGTTTTTCTGGATCTGGAGAACGCCTTCTTGTTCATCAAGGAGTTTTAGGTCGAGTGCCAGCGAGAACGCCATCAGCAGACGTGAGTAATCGCGGGGTCCCAAGAACTGTTCCAGAATGTGTTGCTGAACGTTTTCGGGAACCCAGCCGCGCTCGAGGCGAATCGGATGCATTTGTGCGTAAGCCAGCAAGGTCGTTACGTCATCTACCAGGCTAGTATCGGCGCGGCGCACGTGATCGGGCGTCTCGCTCTCGACAACATGCTCCAGGCCACTATCCTCGATGGGTTCAAAATCAGGAAAGTCCTCTGGGGTTTCGCTCAGGTCATAGCCCGCCTGGTGGGTGGGTAAAACAGTCGCGAGATCGTGGGGGACATACACAAAGGTCTGCATGCCGGTCTTGCTTTCATCCACTGCAAGGTGCAGGAACCCGCGATAGTAGAGTATCTCCCCCACATCAAGCGGCGAGAGGTGTGGTTTCTCTCGTTGGCGACCATCGGGACCCATCTGGCGGATCTCGCCGAAGAGGCGGGTAAACTGTGAGAGTGGCATTTTGTGGTTCTGGGCGGCGATGAGCATCTGCAAGGCCCCGCGCTCACGGTCTTTCAGGCGTTCCCATTCATTTTCCGCGCGATCTGGCATCAGCATCGCGTCTGCGAGATGAATGGCGGCTTGGGCGACATCCCGGACATCTAGATCGATATCCCAGCGGTTGGCGATGATCTGGAGCATATGCAGGTCATGATCTCTTAGGGCATCAATCAGATTGCGCATTGGTGGACCGACTCTCGGATTTTAATGGATTCGCTGGGCACAAGCATATTCAATCCGCCAGTATAAGACAAATTTCCGGTTGAAGCGGCGCTGCAACTACGTCTCACGGTGCTCCCTTGACCAGCGCTATTCGATCTCCAGTTTGATTTGTGGCGCGTCGGGTTTGCCGTAGTCGGGGATCATCAGCCTCTGGAAAACTCTATGACGCCAGATCACGTCCAGAGCGATAGCCCAGGCAGTCATTGAGGCCGCGATCGTCGCCAGGTCTGCCCAGGAGAGCGTTGTCATCTCGAAGAACTCGCGCACAGTGGGAATGGCCATGACGATCAAAAAGGTGACCAGCATAGCGATCGCCAGCACCACACGGCGCATATCCTCGAGATACAAGCGGAATCCCTGGGCGTCCTCCTTGTCCACCAGCAGGATAATCCAGAGGCCACCCAGCAATGCGGCGGTGGTGAGGACGCTGCGGCTGGTCTCGACATCTGCTTCGCCATAGGTGCGATAGAGAATCCAGATGAACAGCGTAACAAAGGTGAATGACAACCCGGCTGGGAGGACAAACTGTGTCATGCTAGTGATTAAATCGCGTTTGGGTTTGCCGCTCTTGGCCCAGGCGGTGAGGAAAAAGGCCGGAATGCCGACCGGCAATGTCGTAAGCAGGGCATTGTGCAACGGGGTGAACGGGAACTCCGTGCCGATGAAGCCCACAATGATAATCAGCAACACAGTGTAGAACGTGCGTGTCAGGAATAGCCGGTTGACATCGTTCATCCCGTTGAGGATACGCTGCCCCTCAAGGAAAGCCTTGGGCAAGGATTCGAAACGATTACCCAGCAAGACGATGTCCGCTACACTGCGGGTTGCCTGGCTGCCATCCTCCATCGCGATTCCGACCTGCGACTGCTTCAAGGATAGCACGTCGTTAACCCCATCGCCCATCATGGCGACATAGCATTCATCTTTGCGCAGTGCCGCGACAATCGCTTGCTTCTGCTCGGGAGTGATGCGCCCGAAGATCGCGTTCTGGCGCACAGCTTCTTCGAATTCGAGTTGGGACAAGTGGGCTAGGTCTTTGCCGGAGATCGCCAGGTCATCTTTAGAAAAACCCGCCTGACGTGCCAGAGCAGCCACCGTGTCCGGATTGTCGCCAGAGATCAGCTTCAAGGTGATGCCCGCCTTGCGAAAATTGGCCAGCACATCTTTTACATTGGGCCGCAACTCGTCGGAGAAGCTCAGCAGCGCAATAGGTTCGACGTTGTCCGGCAGATTGGGTTCGCGATCTTCCGGAATGTCGTCGGGTTTGATGATTTGCGGCGATTGGGCAAACAGGAGGACGCGCAGCCCCTGGGCCGATAGCTCGTCCATTTTGTCCTGAAAAGCGCTGGTGGTATCCAGTACCATCTCGGGTGCACCCAGGATATACGTGCCCTGATATTGGCCATTTTCGAAGCTGGCCGCTGCCCATTTGCGGGCCGATGAGAACGGAATCGTTGACACCGTTGGTTGGGAGTTGCCTTCAATCGCCTGGCTGATTGCCTCGGCGGTGCGGTTATTGGCTCCCGTCGTCGCGATATAGTCACCGACCTGAGCTTCGATCTGCGATTTCTCCATACCATTGAGGGGGTGGATTGCATCGAACAGGATCCGGTTGGTGGTTAGTGTTCCGGTCTTGTCGAGGCATAGAACATCCACATGGCTGAGGCTTTCGACTGCGTTGATCTGCTGGACAAGGACGTCCTGCCGGGCGATACGCAGCGCTCCCAGCGCATAAGCAACGGTAATCATCAGCAGAAGTCCCTGGGGAATGAGCGAGATAGCGACGGCCGCCTCTTCGACTGTGGCGCCGAACGAGACCTCATTGAATGCGGCTTTCAGGCCGAGCATGCCGCTGAGAAAGAGCGCCACGATTACCAGCACGCGGACAATGATGCCGATTTGCTTCTGTAACGGTGTGTAAACGCGGGTGTATTCGCGTGCGCCCTTGGTCAGTTTCTGGGCATAGCTCTCGTTGCCGACGCGCTCGGCAACGAAGATGCCGCTCCCGACTACGCAGAAACTGCCGGAGAGGATCTCATCACCCGGATACTTCGCGATCAAGTCCGACTCGCCGGTCAGCAATGACTCATCCATGTCAACCCGCTGCCGGGGATTCTCCGCACGTGGGTCTTCGAGCAACTTGCCGTCAACCACGGCTTGATCACCGGCATTGAGGATAATGACATCGCCCACGACCACATCAGATTGGTTGACCTCTGTGGGCTGACTATCGCGCAGCACCGTTACCTTCGGCCGGGTTAGAAGCGCGATCTGGTCAAGTTTGCGTTTGGCACGATATTCCTGGAACGCGCCCAGTAGAATATTGACGATGACCACCCCGCCAGTAGCAAACGCTTCGGCGAACTTGCCCAGCGCAAGGAGGATCAGCACGATGGAAAGCAGTGTAATATTGGCGATGGAAAGCAGATTGGCTTTCAGAATATCGGTCAGGGAACGGCTGGTCTGCATCTCGACATCATTGGCCATACCCTGCCGTTTTCGTTCTGCTGCTTCAGCGGAGGTCAAACCGAGCTTAACCTGATCTGTCATAAACGTATTCCTCTTTAAGCCGTTGGTGACTAAACTCCCAACCAGGGGGCCGATTTCAGTTGTTTTGCGTAGTGTAGCACGGGCTTGGGACCTGGCAAGCAGCCTTGGTCTAAATGACAACCTGCGCCGCGACTGGTGATATTCTGTACTACTTCCGGGCTATGCCCATACAATACGATAGGTATGTAAGTGGTCAAAAACCCTGGGATTTCTCGGTACTAACAACCATTAAGTCTGGTGTGCGCTCTGTACTGTAGGGTCTGTAACGTGGCATTGGGTTCGTTGGATCGGGAAGCCTATATTTCTGAATGGATATGGAGGAATTTAATGGCAAAGGGAACGATATACATTGATCAGGAGCGGTGCAAGGGCTGTTCCTTATGCCTTTCAGCTTGTCCTCAAAATGTTATCGTGATGGATAACGAGGTGCTCAACGCGAAAGGCTATCACCCAGCAGTCCTTAGCGATGCCGACGATAAATGCACGGGCTGTGCGATTTGTGCCGTGGTTTGCCCCGATGCATGCATTTCGGTGTATCGCCAGGTGCGTGCCAAAGCCAACGTCGTGTCGTAAATGGAGCAGCCCGATGGCTAAAGAAATGTTAAAAGGCAATGTTGCGATCGCTGAAGCCGCCCTTCGGGCCGGGCTCGAAGCGTATTTTGGCTATCCGATTACGCCCCAAACTGAGCTTCTCGAGCATTTATCAAAGCGTATGATCGAGTTGGACCGTGTTTTTCTTCAGGCTGAGAGCGAAGTTGCTGCCGTGAACATGGTCTATGGCGCTGCCTCGGCGGGTGTCCGGGTGATGAGTTCCTCATCCAGCCCGGGCGTGAGCCTGATGCAGGAGGGGCTCTCCTATATTGCTGGGTCAGAAGTGCCCACGGTGTTGGTTGACATCATGCGGGGCGGCCCCGGCCTGGGCAATATCCTGCCCTCCCAAGGGGACTATTTCCAGGTAACACGTTCGGCAGGACATGGCGACTATCGCCCGATTGTGTTGGCGCCGGCGTCGGTCCAGGAAGCCATTGATTTCACCGTAATGGCTTTTGATCTGGCGGAGAAGTATCGGCATATTGTTATTGTGGCCGCGGACGGTCAGATTGGCCAGATGATGGAACCGGCTGAGCTTCCGCCTATGCGTGAAGTGCGTAAGGAACGACCTGACTGGGCCTTGACCGGGGCGGAGGGCCGCGACCCGAATGTCATTACCTCGATCTACCTCAAAGGCGAGGAAATGGAGGCCTTTAACCTGAAGATCCAGGAGAAGCTCTCCGAAATCCGACGCAGCGAGCCACGTTGGTACGAGTTCCAGACCGAGGATCTTGATATGCTTGTGGTGGGCTTCGGTACAGCAGGCCGTATCGCCTACACAGCGGTAGAGATGGCCCGCGAACGTGGCATGAAGGTAGGCCTGTTGCGTCCCCAGACTCTCTGGCCCTTCCCCGAGGAACGGCTATCACAATTGGCCGATGAAATTGAAAGTGTACTGGTTGTCGAGATGAATGCTGGGCAAATGCTAGAAGATGTGCGCCTGGCGGTTGGCGGCCAGATTCCCGTTGGTTTTTATGGGCGGATGGGTGGCGTAGTGCCGATGCCAGACGAGATCCTTGAGGCGATCGAAGGGCACTATAACCGTTTGACGGTCCGCACTGTTCGTACCTAAGTATTGTCAGTAGCTTACAGGAGACTATAACCGCAATGAGTGCGATAAACTTTGCCCCACCCGAAAACATGGAGGTCGTCTACGAGCGGCCTGAATCACTAGCTGAAACCCATACCCACTACTGCCCCGGATGTACGCACGGGGTGTCGCACCGGCTTCTGGCTGAAGCCTTTGATGAGCTTGGCCTGCGCGAGAAAGCCATCCTGGTGGCGTCGGTTGGGTGCTCAGTTTTTTCCTACAAGTACTTTGATGTTGACTCGTGCGAGGCGGCACATGGCCGTGCACCGGCAATGGCCACCGGGCTTAAGCGTGTGAACCCTGACGCAGCGGTCGTGACCTATCAGGGTGATGGCGACCTGGCATCAATTGGTATCGCTGAGGTGATCCATGCCGCGACCCGTGGCGAAAACATCACGGTGATCTTTATCAACAACGCGATTTATGGGATGACGGGTGGACAGATGGCACCGACATCTCTGCCAGGTCAGAAGACGAACTCGTCGCCGTTTGGCCGCAATGTTGAAATGACGGGTTATCCGATGCGGGTGACCGAATTGCTATCCCAGTTGGACGGCACCGCCTATGCTGTTCGGCGCTCACTCCACGATGCCAAGAACATTCGCAAGGCCAAGAAGGCCGTGTTGACGGCTCTGCAGACGCAGATGGCGGGGCTTGGTTTCAGTATCGTCGAGATGCTCTCTAGCTGCCCAACCAATTGGGGTATGACTCCAGAAGAGGCACTGGACTGGGTTGAGAGCGAGATGATCCCGTACTACCCGTTGGGGGACTACAAAGTTGCCGATAGTGTGGCGAATCTTGACGGCGGCAAAAGGCGGTAAAGATGCAAGAAGAACTCCTCTTCGCTGGTTTTGGTGGCCAGGGGGTCATGTTCGTTGGCCAATTACTGGCCTATGCAGCTATGGATCAAGGCTATGAGGTAACCTGGATCCCCAGCTATGGCCCTGAGATGCGTGGCGGTACAGCGCATTGCTATGTTGTTATCAGCGACAAGCCCATTGGCTCGCCCGTTGTCCGTAACCCTAAAGTTGCGATCGCGTTCAACAAGCCCTCTTATGAGAAATACGAGGGGTTGGTGGCCGAAGGCGGGCTGATAGCCTATAACGCGTCGTTGATCGAAACGCAGGGGGAACGTAAGGATATCGATCAGATTGCTGTACCGGCAACGAGTCTGGCCGACGAGCTAGGCAACCTCAAGTTGGCCAATATCGTCATGCTGGGTGCACTCCTAACCGTCCGTCCAGTCCTGACACTGGATGCGATCCGTGAAGCGTTAGATGCGCATATCCCCAGCCATCGCCGGAACCTGTTGCCACTCAATCTTCAGGCCTTGGATAAGGGTGCTGCGGTGGTTGCCGATCGCCTGGCAACCTGAACACAATGATCCATGTGCGGGCGATTATGACGGCAGGCCCGATCACCGTGCAGCGGCAAACGCCGTTGGACGAAGTGATCGGGCTAATGAAGACTTGTAGCTGTCGCCATCTCCTCGTGGTTGATGACGATCAGTTGGTCGGTATTGTATCCGACCGGGATGTGCGTCTAGCGGTCGCCTCACCAATCATCAATCATGAGCGCCTGTCCAATCTACACTCCCTTCGGGAAATCCTGGCTGAAGCCTGTATGACCCCCGATCCGATGACCATCACCAGCGACGCCCCGGCAGTTGAGGCCGCTACATTGATGAAGCGTTACAAAATTGACGCCTTACCAGTCATAGATGACGATCAACTGGTTGGCATCGTCACGGTTAGTGATATTCTGGCGAGCTATATTGAGCTTCTGAAAGCTTGAATGACAACCGGCTTTCAAGGCTGTGGGCTTGGGGAAAAAGGTACTGGCGGGGGGGATCACCAGGTCTGTGGCTGATCTGGCTTCACCGACGATGTGATTTGCCCCCAATCAGAATTGTGACGAACCCCCTTCGCAGGGTCCTCCGGGCAGCATAGTCCACTTTTTCGAAGCAATCGAATACCCACAACGCATCAGGCTGGAACGTCTGCTGGATGGTGCCACCGCGCCTGGCTTCTAAAAAGTCAGAGCAGGGTCTACCCCTGCCCTGATCAGAAGCCAGCTGGGCGCTAGTGACAAAGCGGCCCAGAACTTAAACCGACATCAATTATAACAGGAGGACACAGATGTCGCGTACGATCGTACTCACCAATCATAAGGGCGGAGTGGGCAAGTCCACCACCGCGACGAACCTCGCCTACGGATTGGTCCGCTTGCTGACCAATCTCGAGGCGCCAAACCCCCGCGTCCTGCTGATCGACACCGACAGCCAGAGCCACGCCACACTGGTCACCAGCGGCCGCAGCGACTACGGCCGGGATGACAGCCTGTACACTGTCATTACTGCCGAGCGGAAAGACGCCGCGTCAATCCTGACAAGTTGTGTGGTCCCCAGCCACTGGGATGAAAACCTGCACGTGCTGCCAGCATCGCCGCTGCTGGAGATCGCCGAGCGCGAGCTGATCGGGGTGCCCGGCGCGCCCTACCGACTGGCCGAGCCCCTCAGCCGCATCGCTAGCCACTACGCCGTGGTCGTCATCGACACCCGCCCGTCCTTCTCGCTGCTGACCGAGATGGGCTTGCTGGCCGCGACCGATGCACTGGTCCCGGTTGAGCCGCGCTACCTGGAAACGGTCGGTCTGCAGTCGGTCATCAACAAGATCATCGATATTCGCGAAGGCTGGCGCCACCCGGAGCTGCGGGTGAGCGGCATCGTTGTCACCAAGATGGACCGCCGCATGAAGGGCCACATCGAGCTGGTGGAGAGCCTGCAGGCGCATCCGGTACTGGGCAAGCTGCTGTGCAGCATTATCCCGGCCAACGAAGCGGTGGCCTATGCCCACCAGACCCACCAGAGCATCTTCGCCTATGCCCCACGCAGCAGCGCCAGCTATGCCTATGCCCAGTTGGCCAGGCTCTTCGTCAAGCAGATCGCCATTCCGGAGCGTGCCTGATGCCCCCCAAGAAACGTAACAACGACCGTATCAACGCCATCCTGAGCGACGTAGGGGATCTAGACTTCCTGCGCCAGGAACCCGGGGACCGTCCCGCCACGAGCGGCCTCAAGGTCGAGTATCTGCCCGCCCAGCTGATCCGTCCGGATCCAGCCCAGCCACGGCGTGTCTTCCCGGAACGCATCTACCAGGCCTTTCATAGCGAGCGGTTGACGCCGGCGCAGGCGCTGCGCGAGTTCATCCAGATGGTGCAGGTCATCGCCCGCCAAAAAGGCCGGCCCTTTGGCGGCGTCACCGATCTGCTGGTCAGCCCGGACGAGGAGAGCGAGGCCGAGACGGTGCACCTGACGCCCCAGGAGCAGCTGCTGGTCGACCTGCTCAACCTGGCAGTGACCATTCGCGACGATGGACAGGTCAACCCGCTGACGGTGGTGGATCGCACCCAGGGGGTGACCCGCTTGTACCAGATCGAGACCGGCGAGCGCCGCTACTGGGCCATGTGGCTGCTGATGGACTTTCTGCCCGGCTACCAGGGGGATGGCACGCTGCCGTGCATCATCGTCCCGACTGGACACGCCTCGGTGTTCCGCCAGGCCAAGGAGAACACAGCCCGGGCGGGCCTGAATGCCATCGCTTTGGCGCGCCAGGCCGCCTTGCTCATCCTGGCAGTGCACGGCATCGAGACGCCGGCCGGGCCGGTGTCCAATGACTTCTACCGGCAGGCCCTCGACCTGGACCTGCGGGGAAAACGCGAGTACACCGCTGACATCCTCGCCGCCATGGGTGGGATTAGCCG
>JAADYW010000027.1 GCA_010092845.1 Chloroflexota bacterium
CGCCAGCCCTGGAGCCCGGATGGGAGGACCATTGCCTTCACCAGCAAACGCGACGGTCCCTGGGAGCTCTACACAATGGATGTGGTTACCCGGCAGATCACCCGCCTGACCACCAGCCAGGACTTCGTCGGGGCGCCTACCTGGAGCCCAGATGGCACCTTTCTCGCCTACGAGGGCTATAACCAGGAGACACAGAACCTCGATATCTACATCGTCGCTGTAGATCGCTCGCAAGGCCCTATTCAACTGACCTATAACCCCGGGCCCGATATCGAACCGGCCTGGATGCCCGATACAGGAGGCAGCTCTGGCGGGCGTCTAATCGCCTACACTAGCATCCGCAACGGGCGTCAGGACATCTATGTCATTGACCTGGACAACCCGGACGAAGGAGCGGCCCTCAATCTCACGAACACGGCAGACTTCCTAGAGAATCACCCAGCCTGGAGCCCAGATGGTCGGCGGATCACCTACAGCGCGGTGGTGAACGGTATCGAGAGCATCTATATCCGCAGCCTAGCGACACCTTCTGACGTGCAAATCGTAGGCCGAGGTAGCATGCCGGTCTGGAATCCGGTTGATGGTAGCAGTATCTTCTACTCTCAACGCTTACCCGGCAAACAGAGCGCCATCAGCGGCGGGCTGCCGGGCAGTTTTGGTAGCAGCAGCGCCGAGAATCTCGTCAATGGGATTGTTGCTGATCTGGACTGGACGCCGGCAGAACCAAGTATCACTGCCGTCGTCGCGGATTACCCACCAGTCCCACCAGTGGTGGATATCGAGCCTGATGCAGACGGGCTCTACAGCCTGGCAGTTCTGCAGAGTGTCGAGGCACCAGAACCGTACCTAAATGCACGCGTCTATCCGGCGTTTAATGCGCTGCGCTTCAAGATGTTGGATGTCGCTGGCCTCGATTTCCTATCAACCCTGGAAGACGCTTTCTGGGACCTGAGCCGCTCACCTGAATTGGGCCAGCAACGCGAAAGCTGGCACTACGCCGGACGGGCATTCGCCATACCGCGCGGGCTGGTATCGCAGGGGAACCCTACGCCAATCGTTGTTGTCCGTGAAGAAGGCGAAATCGGCACCTATTGGCGCGTGTATGTTCGCGTGGCCGAACAGGCCCAGGGCGGCGCGCTGGGCGAGCCCTTGCGCCAGACACCCTGGGATTTTGACGCCCGCACCAGCGGCGATCCAGAAGCATTCGAGCAAGGCGGCAAGCTCATGGACACGGTACCCAGTGGCTACTATGTTGACTTCACCCAGTTGGCCGCGGACCATGGTTGGGAGCGTTTACCTGCCGATCGGCGCTGGCGGCAGAACTTCCCCGATGTCCTCTTCTGGGTCTTCATAAAGCGGGATAACCTGGATTGGGAAACGGCGATGCAAGAGCTCTACACCGACGAGCAACTCAGACGGTTCTTGAACGATGAGCCTGTCGAAACAACCCCGCTTCCCACTACCAGCCCCGAGGAAGGGACAACAGAAGCGCCAGCAGAGACAATTGAAGCGACCAGTACCCCAGCGCCAACTGAGACCTTGCCGTTCCGGACATCAACACCCATCCCACCCGACATTTTAGAACGATAACCAGGCGGCAACCAACGATGCGTAAACGACCCTTCTATGCACATCCGAATTTTCAGGGCCTATTGGTTCTAGCTGTAGTCGTGGGGCTAGGGATCTTCTACTTAGCCCAAAATGACCAGCCGGAGCAGCGTTTCGCCCGGCCCGTCCCGGTTACGCCCACCAATTCCAGTGAGCCCCCGTGGCGTGTGGCCCTGGAGTCCCAGCTCGACCAATCGCTCACCCAGATCCCGACGGCGACCCAACCCACATCGGAGTATGTCCCCCCTACGCTTGCCCTGGATCCCAGTGCGACGCCACAAATCCTGCAAGTAACCCAGATTCGGGCGAATATCACCCTGACGAGCACATCGCTGCCCTTATTGCGCGATGATATCACGCCGACAGCTACAAACACCAATGTGTCTGACAGATCAACGCCCGTCCCGAGCCCAACCGGGGTCGACGAGCTTGTCATTCCCTCAGAAAGCAAGGTCGAACAATTTCAGCCGCCGGCTGAGGAAGTCCCCCTGAGCCTACAGCCATACGATCACTTCTTTTTCCGGCGCCCGGTGGACGCCAGTGCCAACAGCCGCTCGATCTTCTACTATCCCTATGGGGCAAGATACTCAGGGTCAGAGACACGCATTCATCATGGGGTTGATATGCCTAACCCCATTGGCGAGGAAGTCCTCGCTGGTTCAAGTGGAACCGTGATCTGGGCAGGCAGTGTAACTGAAGATACAACCTTTGGCAGTATGGAGGTCTATGCCTCTTATGGCAAGGTGGTTGTCATCGAGCACGATTTCACATACCAGGGCCAGAAGCTGTGGACGCTCTACGCGCACCTGTCGGTGGTCTTTGTGGAAGCCGGGGCCCAGGTAGAAATGAGCGATGTAATCGGCCTGACGGGGAACACCGGCATTGTCACTGGCCCTCATGTACACTTCGAAGTCCGGTTGGGTGTTAATGACTACTGGAACACACGCAACCCGCTGATGTGGATTGCCCCCTTTCTAGACCATGGCGTCGTTGCTGGGCGCATAATTGATGAACAAGGTGTCTACATTGATGGCGTCAACCTGCAGCTCCTCCAGGGAGGCCGCACGATCGACCGGACAGTGACCTACATCCGGCCCAAAGGCGGCGGGGCTCGCCAACACCGGGTTGTGCCCGACGATAACTGGCAAGAGAACTTCGCGATGGGTGATGTTCCGGCTGGCCAATATCAGGTTGTCGCCATTGTTCAGGGCCGGCGATTCACTGAGACGATCACTGTGCGGCCGGGTATGGTCAACTGGGTGGAATTCCAGGTCAATCCACCCGAATCAACAGCAGTGCCAACCCCAGATGAATAGCCCTTCAGGCAACATCGTGAACCTGCAGCTGAGTAAATGCGAAGCAATGCCGTCTGCCGAGTCCTGATGCCCTCCACAGAGAGGCCGTCAGGAAATCATTGTGTAGTCGTCGTGAAGCCCAGAATCCAGCCTATCGTAGACCGATCTGGCGCTAGTCATCGATTGGTAACTGGAAACACCACATTGCTAAGGTAGCCTTGATTGGCTACACTCATCTATCGTCTATACAAGCTATACCGGAATTTGGCAACAATTCATTAATGAAGCATTCAGGAGGAAAACGCCCAATGCACGCGCATATTTTACGGCGCACTGTGCCGATTGTAGCGCTGCTGGTTGCACTTGGAGTGGTCTTGTGGGGGTCTACCCCGAGCGCAGCACAAGATGGAGACGAGGATCGGCGTCTAATACCGAACGAACCGATAAGCGGTACGCTGGATACCGAGTCATTTGCCGAGAGCTATGTCTTTGACGCATCGGCTGATGACGAGATCACGCTGACCGTGACAACCGACGAAGAAGCGCTCAGCCTGGCGCTGATGCTAACCGGGCCGGGTGGTGAGATTTTGGCCCGCGATGGTGATCTTGAAACCCCACAAGCAGCCGATATCACCGAATTTGCCCTTCCCCAATCCGGGCAATACCTGGTCACCGTTTTACGCGGCACTGGAGCAGAAGGTGATGCCAGCGGTGAATTCACATTGACACTGACTGGCAACATCACGCTGCCAGATGAAGACGAGGCTGGGCCGGCCCCAACTATCCGTGATGGTGAGAATGTGTATGTCGATCTCTCCGACGGCGGGATCGAGATCTCGCTCCAATGGTTTACTGCGGTTGACCTCAATCTAGAGGTGCGGGATCCCGTTGGGGGGACCTTATACTTCGACAGCCTGAGCGTTGCCAGCGGTGGCTCTCACAATGGCAATGTCAACGGCCTGTGCGAGGATGCGACCAGCGACAACCCAACCGAGAGCGTCAGTTGGCCGCAAGGCTTTGTGCCCGCCGGGAGTTATGAGATCATCATCTACTACGAACAGGCTTGCGCGGTCGGCGGCCCGCAGAGTTTCAACCTGACGGCTACGATCAATGGAGATGACCCCCAGAGCATCAGCGGCGTTCTCAATCCGGGGCAGCGCTACTTAGCGCGCGTATCCTTGGATATCGATCGGGATTGGACGATTTTCAACGGGGGCGTCAATGCTGGCCTCGATCTGGCCCCGGTGGCCAATATCCAGGAGATCGATTTTGGCCAGACCGTTGAGGGAAGCATTACCAACGAGAAACCTAAGGATGCTTGGACCTTTACCGTCGCAGAAGGCCAGACGATTACTGTCGACATGGCCGCGACATCAGGAAGCCTCGATACACTGTTGATCCTGATTGGACCAGATGGGCAACGAGTCGCTGACAATGACGACCAGTTGGACGGCGGCACAACAGATTCCTTGATCCAGGCTCAGGCCCCTGTCAGCGGCGAGTACACGATTATCGCGACACGGTATGGGCAGGTGATCGGCGGCACAGAAGGCAACTATCTTCTCACCCTCGGCACCGAGGCCGTCGTCGCCGATGGCGGCACCGAGACGCTGGAACCCGGCACCGATACCAGCACAGACGTCGAGACGGTAGGTCCGCCCCAGGGCAACATCGAGGTAACGCTCGAGTGGTTCACCGATGCCGACCTGCAGCTGCTGGTCCGTGACCCGAGTGGTGATGCCGTTTTCGATGACGTGCCATCAATTGCCAGCGGGGGTATTCTCGATCAGAACTATGTGGGTAATCGTGGCTGCGAGCGGACACAGGACGTCCCGACATCCTATATCTACTGGCCAACCAATCGTTTCCCGCCCACAGGAACCTATGAGGTGGAAATCTGGTTCCAGAGTGATTGCAATGATCCCACGCCGGTTCAGTTTAACCTTTCGATTGAGGTTAACGGTCAGCTTCTGGCACCGGTAGGCAGTGACGCGACAGTTACCGCCACCGCCACCGCCGTCGGCAACCGGTACATGATCACCTTCACCATCGATGACGCCGGTACCGTGACCCTCGGTGATGGCGGCTTCTTTGACATGAACAGCGTGGCGACCAGCCTGGACTATCAGGCGCAGCTCGCTACGGCAGAGTTCATCGAATACGACGAAACCGTTCAGGGCGAGATCAACCAGAACCAGAAGTTCGTGGTCTATCGCTTTGAGGGTATTGCGGGTGACCGTATCGCGGTCGAGATGCGTGCCGTCGGGAATTCATCGCTGGACACCGCAGTCTACGTCCTTGATCCTTCCAATGTGCCGCTGGCCGGAAATGATGATATCGAGCCCGGCGTCGATACGAATTCACTCATCACCGACCTACAATTGCCCCGTGATGGTACCTACTACATCATCGCCACACACTATGGCCTCCAGTATGGCGCTACTTCTGGGAACTACACCCTGACACTGTTGCTGGCCCCCTAAAGCGGCGGCCTCTTTTCTCGTAAAACAATAGCCCGCTCACATTTACATCGTGAGCGGGCATTTTGCGGTTACAAACTGTCTTCGCAGGCGGGAAAGTCAATCCG
>JAADYW010000201.1 GCA_010092845.1 Chloroflexota bacterium
AAGGGTATAGGAAATATCGTGTTTGGTGAGCCGGCAGCAGCATATACGGTTTCGAAGCGCGACAAACTGCGATCTATCAGGATAGGCGCAGCGCTACGATGCCCCAGCGGCGGCACACCACCGGGTTCATAGCCAATATGCTCGACACACTCCTCATATGTTGCAATCTTGACCTTTTTGCGGCCTACATCATAGAACGCGGCGATTTTGCGCGTATCCACTTTCTGGTCGCCAGCAACAAGTGCTACTATGGGACGACCATTAATCATGAAGACCAGGCTCTTGACGATACTGCCCAGCGGGGTACCAATACTGGCTGCCGCTTGAGGAGCGGTCGCCGTCGAAGTATCATATGTCTCGACCTGGATGCCTGGCGCTTGCTCATCAAGCGCGGCTTGAACATCAGACGACGTCAGCGGTTCCGTCAAAGTTCGCCCTCCACCATGCTTTGATTCAGTTGATAACCGGCTCCAGTTGGTAGCCAATCCCAATCACGCCCGGTCCCATATGGACACCAATCGCCGAACAACAGCTATTGACAATCACCTCTTCTACACCCAGACAGTCGCGCAACAAGTGGGCCAATTCAGCCGCCTCGTGATGCGCGCTACCATGCATAACACCCAGGCGCTTGATACGATGCCCTTGCCGGGACGCATCAACCAGGCCCAATATGCGTTGGATCGCTCGATGGCGCGCCCTTACACTCGTCTTGACCTCGATCTTCCCGTCCACGACATAGAGGATGGGCTTAATTTTGAGGGTATCACCTATAAAGCGCTGAATGCTGCTGACGCGCCCGCCCAGGTGCAAATATCGTAGTGTATCTGGCGTGAAGAAAATTTGTACAGCGGGTCTAGCGGCTTCAATGATCTCAGCGATCTCGTCAAGGCTGCCCCCAGCATCGCGCGCTTCCACCGCCGTAAGCACCAGAAATCCCAAAGGCAATGAGGCAATCCGCGAATCAACCACCCGCACCGGGAAATCAACGATCTCTGCTGCTTGAACGGCTGAATTATGGGTCCCGCTCAACTCCGCTGACAGGGTAATGCAGATGACGCCCTGCGCCTCTGAAGACCGTCTGGCCTCCTGATAACCCTGCACGAAATCAGCAGTCGTTGCCTGTGAAGTCTTCGGGATCTCAGGGTCGACCGCTAGCCGCTGATAAAATTCGTCGATTGGCAATTCGACGTAGTCAATATAGCTTCGCTGGCCCCAAGTGATGTACTGCCGGACTACCTGAATCCGATGCTCAGCGACCAGCTCTGGAGGGAGATCACAAGTACCATCCGTAACGATAGCAACTGCCTGCTTCATATGAGCCTCGTAGGAACTAGATAACTGGGAGAAGTGATTCTAACCTTTACCCAAAGCCACAGTGCTGAATACAAAGGGGAAAACGACGATGACTTGAAAAAACTGAGTTAGCTAGCAGCAGTCACCAAAACCAGAGGCTGAGAATTCCAGACTTCAGGGTTGAAGTCTGGAATCCTGGATCGCTGTTCGCCTGTGTCGGGGCCAGGATCTGGCAGAACTAGCGCCGCAAGCTCAACCCCAGGCGACGGGCCTTGCCGTCGATATGCAATATCCGTGCCTGGACAGTATCTCCTTCTTTAACGACATTATAGGGATGCAGAAAGTGCCCCTCGGCTAGCTCAGAAATGTGAATGAGGCCCTCAAGACCAGCTTCAACACATACGAAGGCACCAAAATCGACCACATGGGTGACCTCACCTTCGATGGTCTGGCCAATCTGATAGCGTTCTTCCACCGTCTTCCAGGGATCTGGTTGCAGGCGCTTGAGGCTTAGCGCGACACGGCCTTCATCCGGCGCGACCTCAAGGACATAAACCTGTACCTCGCGGCCGCGTTGTAAAACGTCGCTAGGATGCCGTACACGCCCCCAGCTCAGTTCACTGATATGGATCAAACCTTCGACACCGCCGAGATCAACGAAAACGCCAAAGTGGCATAGATTCGTGACGGTCCCACTCAACCGGTCGCCGGGTTTCAAGGTAGACAACAGATCATCGCGTGTGCCTGGCGGGACCTCAGCCGCCCGTTCCGACAGAATCAAGCGACTCTGTACACGATCAAGCTCGATGACGCGCAAATGCAGCATCTTGCCGACATATTCACTCAGTGCCTCGCGACGGTTAGCGGGGTTATCATGCTCGATGGGAAACCCGACAAGTTGGCTTGCCGGGACAAAGCCATGCAACGTCCCCCATTCGACCAGGAGGCCACCACGATTATAGCCAACAACCTTCAGGTTAACGGTCGTATCCGAATGATTAACCTGTTCGACTTGTTCCCAATCAGCCAACGTACCGAATGATCGCGCTTCGTAGGCGTCGAGATCATCGGAATAGGGTGGGGAAAACATCTCATCTTCAGCCAGGGCGTCGTCCTTGGCTTGCTGAGGCAGTCCCCCCATCGCCAGCTCTGCTTCCTCCAACAATGCCGCCCAATAGCCTTCGTCCGGCGGCGGTGACGGAGGAACATCATAGCGACGTACCTCTGAAGCCATATGATCCATTTATCTCCCTAAACTAGCTTTACATCGCGACAACAAGCTAACGATACAACATATTAAAGAATTATAAGAGGCACGGGAATCGCTGTCAAATGAGGTGCAATGTGCCACCTCA
This sequence comes from Chloroflexota bacterium, assembly GCA_010092845.1. GTDB lineage: Bacteria > Chloroflexota > Anaerolineae > Aggregatilineales > J027 > J027. The sequence continues at coordinate 2,652 of JAADYW010000201.1, forward strand.
CAGCAAGCAAGGTGGCACAAAGTTGTTGAGGCTGAAACGCTACTCAACAATACGAATTCGGAAGTAGTAGGTACCATTGCGCCCGGGCCAGGAGACCCGGATGGACAAAAGGTAATCACCCGATGGCAGGTTCAGGGTGAACAGGACGTTGTTGTCGCCATCCCGATTTTCGCTTACCAAGGGACGCAAGTCGGTTACGCTCCGGACTTGATAGACCACCGTTTCGGGGCGTTCGCCCTCGATTTCTGCAATTACAGCGTTGCCACGGCCAATGATCACCCGGCGTGGTGTCTCATCAGCTGGACGTTCAACGCAGACCTGCTCGTTGGGGCTACTACGCCGGCAGTATTCGATGCCAACTGGTCCATAGTCCCGGCCACGCACTGAAAGGGTCACCTCAGGGGCAATCCCAACAAAACCTTCAGGATCATCCATATCCGCGGTGGGCACCAGGGTAACAGATGGCATGGGCGTGATGGTAGGTGTTGCGGATGCTGGTTGCTCAACGGTAACAGTCGGCGATGGCGTGTTGGTTGCGGTTGGCACCGGGCGCGTATTGGTTGCAGTGGCAGTGGGGCTGACAATATCCTCGGTGGGAAGCTCAAGGGTTGGGGTTGCGGTCTCCACTGGCACCTCAGTTGTGGGCATGGGTGTCCGCGTGGTTTCGATGGTAGGTGTGGCCGCTTCCGGTTCGTCGGGGGGCAGCTCTGGGGTTTCTTCATCGTCAGGTTCTTCAGTAGCATCATCACCGGTCGGCTGGTCTTCCGGAGTGGTCGTCTCCTCGTCCACTCCAGCAGGCATGGTTTCTCCTGGCCCAGGGGTCGGTGTAGCTTCCGCCGTTGGAGTTGTCTCGTCCGTAGCCGGCGTTTCGGTATCGTCACCAGCACCCGCGCCCGACGGCGTCGCATCCATGTCCTCAACCTCATCAGTTTCATCTGGTGCGAGTGTGGCTTGCTCTGGTGTTTCAGTTGGCGCTGGGGTGGCCTCGACAGTCTCGGTTTCTTCTTCGGTTACCTCAAGGGTGGGGGTTGTCGTCTCATCCTCCGAGGGCGGCGTCCCCGTTCCTTCACCGAGTTCGGAGCCACTGGCGACAGCCGTACCGACATCAACAGCGAACACACTACTCACCAGGGCATCGGCCCCTTCCAGATCATAGTAATAGGCTGTAACTTCGAGGATATTGCGGCCTTCGCTAAGGTTGATGGCCGGGAAAGTCGCCGTTTCACCCTCGACAAAGCTGAGATTGAAGAGCGAATCGCCCCTTGCATCGTAGGCCGTCACTACAAGCTCGTCAGGGCTCTCCGCCGGACCAACATTGACCAGAATCTGGTCTGCGCGTGCCACCAGGAGTGAATCGATAGGCACAATCTCACCAAAGGTCGGTTCACAGCGCAGATTACCCGAGCCCTCTGGCCAGCAGATGGTGCGGAGCTGGCCGGTTACCGATACATCCTCTGCCTGGAGATTAAGCACCGGACGTACTGGCTCGGTGAAGGCTTCCTCCGTGTCATCCGAGTCGTCATCGCCTCCGCAGGCAGCCATGAATAATACCAAGATGAAAATGAATAGTATTTGCACGGGTCTTTTCATAAGCTTCGCGCTGAAGAAGCGCTTATCCCCTTTCAAAAAAACCTGACTAAGCATACCACTCAGGACGCACAAACGGCGCAAGCGCCATTTTTATCAGCGCTTCATAAGCCTGCTGGCGGGAAGAAAGCCCCTTGGTCAATAGGCCGATCGCTCCCAACCCCTGCCGAGTATTGTGCTGGCCACTTAGGGCATCCATCGCCGGGCCAAGCTCAACGCCAGATCGGAGCTGGTTCGCAACTGGGTCAGGCAGATGAACACATGAGCTGCCGCCAATACCGGTCGTTCCTTGCCGGTCGACCACAGCACACCAGGCACAGGTGAACAAACCAAATTCCGTTTCCTGAACACCGCCTTCAAGCCCGACCCCCAGATCAGCATCCAGCGCATCTTGGGCGGCCTGAGCACGGACTAGGGCACCCTGTCGCGTCTGAATATCACCCCATGGCTGGTCAGGAACACCAGAGGATACCGAATAGGTGGCAAAGGCTGCCGCCGGGTAAACCTGTACCAGCACAGAACGCGTCGCGTTATACTTGACTGGATTGGTCGAACCAACAGCGATAAGCATTACCCATCCTTGACATTGTACAGGCTTGTCGGCATTGTAGCATCGGGCGTATTAAAACACCAATCAGTATAGGTACCGAACAATTATGAGCATTGATACTTTCACAACCGCAGCTCTGGTAGATGAATTCAACGCAAAACTGGCGGGCGGGCGCGTCCAGGATACCGTCGAGCTCGACCGCCAGACTTTCGGCCTGGAGGTCTATGCTAACCGCCAACGCCATTACCTGCTGCTCAGCGGAGACAACCAGAACCCCCGCGCCTTGATCGTTCCCGAGAAGCTACGGCGTGGCGTCCAGACCGCCTCGCCGCTGGGGCTATTGTTCCGCCGACGGATCGAAGGCATGCGCATCAATGTAGTACGCCAGCCGCCCTGGGAGCGCATCATCATCTTTGAACTCGTTGCAGAAGATCAGGCTCTCCAGATCATTGTGGAATTGATTGCACGTCGGGCCAACCTGCTGCTGGTCGAAGACGGCACCATCCTGGATTGTGCACGCCGCATCGGCCCCCAGGACAATCGCGTGCGGATCATCCTGCCGCGTCACAACTACGTTCCGCCACCACTTCAAACCGACAAAGTCGCACCGGATACGCTCACCCCTCAGGCGGTTGATCGCCTGTTAAGGCGGAGCCCCGATGATAAAGCCTGGTCAGTATTGGTCAAGGGCGTGCTCGGCTTCAGTCCACTGATCGCGCGCGAGGCCGTCTATCGTGCTTACCAGCGGACCGATATCAAGGCGAGCCAGGCCAACCCTTACAACCTGCATGCCGCCCTGGAATCCTTTGTGCACCGTATCTTACGCCACGAGTGGAAACCCGGCGTAGTCTACGATGAGAACGATCTACCCAGCGGCCTCTCCGCACTACCAATCACCTACACTGGGCGCTGGGAACCGAAGGAAACCGCGAGCGAAGCCTTGAACAGCTTCTTCGGGGAGATAGAGGGCCCGGCAGCTTATGAGGCCGCCCGTAAACCGATCCGCGCGCAGCTCGAGAAAGCACGCCAGCGCGTGCAGCGCAAACTGAATGCGCTGGAACGGGAACTCGTTGATCAAGCCGAGATCGAGACGTTGCGCCAGTCCGGCGAGCTGGTATTGGCCTACCAGTACACGATTGACGACGGCCAGGATGCACTCGTCGCCCAATATGATCCGGAGGGCGAGCCCTTCACGATAAAACTGGACACATCCCTGACCCCGCTTGAGAACGCCCAACGCTACTTCGAGCGCTACGAGAAGAAAAAACGCGCCCGTGATCAACTCCCCGAGCGCATTCAAGCCACCCAGCAGGAACTTGATTTTCTGGACCAGCTTGATATCGATCTCGAAATGGCTGAGAACTGGCAAGACATCGGGGAAGTGCAGGATACATTGCAGAAAAACGGCTTCTGGCAGGGCAAACGCTACGCACAACCCAAAGGCGGCAAGTCTGCACCGCGCAAAATCACGACTGATGAGGGTTTCATCATCTGGGTGGGGCGCAATGCACGCCAGAACGCTCAACTGTTGGACCGCTGCGAGCCTTACGACCTGTGGCTGCACGCTCGGGGCGTGCCGGGATCTCATGTCATCATCAAGACCAATGCCAAGGAAGTGCCGGCGGCGGTTCTGGAGCACGCCGCATCACTGGCAGCTTATTACAGCAAACTGCGCCAGGATACCAAGGTACAGGTTCAGATCGCTGAATGCCGCCATGTGCGCAAGATGAAGGGTGGCAAACTGGGCCAGGTTACTATCCACAAGGAGCGCGACGGGCTGCTCGTATCACCCGCTCCGCTTGAAGATGAGGAATAGCCGTCCATGAGCCAGCGTGATTACCGTTTGATCTTGTTGTAGGCGTTCAGTAGGTGCGGCGTAATCGCCGACCAATCGAAGTGCTTCTGCACAAAGTCCTGGCCTGCCTTGCCTATCTCAGCGCGCAGGCCGGCATCGCCCAGCAGCTTGTCCACCGCAGCGGCAAACGCTCCCGCTGTATCAGCCAGTATCAGTTCGCGGCCGGAGGTGACATCTAGGCCCATCGCGCCGATCGACGTAGAGACAATGGCACATTGTGTCGCCATCGCCTCGAGAAGCTTAAAGCGCGTGCCACTTCCCATCCGTAGTGGCGCGATATACACCTGCGATCCGGTCCAATACGGCGACATTTCCTCTACAGCGCCCGTCACCGTGACAGGCAACGCCGGGTCGCCCTGCAAGGCTAGAATACGGGGGGATGGTTTCTTCCCGACAATATAGACATGCGGCTTCGGATAGACCAACAGGGGCAGAATCTGATGGACAAACCAGAGAGCTGCATCGATATTGGGACGATAATCCATTGACCCCGTGAAGACGATAGCGCCCTCACCAAGTGCCTCCGACCGCTCGAAGCCCAGATAGGGCGCGACGTGAATACCGTTTTTGACCAGGTGGACCGGCGTAGCAGATTGCTGCGCCAGGATCTCACGATCTGGCTCACTGACCGCCAGCACACAATCGGCTACCCGGCAAATCTGGCGCTCCAGACGGTAGAGGCGTCGCCACTGGATTAGCGAATAGCCCGCAACGGGAAACCGCTTAGGTTGCCCGAGCTCCGCCAAAAAAGCTGAGCGTTGCAAACGCGCCTCGGCATTGAGCGACCCATAGACCAGAGGCAAGTCCGGAAATATCTCGCGGAGTGGCAAGAGATAAACCGCCATTTCGATGCTCTCGGCATGGACCAGGTCATAGCCATACTGGCGAATCGTCTGGGCCATCCGTGCCAGCGCTTCTTCAGACCAGAAACGCCGCCCCATATCTGCCCGCTGGGTCAACAGGAGATCACGCAGCCGGTCTGTCAATGTCCGCGGCGGCGGCGCCACTGTGATGATCTGCGCACATATCTCGTGGAGGGGAGAAGTCTCCGGTAGCTGTTCCGTAAAGCTGAGGAGATGGATCTCGTGGCCAGCTTCCGCGGCCCCCTGGATCAAGCCAGCGGCCCGCAAGGCGCCCCCGCTGTGCATCGGATACGGAAAATGAGACGTGAGGAATAAAATCTTCATCCGGCAAGCTACCCCTTTAGTGCAAACTCGTCCATACTATATCGTGAGCATGGTGGTTGCAACCAAAATCTTCAGGAACAAATCACAATATTTCAACGTCCTTACGCCATACGACCTTTCTGTCCACGTTTAAGTTGAGGGAACTATCAGTATGCGCAAATCTCTTGTGTTCTTCGTAGCAATTGCTGCGATTGTTCTGGTATTGACCGGATCAGACGCAGCCCGCTCTCAAGACAGCGAAGATATTCCCCCGCAGGTCATAGACATATGGCCGCTTCCCGGTGTTGAACTCTCACCTGACGACCCTCTGACACTCACCTTCAACCAACCGATGGATCAAGCCAGTGTTGAAGCCGCCTTCCAGAGTGACCCGGCTTTCGAAAGCTCATTCACCTGGACGGATGCGCGGACAGTCAACATCCTACCCGCTGCAGGCTGGCAGCGTGCCACCGACTACACCGTCACGATCGCTGCTTCGGCAGTGGCACAGAACGGCCTGAGTCTGCCGGATCCGGTGCAAATCGAAGTGAAGACCGTGGGACCGCTTGAGGTCGCATCTGTAGTCCCTGAAGACGGTGCCGAGGGCGTTGCGGCAGATGCCCGCATCGTTGTCACGTTCAACCGGCCGGTGGTGCCGCTTGTCTCCACCGAGCAGCTCGACGAATTGCCGGATCCGATCACGATTGAACCAGCTCTGGAGGGTACCGGCGAATGGCTCAACACCGGCATCTACGTCTTCAATCCCGCGGAAGCGCTCAGTGGGGGCGCTGAATACACCATCACGGTCACCGCTGGCCTGACAAGTGTCGACGGCGCCGTGTTGGACACTGACTACGCATGGTCATTCGAGACCCTCCCGCCGCAGATCCTCGGAATCACGCCTACTGCGGATCAAGAAGGCGTACTACTGGATGCCAATGTCGAGATTCGCTTCAGCCAACCGATGGACCAACCCAGCGCCGAAGAAGCCTTTTACCTGCTGAGCGGCGGCGATCGCGTTGCGGGTAGCTTCACCTGGGACCAGAACAGCACCGTGATGTCCTTTATTCCTGATGAGAATCTGACGATTGACCAGACATACTTGATCAACATCGCTGACAGCGCCCGAAGTGCGGCGGGTGAGGCCACCCTGGGTCGCGGCTATTCACAATCCTTCCGCACCGTCCCCTATCCGGGCGTTCGCAGCACGTGGCCACTCAATGGCGATAGAGATGTCCACCCGGGCAGCGGGGCCAGCATCGAGTTCAAATCGCCGATGAATACAGATACTCTGCAGGGTTTGATCGAGATCTCACCCGAGCCAGAAGAATGGATGCCCGTCGTATGGGGCAACCAATCGCTCAACCTGGACTTCCGCTCTCTGCCCGAGACAACCTATACCATCACGCTGAAGGCTGGCGCTGAAGACATCTATGGCAACGCCATCAAAACCGACTATACGTTTAGTTACACAACGCGTGCTATTGATACCTGGGCATCTCCCATCCTATCGTGGGGAGCCAGGCTCATGCTAACCGGCGCCCACCGTCAAGATACCCGTTTTTCGATACTCGTCAGCGGATCACCTACGGTGAGCTACCAAGTCTTTGCCATCCCGGACGACGACATGGTGAGCATTGCCGAGGAGATGATCCGGGAACGGTCTTACTATTATGACGAGGAGCTGCCGCCCTGGGCACGGGATGAGAATCTGCTGCGCACCTGGGAAGAAACCTACGACTCCGCGGGCATCGAAGGCGTCCCCAAAGAAGTCCACCTGGCCTCTGAAGAGGGCGGCACACTCCCCAACGGGACCTACTGGGTGATCATTAAGGCACCTGACCGCGGAGACGGAATCCAGACCTTCCAATTTGGCCTGTCTGTAACGTCGGCTAACCTGACGGTGAAACGCGGCCCCAACGAGGCCCTGGTCTGGGTCACCGATATGCCCAGTGCCGAACCCGTACAGGAGACGACTGTCACGATCTACCACAAGGGTCAGGCGATTGCCCGCGGCCAGACCGACGCTGAAGGTGTCTTCAAAGCCCCCACCAGCCTGCCCGAATCCGATGATTTCATCTTCATCGTTGCCGAAGGAGCAGGCGTCTACGGTGTCTGGTTCAGCAACTCAGACCGCGACCTGCCGACCGAAAACAATTACATCTACACCGACCGCCCGATCTATCGTCCGGGCGAAACTGTCTACTTCCGTGGCGTCCTGCGCGACCGGAACGATATGGACTACCAGATCCCCA
>JAADYW010000202.1 GCA_010092845.1 Chloroflexota bacterium
CCTAACCGAGTGTGCGTTGCAAAATGTTGATCGCCGCGTTTACGTCTCGATCAACTGTAAGACCACAATCAGGACATCGGTGAACACGAACATGCAACCCTTTTTTGACCATCACACCACAACCACTGCACATCTGCGATGTGTGACGTGGGTTCACTACGGCAATCTCGACCCCGGCCTCAATTGCCTTGTAGTCGAGGATTTCGTAGAACAGGCCCAACGCTACATCATGCGTCGATCTGGACAAGTGGCCGTTACGCAGCATAAACGTCAAATTCAGGTCTTCCAGCGCGATACCGCCGTAGGTGTTGACCAGCCAATGCACCACTTTGTGCCACCAGTCGCGGCGCTGGTTGGCGATATGTTCGCTGTATGTCGCCAGTTGGTGCAGCGCCTTCGCTCGACGGCGACTGCCTTTCTTCCTGCGAGCGACCGCACGCTGCAAGACGCGCAGCTTCTTCAGAGACTCGCGCAGAAAACCCGGTGCATCAATCACCGTGCCATCGCTCAATGCCAGCGCGTGCAGGATGCCCACGTCAATGCCGACCAGCGGCTTATCCGACGGTTGAATTGCCACGTTGGGCCATTCGACTTGCAGCAGCACGTACCAGCCGGAAGGCTTGCGCTTGATGATGATGTTCTTCAGTTTGCCATCAGGCATTTGTCGATGCCATTTCACCGTCACCAACCCGACATTCTGGACATACAGCTTGCCGTCTTTCAGTCCCGCCCCGTCGCCCGGTTTGTAGTTCAAGCTGTTGAAATAGTGACGCCCCTTGAAACGCGGTCTGCCGCGCTTGCCTTTCAGAAATTCACGATAGGCTTTGTCCAGACGGCGCAAAATTTGCTGCCCTGCGCTCATGTTGAGCAGACGCAAAGGGTTATCGTCCGGGCATTCATTGCGCCAATCGCGCCACATCGCCGATTGCTCGTTGTAAGTCACACCAATGCGCGACTCGTACCAGCGTTTGCGACGATACGCGAGCGCGTGGTTGTACAGCCAGCGAGCCATGTCGATGATTTCATTCAGCGCGGCTTGTTGCTCCTGGGTAGGATACATGCGATAGCGATAGGTGCGGAGCACCGGCTATTTTCCTTTTTGAGCATCAATGTAGCGCTGGATTGTCTCCGCACTCATTTCGCCCGCTGTGCCAGCATAGTAAGAACGTGTCCACAAAGAAGGCAGACGGCTTTTCAATTGCGGAAATTCTTCGCGCAATTGGTGGCTTGTTTTCCCTTTCAGGCGAAACATGATTTGCGCGACAGAAAGCGTAGGCGGGAACGATGCAACCAGATGAACGTGATCCGACTGGACCGTGAGGTTAATTACCTCTCCGCCCAAATTCACGACCACATCGGGAAGCAATTCGGCAAGGCGCTTGCCAACATCACCTTGCAGCACCGGGCGTCGATATTTGGGACACCAAACAAGGTGGTAGTTGATGTTATAGTGCGCGTGTCGGGTTCGTTTTGTCATAGTAATCTAATTGTACAAAAGTTCCAAAAAAGGAGGCAAGCGGCATTCCCCGCCCCGCTAAAGCAGGGCGTCCCCTGCCGCAAATTCTATGGGAGGCACCTGAGCACAGTTGAGGGTGTTTACAAGGGTATTTCCCACTGGTGTCGCCAGTGGCCTTGGCACCTAATCGTGGATCGCTTCGTCTTCAGCGTCCTCAGCCGCTTCAAGAATATCACCCTGAGTGAAGAGGACTTTCTGCGCTAGTTTCCGCCAGGTGGGTTTGCGCCGTAACAGCCACTCAAGGTCCATTACAAAGTGCTTGAACTCTTCCTTTTGTGCGTTACCCATAATGGCCTTGGCATCGGCATCTTGCTCAACCGCTAGACGTTGCTCGTACCAGTTGATCGCATCGGCTTCTTCAATCAGAGAAACGATGATGCGCGCGAAGGAACGTGTATCCTGGGAAAGCTCTGCAGGGGGCTCATGATACTGATCGGTTGGCATGTTCTTCCTTTCTTGTCTTACCAGATGATCTCATTCTAATCAGTACGACTGCATGCCGACACAGCAGAGTGACCAAATCCGTATGGGCCAGTCTACCCAAAATGAACGTATGCGGACGCGCGAGATTCGACGTGTATACAATGGGGGGATTCGTCGCGTGAATGGGTCATCTAGCTGGATAGGTGATCCCATGACCCAGTTCATACCAACCTTCGAGCGCCATCGGCAATCTGCCGCGAGCCGGGACCGCACCCGCGAGCACACGGCAGAGCGCCACTTGCGCTTCCTCACGGGTAGAGTAGGCGGCCACAAATCCAGGCGTGTCAGGGTCAATCGCAGCGACAGCCTCCCACTCATAGGGCTTCCACAGCGAAACGTAGATCATCTTCTCGGTGGGCAATCCGGCCACGAAATTGGCCTGTTCGATGTTCCAGCCGATATTCTCAGCAATGACAACCACCGTGTCCGCCTGGTTAGCAGCAGCCCGCGCGGCGCCAAACTCCCAGTCATAAGGCTCAAAACTGTATCCCTGGAAGACAGCCTCAGGTAGATACTGGCTGCACACCTCTTGAATGGCTGGTTTCCCGACAGGATAGATAATTGCCACGTCATCATCGGGCAACAGGGGCAACATCTTCTCGTCATCACGAACCACTGTGATACCTGCTTCAAACATCGCGGTGATTGCTTCATGCGACGTGTCGCGCGCAATCCGCGCCGCAGCAGTCTCTGGCTCCAGCGGGGTCCATGCCATCAATCCGTAGGCAATCTTGATCCGCAGCACGCGCCGCACCGATTCATCAACGCGCGCAATCGGCAGGCTGCCATTCTGGGCCGCAAGGTAAACATAGTCCATCGCACGTTGCTGGTCCTCAAAGTTGGCATTGGGCCCCATCGCGACGATATCAACACCTGCTTGGAGCGCCATCAGGGCTGCATGCGGGAAGCTATAAGCTGTCACGATGCCGCCCATCTCAAGCGCATCCGTCATAACGATGCCTTCGAAACCCAACTCATCTCGCAGAATACTGATCATCACGGGGGAAAGACTGGCTGGCAGATTCTCGACAGGTTCGATTGCTGGATAATACAAATGCCCAACCATTACTGCCTGAGCTCCCCCCTCAATCGCGACCGCAAACGCGCGGAGATTGGTCGAGCGCCAGGTTGCTTCATCGAGATTTACCGCCGCCACCTGGGCATGGCTATCGTCCGCGGTAGGGCTGTGCCCGGGATAATGCTTAAGCACACTGACCACCCCAGCATTCGCCATCCCCTGCGTCATCCCCCCGGCTAATTCGCCGACGATCTGAGGATCCTGGCTCAAGGTACGGTGATTGAGGACACGATAGGGGTTCAGCATATCCGCGCGGGTATGCAGATCGACCACCGGGGCCAGGTTCATATTGAAGCCGACCGCATTGATCTCGCTGGCCATAGCGTCACCGATGCGCACAGCAATCTGGGGATCGGCGGTCGCGCCCAGAATCGAAGGCTCTGGAAAAGCGGTGAATCCCTCCTCCAACCGGCGCACGCGGCCGCCCTCCTGATCGACAGCAATCAAGAGAGGGATCGAGGTGTTGTTGAGACTGGTCACCTGGAGTTCATTGGTAAAACGCGTGATCGACTCGGGCGAGCGACCCTGAAGGTTCTGCAAAGACAGCACAATTGCACCCGGTTGGTATGTACTCAAGAAGGCAAGCTGCTGCTCGGTTAGCTGCGATCCACCAATACTGACCATAAACAGCTGCCCGACCTTCTGACGGAGGCTCATCTGTGCTAGCAGCGCATCAACCTGTTCTTCGACTGATTGGCCACTAGGATCAATAGCACTTGAGGGTCGGGTCGGCGAAACCAGGGCCAAGGTAGCCAGCAGGCTGAGGACCATGATAAGCCGGATAGCAGAGTCGCGTGTCGTTGTTAGCATCTTCACCATGCTTGTAGATGGGGGAACCTGAGTAGCCCAACAGTCTAAACTTATCATACGATCGGGTATGCATGCGGCCAGAACGACCTAAGGTCACTCTGACCGCCAGGGCAACAGATCAAACCTCGGCTACTAGGGGCCGGTGTACGCAACTCGTTCTGAATCTGGCACAGATCGATCAGTATATCTCTCGACAAAGAAGCTCTCTTCAGTCTCGCTGGCAATCACTACATCGGCGCCAACCTTAAACTCCGGCGGAATACGTGTGCTCTTACCGATCGTGGTTAGGTGCGGGAACTCGGCGCCTTCAACAATCCGGCCGACATGGGCATTCTGGCCGATAACCACCTGCTTGTCGATAATGCAGTGTTCGACCACCGCCCCGGCCTCGATATAGGTATCTGTCAAAACAATGCTTTCACGCACGACTGCGCCTGGGCCGACATAGACCCCTGGTGAGAGGACGCTGCGCTCAACCGTCGCGCCCTGAGCAACGATTGACCCATCGGTAATGAGGCTGTCAATAATGTTGGTACCACCCTCCAGCTTGACAGGTGGCCGTTCCTCCGAGCGCGTGTGAATGACCCACGTCCGGTCGTTCAAGTCCAGCGGTGGGGGCACCTGCAACAGATCCATATGCGCTTCCCAGTACGCGCGCAGCGTTCCAACGTCGACCCAGTACCCCTCAAAGGGATAAGCCACAACACGCCGTCCATCAGCAATCATCTTGGGGATGATGTCCTTGCCAAAGTCATGATTGGAGTCGTCGTCTTTGCCATCGCGTTCAAGATAGAAGTCAAGAACGCTCGTTTTGAAGATATAGACGCCCATATTGGCGAGCGTTCCCGGCGGGTCCTTGGGTTTCTCATAAAACTCTATGATGTTCATGTTCTCATCAGTGAACATGATTCCGTAGCGGCTCGCTTCGTGCAAGGGAACATCAATCACGCAGATGGTCACATCTGCATTGTGCTCCTCGTGGTAATTAATCAGGTCGGTATAGTCCATCTGGTAGATATGATCACCCGAAAGAATCAGCGCGTTCTCAGGCGAACCGCGCCGCACAAAGTTGAAATTTTGCGTAACCGCATCCGCTGTGCCCCGATACCAGTCGGTCGCCCAACGCCCTTTATAGGGCTGCAGAAGCTGCACACCACCCGAAAAGGACCGGTCCAGGTCCCACGGACGGCCGCGAGCAATATGTTCATTAAGTGAGTGGGGACGATATTGGGTTAAGACCAGGACATCGAATAAGCCAGAATTCACGCAATTGGAGAGTACAAAATCGATAATTCGATACTTGCCAGCAAAAGGCACAGCCGGTTTGGCGCGCTTCGCTGTCAGGACGCCGAGCCGCGTTCCTTCACCACCAGCAAGCACGACCGCTCGAGTAGCCATAGGTTTCTTCCCCTAAAACTGTAATGTCACATAGACAGGACGATGATCCGAACCACTGATGTGGCGATGCTGTTGGACATGGGCCGATTCCGGAACCACGTACTGCGCCAGCGTTGGCGAAAGCAGCAGATAATCAATCTGGCTGTACTGGTCCTCCTTCTTCCAGTGATAGGTCCAGCGGTCAGCCTGTGGTAAAGCCTGTAACACATCAACCAGTTGAAGCTGAGGATTCTGGAGCAAAGGACGCAATGGCGCTGAATCCGGTGTGTCATTCAAATCACCGGCGACGATGTAAAGCGCGTTCGGGTTCGGAAAACGCGCGCGAACAATGCTCGCAATCATATGAGCCTGTTGCCAGCGCAAGCGCTCAGCCCGATCACGAGCAGCCGCTTCATCAGCAGCATTGAGCGAAGGGTCAACCCACTTACTCTTGAGGTGCGACACGAAAATAGTGAAGAGACGTTGCCCGGGGCTTTCGGGATGCAGGACCTCAACCTCAAGTAAATCACGTGAGAAAAGCTTCTGACCCGTCTCTAAATCGCGAATAAACTGATACGATACGATTTGACCTAGCGGCAGGGTGCTGGCAACAGCAACATCAATATTACGCGGATCGTTCGCTGGAATCAGCGCCAGATCCCGAAAATGACGCCCAAGCTGAGACACATTAAACTCGTACAGTACCCCTTTGCCCTCGACCTCCTGAAAAGCTATGACATCTGGCTCATCTTCACGAAGCCGCTGCCCAATATGGAATATTTCATCCAGGCTTTTGGGCTTGGTACTACGTTTGTTCCAGCGATCGTCGCTCCAACTGTAGGGATCATCAAAACGATCAAAGAGGTTATTGACGTTGTAGGTGCCGACTTTGATTTCTAAGCCTGCCACCCTGTCTCTCCTTCTACCATGCCCGCAACACGAAGCGCGGGTCGCCAGCAAACACACATCCTAAGTATGGCGACTGAGCACCGTTTTAGCAAGGCATTTGAAGACTCTAAGGCTACCCACCTGGCTGGACCTGGCCTTTCTAGCCAGGAAACACGGTGATAGAATACCTACATTGGGACCGGTCACAGAGCAATTACCGCCGCATGCGCAAATACTGGAATCAAATGCTGCTCGGGATGGCATTCGTCGCCACCGTGTTGATCGCTGTCGTAATTGTCGGCGACGCACGGTCGCTGGCTAAGCGGCTGGAGTCGTTTCCCGTCTGGTACTTTCTGCCCATTATTGTGCTTAAAGTCATGAACTGGTTGTTCAGCTACCTGGAATGGCACTATTTTCTGCACGTCATAGGCGTGAATCCAGTTCTAAAGGGACCAACAGCGCCCGCCCCGCATCCAGATCAACCTGCAACGATACGGGTACAGGACAGCCTCATCCTATGGATGGCCAGCCTTCCCTTTATCTTGTCCCCCGGCAAAATCGCTGAGATAATCAAGGCCCTCGCGCTCAAGAACTTGACGGGCACACCCATCACCCGAAGCGCGCCGATCATCTTCGCAGAGCGCCTCGTTGACGGCATCGCCGTTGTCTTGTTGGTGGGTGCTTCTGCTGGAATTGCTAGCGATGCCATTTTTACTCCCGGGGACGTCAGTCCCTCATATCTGCGCGGTGTACTCATCGGCATCAGCCTGTTCATGCTGGGACTGATCGTCCTCATACAGTTCCGTGGCATCATTCAACGCATCATTACTGTCGCAGGGCAGTTGCCGATCGTCCAGCATTTGGAGAATCCACTACGAACGCTGTACGATAGCAGCTATGACCTGGTCAAGTTACGGCATCTCATGCCGACAACCGTCTTTGGCATGGGAGCCTACTTCACAGATTGCGTTGGCTTCTACTTTATGCTCGTCGGGTTAGGGGCTAACCCATCCGGAGAGCTATTTGTGCAGGCGACGTTCATTCTTGGCTTCTCGATTGTTGTGTCTGCAATCAGCGCTATGCCTGGCGGCGCCGGCGGACGCGAAATCACCATCGCCGTGCTACTCAGTAGCATCGTTGGCATGGGAGGAGCGGCTAACAGCGCCGCCGTACTGATGATCGGGATATTTCAGGTGTGGTTTGGCGCCTTGGTAGGGATCATCATCGCAATAGTCTTCCGACACCGGCTATTTCCCGCTAGCCTCGAGCGGGAGCTCAGTGCGCTTGAAGAACAGCACAACGATGACCCAGCAACCGCTGCAGTGTGACCGTCTTCGCGGAAAACGCCCTTGTCAGCCAGCAATGAGCGTGCTAGAATGCACTCCACTATGCGGGATAGTTTAATTGGCAGAACAGCGGACTCTGGATCCGTCAGTCCTGGTTCGAGTCCAGGTCCCGCAGCAGAGACGCCCCCATCATCCGCGATGGGGTTTTTTGTGTCTAGCGCCCTAGAAGGTTGCCGATAAAACCGCTGCGTTCCAGGCCTTCACCACCATCAAAGTCAATCAAACGCATCGTCGCCCAAACCAGGAACAAGACACTTCCGGCCCCAAACAGGCAGATAAGTGCGCCAGATCCCAGCATGATGGTTGCCAGGCCATCTTGCTCAGTTTCAGCGAAAACGAAGATCGAGCCGATTAGCAGCGCCACGCCTCCCAGGTTGAGGAGCACCGTCCGCAGGCACGCGCGGCTGGGCAAGCATCCCCCTCTATCGGACCCACCGCGCATGGCCGCGAAGAACAGTAATCCCATAAAAACCCAGTCCATCCGATCCATCCCTGGGACACCGAAGCACCCACGCGGAGATGAGCCGTTGTCCGGTTCGTCTTCCGGGTCGCGATCATCGTAGTCATAGCCTGACCGCTGATGCTGTTCTATTTCGCGATAGGATTCAGTCTTGCGTCGCAAATCAGGAGCTCGCGGGGGACGTAACCCCGATCCAGGACCCTGGCCACTATACGGATCCTCGTAGGGCGGCTCACGCCGCGGGTCTCGGGGGGGATAATCCTGATTTGGAGGAGGACCTTGCGGGGGATAGCGCCCCCCACCCTGGCGATCATCATACGACATAAGGGCACTCCGCTGGAACTATAACGTTCAAGGGCCGCCGTTAGGGAGAGCCCTACACGGCGACCGCTTGTTGGCAATGTAGTGATTATTGTACAGCGTTTGCTAGGCTTTGTCGCGCTGCTGGGCATCCATCGCCGCGACGGCTGCCATCGCCACGATGTTCTCCACGGATGTACCCTGTGGTAGCACATGGACGGGCGCGCCCATGCCCAACAGAATTGGTCCGATTGTCTCAGCACCGCTGATCTCATTCAAGAGTTTGTATGCGATATTGGCTGAGCCAAGATCAGGGAAGACCAGCACGTTCGCATCACGAATTTCCGCAAATGGATAATGCTCATCAAGCAGAGCGCCATTCACCGCGAAATCGGCCTGGACTTCGCCATCAATGCAAATGTCAGGTCGGCGTTCACGCACGATCTCCAGAGCATGTTGGACCTTCTCGGAATCGGCATGGGGAGTAGCCCCGAAGTTACTGAAAGATAGCAACGCCACAACCGGGTCCATCTCTATCGTACGCGCGAAGTCATTCGCCAGAATAGCAATCTCGGCAAGCTTGTCTGCGTCGGTATCCAGATTGACGGTCGCATCCGTGAAGACAAAGACCCGCTCCCGCGCCAGAACAAGGTAGACACCACTGGCGAACCGAACCCCGGGCCGGGTGTGGAAGAGCTGAAGCGCTGGACGGATCACATTGGCATAGGGAACGGAAAGCCCAGCCACATAGGCATCCGCATCTCCCATATAGACCATCATTGGGCCGAGAGTAAACGGATGATGGACACTCACGCGGGCATCGTGCAGGGTCATGCCCTTGCGCTTGCGCAGATCATAGTACGCCTGAGCGTAGTCTTCCTCACGCTCGTAGTGCTTGCGGTTCACGATCTCGGGCTTGAGATCCAGGTTGAGCTCTTCAATCAGTTCCTCGATCCGCTCCGGAGCACCGATCAATATTGGCTGGCCAATACCTTCATCGATAATCTGAGCAGCCGCCCGGATGATCTTTGGCTCTTCGCCTTCGCCAAAGACAATGCGCTTGGGAGATTGGCGGGCTTTGTTAATGAAGAACCGTTTAACCTGGCGACCAAGCCCCTGGCGGCGCGTTAAGGTATCTCGATACTCTTCAATATCAATGTCAAGGCTAGCCACACCTGACTTAATGGCGGCCTCTGCTACGGCCGGCGCTTCCCAGAGCAGGACACGCGGGTCCAACGGCTTGGGAATAAGATATTCCTGACCAAAGGAGATTGGCTCACCACCATAGGCAGCGATCACACTATCTGGCACGTCCTCTTTTGCCAACGCTGCCAATGCATGCGCGGCGGCCAGTTTCATCTCTTCATTGATCGCGCTGGCTGCGACATCAAGCGCACCGCGGAAAATGAAGGGGAAACCGAGCACGTTGTTGATCTGGTTGGGGAAGTCGCTCCGACCCGTCCCAATGAAGGCGTCTGGCCGTGCTTCGCGTGCATCGGGATAGGGAATCTCAGGATCAGGATTAGCCATCGCAAAGATCATCGGATCCTTGGCCATCGTTTTTACCATATCCTTGGAGACCATGTCCTTGACAGACAGCCCCAGGAAGACATCGGCATCGACCATTGCATCGGCCAATGTACGCGCATCGGTCTCGACCGCGAACTCTTCCTTGTAGGGGTTCATGCCGGCCTCGCGTCCCTTGTAGATTACACCCCGGCTATCAACCATGAGGATGTTCTCTTTCTTGAGGCCAAGGGTAACATATAGCTTGGCGCAGGCCATCGCGCTGGCGCCAGCACCAGAGACGACCATCTTCAGGTCTTCGGCCTTCTTGCCATTGAGCTCAAGAGCATTGATCAGTGCAGCCGCCGAGATAATCGCCGTACCGTGCTGATCATCGTGGAAGACAGGAATAGGTAGCAGTTCTTTGAGTTTCTCTTCAATATAGAAGCATTCTGGCGCCTTGATGTCCTCCAGGTTAATCCCCCCGAAGGTGGGGGCAATCGCCCGGACGACATTGATCAGCTCGTCAGGGTCGTGGGTATCTACTTCGATGTCAAACACATCGACATCGGCGAATGTTTTGAAGAGAACCCCCTTGCCCTCCATAACCGGCTTGGAAGCAAGTGCACCGCGATCCCCAAGGCCCAGGATCGCTGTCCCGTTGGATACCACAGCCACCAGATTGCTCTTGGCAGTATATTGGTAGGAAGTCAGCGGATCACGCTCGACTTCTAGCACAGCTTCTGCAACGCCTGGCGAGTATGCAAGCGAAAGATGACGCTGCGTCGTCAGAGGCTTGGTTGCAATAACCTCGATCTTACCTGGGCGACCGAGGGTATGGTACTCTAACACATCCTGTTTTGTGATCTTCATGAAATTTCCCTTTGACTGAAAACAACAGCAGGTTGTCGTTGCGCTTATGTGGAACAGCGCTCACCTCTTAACCGTATGACAATTTCAACTATAACACATGCCACACGGGCCGTTCGGTCTCTTTTTGCACCTATTTCAACTAGCAAAAAGCACAGTTTGAGGTATCTTCTGTTACATGAAACGGGTCCGGCGCGGCTGAAAGCTGCACTAGGCATTAAGCAAACGTTGCCGGTTCGGCTTGCATTTCACGAAGAGTTATCGCATGATTTATTAAGGCACTGACGTTCTAATCCATAGTGTGAGGGATCCCAGTCCCATGAACCCAAAAGATGATTATTCCCTCATCTCGTTCGAAGAAGAGCTTACCGGGCCCCTCCCCACGTGGGACCATGTCACCAATACAGGTCCGCCCCGGCGCTTCGTCTCACTTCGCTGGCGACTGGTGCTACCGCTAACCGTCATCATTCTGATCATTGTCACTGTCGGCACCTATCTGGTATCCGCTGAGCTAACCCGACCCTATGACGAAGATGATGTCTCGTCCCTGCTGCAGGCAAGCGAGGATATCGCAGCCGGGATGGATCTCCTCAGTGAGCATCACCACCGGGAGATCTTTCGCATCGCCAATACCGGCGGCGTCCCCGAGAACATCGCGGCTCAGAATGGAGTAGCCCTGCAACAGCTTATCGAGCCCAACGCTATGCTGGCGGAGCTTGATCTGGTTGTTATCACCGGCAACAGTGGGCAAGAGGTCATTGGGCTGCAACGGACGATTGTGAATCAAGATACCAACCCCACGATCGACTATACCGTCGCCGACAGGACTAATCTCACTAGCCTCGAGGCACTCACCAGCGTATTTTCCGGCGAGGCCAGTACCGCGAGTAGTGTCGTTCATACGGGACAAGGTGTAATGTTACTCACTGCCGAGTCCATCCTGAGCCCCGACCAGCAATACATGGGTACCGTCATTGTCGGCAGTCGCCTGGATCGCGTCCTGGCGGATTGGCACGCTGACGTAGATGCCCATCTGGTAGTGTTTGCTCCCGACGGCAGCCCACTGCATACAACCTTCCCGGGCAACTCCGGAACTCTGGCGGCCATAGAAATCGACCGAGCAACTGTCGCGCAGGCAATCAATACACCCGGCCAGATACCAACCGAGGCCATGGACATCGACGGGAATCGCTACCACGCAGGTTACCTGCCGCTGGTCCTTGATACAACAGCTATTGGGGCTGTAGGTATTTATCAAGAGTCAACCGCCCCCTTTGCTACTGAGGCCGCTCGCCAACTCTTCATTCTGATGGTCACGGTTTTCTCAGCCGCTGTGATCGTCACCGCCTATACCGGGATTAGCTATGTACTCCAACGACTTGGCCGCGTCCAGGCAACAGCAACCGCACTTGCCAGCGGCGATGAATATGCCCGCACAAACATGCGCCCGACGGACGAAATTGGCGAACTCGCAGCCGCTCTGGATCAATATGCGGATCACGTACAGTACCGGACGGACTACCTGACGCATAACCTGCAACGCCAGAGACGTGAAAGCGCACGCCTAGCCGCCGTCCTCGAGAGTTCGCCAGACGGTATGGTGATTCTGGATCTCGACGGGCGTGTTCTGATGATGAACGACCCCGCTCGAGAGCTCGTGGGTGGCATCAGTGCCTGGCGCACCGCAAACTTCCACCAACTGACCGCTGCGATGACCGAAACACTGGGGCCCGCCCTGGCACCGGGCATCTTTTCCATCGGCGAACCAGTACGCCTTCCACATAACGAACGCATTCTTCAAGCTCAGACAGCGGCTATCGTCGCTGCGAGCGGCAAACGCCTGGGATTACTGGTCACGTTGCGCGATGTGACAGTGGATGTCGAGCGAGAACAGCGGTATGAGACGCTTTTTGAAGCACTCGCCGAAGATGTTCACTTACCGATCGCCCATGTGGCCCAGGACGCGGCCCTAACTGCGATCGAGCAACGCACCCCCCAGAAGCGTGACGCACTCCTGGCTTTCGCCCGCGATATCGCCCGCAATGCACGCTCCATGCAGCGTATAATCACCGAGCTGCGCGAGCTCAGCATGTTTGATCCACAAGACGTTGAACGCGGCCAGCGACCGATCCTGTTGAGCGACTTGATCTGGCAACTCGCCGCGCAGTGGAAGCCAATCGCCACCGGGGCAGATATTTGGTTGGCGATTCACACCACCAGTGAGCAGGACTACATTCTCGGTGATGAACGGCGCCTGTATTGGGCAATTGGCAATCTAATCGACAATGCCATCAAGTATTCGTTGCCAGGTGCCACCGTCACACTCGATGGTGAGGTCAATGCTGAGGGCACGCTCGCTCACATCCTGGTTAGCGATGCGGGCGTAGGCATTCTTCCTGAAGATCTGCCACAGGTCTTCGAGTGGTTTTTCCGGGGCAAGCCCACCCGGCCAGATGGTAGCATTATCACCCAACCAGGAACGGGCCAGGGGCTCCACCTGGCACAACGTGTGATCGAGGCCCACGGCGGTGAGATCGTTATCGAAAGCGGCCCCGGTATCGGTACGCAGGCCCACGTGTGGTTGCCGTTAACGGCGTCTGTAGCGCTTGAGCTTCCATCCCCCAACAGCGACGACGCAACGGCCCCCTTACCCGTAAGCGACAACGCGGCGGCTGATGCAAACAGCATCCGCGTTCAGAAGCAAGGGCCGCACCAGCCTGAAGCATAACGAGAACGCAGACCCACGTAGAGTGAACGAGCCAGGGAACATCAGCCTGGCTCGTTTGTGTGCACTTCCGTAACTGACAGGCGTCAATCACGCATTGTCGACAACATCTGGCTCGGCCCAGCGGATAAGATTTGTGAGGATTGGGTCGGCGAGATTCTCGTTCTGCGGAAGGATACGCACCGAAATCCCGCGCTCCCCCGTTGTATCGAAATCAACATCTGCTACGAATTTGTGGAGCTTCGCCTGTTTGCCTTCCACGCTCATGGGGACGGCATAACCATTCACCAGATTGCCCTCAGTATCAATTGAGCCACAGTAGAGCTGAACCGAAACATCATCCGGTTTCAAGGCACCCAGATTGACCAGCGCTTCCACATGGAAGGTCTGGCCGACAGTCACCGCTTCTTCCGACACTTCTACCGACTCAACTTGAACATCGTCCCATGCTTCCTGAACAGAGATCATCCAGTCGGCAAAGGCTTTGCCGGCTTTGATATTCTTGCCGATCAGGCCTTCGAAGCGCTCCCTGGAAGGAACATAGAAGTGCGAGGTGTATTCTTTCGCCATACGCGAGGTGGTGAAGTACGGCGCCAGGGACTTCATGTTATTTTTGACCTTCTGGATCCACCGGCGGGGCGCACCATCCCGGGCACGTTCATAGAATAGCGGAACGACATCATTCTCGAGCAGATTATAGAGCGCCTGGCTTTCGATGAAGTCCTGAAGCTCTTCTTCCTCCGGGCTGTAAATCTCACCGCTGCCAATCGCCCAGCCCAGTTCCTGATGATACGCCTCGTCCCACCAGCCATCGAGAATACTCAGGTTCAGGCCCCCATTATAGATCACTTTCATACCGCTCGTTCCGCTGGCTTCTTTGGGCCGCCGAGGAGTGTTCAACCAGATATCGACGCCTTGCACCATATAGCGGGCAATTGTCATATCATAGTTCTCCAGGAACACAATGGAGTCGCGGAATTCAGGCATCCGGCTATAGTGGACAATCTGCCGGATAAGCTCCTTGCCAGGCTGGTCATGGGGATGCGCCTTGCCGGAGAAGATGAACTGTACCGGAAAGTCAGGATTATTGATGATCCGCTGGAGACGCTCCGGATCTCGGAAGAGGAGCGTGGCGCGCTTATACGTGGCAAAGCGCCGGGCAAAACCGATCGTCAGCGCCTCTGGATTCAAGACATCTTCAGCGGCCTCGACCTCGTTAGGCGGTGCGCCACGCCGGGAAAGCTGCTCACGCAGCCGGGTCCGTGTAAAAGCGACCAGACGCGCGCGGCGACGCTCATGATTACGCCAAAGCTCAGTATCCGGGATACGATCCACATCCTGCCAGACCGCTTCCTGCGAGGCATCCCACCGCCAGGAGGGGTTAAGGTAGCGATCATACAACGATGCCATATCAGGGCTGACCCAGCTATTCACGTGAATCCCGTTAGTGATCGAATGGATGGGGACCTCTTCTTCCGGTACTTCAGGGAACATCCACTGCCACATCCGGCGGGAGACCTCGCCATGCAGCTTACTAACGGCGTTGGTGATGGCCCGCATCCCCATTGCCATGACAGGCAACGAGAACAAATCATAACCGCCCATCGGCTCACGTCCCAGATCGTGGAACTCTTCCCGTGTTAAACCCAGTTCCTTCCACAGCCAGGGCATGTGCTCGTCGATTAAGTCATAGCCAAAGCGCTCAAGACCGGCAGGTACGGGGGTATGGATGGTGTATACACTGCTGACACCCAGAATATTGCGGGCCTGCTCGAAGTTCAGATCGGGGTATTTCTTCATGAACAAGCGAATGCGCTCCAGTGCACTGAGCGCGCTGTGCCCCTCATTCATATGCACGACTGTCGGTGACATATCCAGCGCCTCGAGGACACGGATCCCACCGATCCCCAACA
Source organism: Chloroflexota bacterium (assembly GCA_010092845.1). Taxonomy (GTDB): domain Bacteria; phylum Chloroflexota; class Anaerolineae; order Aggregatilineales; family J027; genus J027. Next base: position 15,273 of record JAADYW010000202.1, read on the forward strand.
GGATCTCCTGGCGGATCCGGGTGCGACGATCGCCACCATAGAGGCGGTCGGTTAGATCATACAGCTCGGGCGGATTAGACGGATGATTTGCATCCAATAGATAAAGCGACACACGGCCAATAGCCACCTTCCACACCCACGCCCTGAGCGTCTTGTCGGCAATGGGAATGGTGATGACTAGCCGATTGCCGTCCTTGTCATTGACCGGTTGTACCGGCTGGTTTGAGAAATCGTTCAGGGGATAGCGTTCCTGCTGGTAGCCATCCTGATTGAGGTATTGCTGGAAGTATCCTTCCTGATACATGACTCCAATACCTACGAGCGGCAAACCGAGATCAGAGGCACTCTTCATATGATCACCGGCCAGCACGCCAAGGCCTCCGGAATAGGTCTGCAGGCAGGTTGTCAGGCCAAACTCCATACTGAAATAGGCAACATAGGGTTTTTCGAAGTCGCCATAATTGACCCGATACCAGGTATCCTCAGCGTTGATATAGGCGTCAAAGCTATCGCACACCCGGTTGAAGTGCGCCATGAAAGCCGTATCGTTTACGGCATCCTGGAGAGCTTCCTGCCGAATATTGCCCAGCAGCAGTACTGGATTGTAATTCGTCCGCACCCAGAGATCATTGTCCAAACGGCGGAAAAGCTCCAGTGTCTCGTGGTCCCACGTCCAGCGTAGATTGTAGGCCAGTTCCAGCAGTCGGTTTAGCTCCGGCGGGAGTTTGGGCGAAACATCAATCGTTGTTACGGGTCGGATCATACAGAATCGTGCGGCACAGCCTGGATAGATTAATCAGGTTGGCGCCGCATCTCCTTTCTACGGGTTTTTTGACAGGTGATGAGCAACAAACGGGAGATTTCAGGAAGACAGGTCCTCCCATTAACCTGAGATATACCCAGAAGCGAATGTGCAATTTTCCGGTCATAACAGCATGCTAGCGAACGTAGCCTGGCAATTCCGAGGCACAACTGCTTGCCACCCAGCGCTATTTAACACTCCAAAAACCAGCATAACGACTGATGCAAAAATGTGCCAATCCTCAGAACAAGCAGATTGCACAAATCGCGCATTGCATTAGTCTACCTGCTGCGTCAAGGTGTCGCAGCGCGCACTTCATCCACCGGGAGTTGCAGCGCATCATCCACAACCTCAAAATGATCACTGGTGACCGCCAATCGCTCCCACGACTGCCCGGACGGCACCCAGAAACCAATCGCGAAACTGGTTATGGCATAGTGCTTCGGCCAGCGGAGCGGATAGACATCCACAATCGTCTGGCCAGGCTCAAATTCACTCATAAGACGATGCCCTAGCCCCGGGTGTGTGTCACGCTGCTCTAGAATCCACACCGGGTTCCCGCGGGCGTGGATGAAGATCTGATAGTCACGCTCCAGAGACCGCCTTACTTCCCATTCGAACTGCATATACAACCACCGATCGTCGTGTCCCCAGACAATATCGCGCAGCAACAACGCCCCATCCCCAAACTCGGCCAGGACATCATTCGGTTGAGATTCGAAAACGGGCTGCGGGGGGCGGTAAGCGGGGACAATCAGCAAGCCCAGCATCAGGATGGGCACAGTAGCCCAGGCACCGAGAAACAGGCCGCGCAGACTGACGGGTACAGATGATGCAAGGATAAGAACGATAGGAAACAAGGCAGGAAACATCAGACGGCCCAATGGCGCCTCAACGCGCAGCATCCAGCGCGTCAATAGCACCGCGACGACGAGAACCTGCCCAATGGACATCAAAATTAGCGTGCGCCTGGCGTGATCCCAGGTGCGCCAGCGACGCGGAAGCTGCCACAGAAAGCCAAGCAGAAGCAAAGCCATCACGCCCCCGGCGAGCGTATAAACCAGGAGCGATGGGTTAATCTCTCCCCACCCAAACGAAGCCCAAAATGAATTGATGACTTGCCCCCAATCGCGGATCAAACCCTCCACTGACTGCTCGGGCTTATCATCCGTGAAGATCTCCAGGTGAATATCCGTAGCTGTTGGTTCGCCATATAGACGCCAGTTGCGCCAGTACCACCAACCGCTGATAACGCCCACCGTGCCGCCAAATAGACCCAATTGACGCGCTCGGGATTTCCAGCCTAGGTTGGCCGCAAAAAGAAATACCAGGCCGGCAACCAAACCAATACTCAACCCGCTGACTTTGCTCAACGCGGCAAGAGCAACCGGGATCGCCAGAAGAATAGCCCGTGCTGGGGCCGCTGGTCTGCGCAGCCACCAGAGGACCGCGGCCATCGACCAGGTGACCGCGGCTACGGTCGAAACATCATTGCTGACTGACGAAGCGATATGCAAGAACTGCGGATTGAAAGCCATCGCGCCAACAACGAGAAGCAGCAATCCTTGCGCTTCTGGGAAAGCCAATTGCATTGTGACCGCCGCTCCGATAAGCGCTAGTAAGCCAAAAGCAATCCCCAGCCCGCGGCCGATATAGGCTGCTGTTGAAGTTCGCCGGCATGCTGACGAACAGTCGCCCCGTAGAAACTGGTTCTCATTGTCAGGCCAGGGAGTCGCATCGAAATCGTAGTTCGGATTCAGTCGCGTGAGCTCGGCGAAGCCAGCGGATGGATCATCTACGCCAGTCACGCGCCACAGGCCGGCCAGAACAGCATAGTAGAATGGCGGCTGGCTCCCCTGTTGTGCCGCCTGGTGCGCCAGGTCCCCTTCCTCCTGAACCGGCAGCTCACCTGTATCAAATACGTGCATGGCAAAAGCAAAATGCAGATACTCGTCCGGTTTCTCGAACACCGGTGTCGCAGCGGCGTAGAAAACAGCAAAGACGAGGTAGATGGCGAGTAGAATCCAGATGGTGCGCGGCAAAAACGAGACATTGTTCATCGGCAAATGGAAATCTCTCTATCGTATAGCTGTATGTCGCCGGTCCAATTGTAGCGGTTTCCCCACCCAGGGCCAGAGCTAACATCAGATGAGGAGACAATGACCGGGGCCGACAATACCTGTGGGACTGTTATAATAGGCTACGGATCAGTACTGAATTGGAACGAGACCAGATGAACTCCGAAGAAAAACAGGACGTCCCCCAATTACTAACAGCTGAGGCCCTACGCAAAGCAAACTTCATTGGCCTCGGGATCCTCGTATCATTTGCGATCAGTGCAGGGATCGTCTACCTTCTCACTGGCCTAATAGGATGGGATAGCACTGCGGCACGTATCATCGTCGCATTACTGGTGGGGCCACTGGTTATCATGGTAGGGTTCGGGTTGTGGTGGCTTGCTGGCCGCGCTGCTGAGGATGAGCTTCCACCGCGCCCAGAACACGGCACCAAGGAAGGACAACACGATGAGTAGTAACAATGGTTCATCTCCGCCGCTACAAACCCGTTTACGCACCCGCGGCTTCAAATATGAGACCGTCCTGCGCTGCCCGCTCACGCAGAGTCCATTGCGGCTTGACGGAGATGTCTTAGTCAGCGTGGATGACCCTAACCAACGCTATCATTTTGAGACTGGCCTACTACAGCTTTGCCAACCCCAGTTGTGCACTGAGTTGGAAACGATCAGCGCTGAGCGCCGCATCAAATTGCAGAACAAAGGGTGGGCCGCCCCGGATATCGAGAGTTTCCGGCGCCTCCCCCAAACTGGCATCCCCGGCTGGCCACTGGGCTATTGGCAGCGACGCGCCTCCGGTACAGCCGAGCTATGGCGTATCATCGAAGCAGCCCGGCGCGAAGCAGACCAATTGCCAATCGGGCCAATGGGTATTGCCCTCGATCTGAGCGATGGCATGGGCTGGTTGGGCTATGGTCTTGACGCATCAGGTTATATCACAGTCGTGGTGAGCGAAGATGCCGGTTCGGACTACGGCCTCGGGGTTTTTCCCTATTCACGTTACCTGCGTGTCCAGGCTAGTATCACCAATCCGCCACTCAGCCCGCAGGCTTTCGACCTGGTAGTGTTCAGCTATAGCCTGGAATCGTGCGCCTCTCCGCAAGAGGCTCTAGAAAATGCGAGCCGCCTGGTGAAGCCGGCTGGACACCTCATCGTTATGTCCGATCGCACGGATGAGCAAGCCACCTCCGTGAATGCGCATCAAACCGAAACGACGCTGCGGAAACTTGGTCTGAATGCCTGGCAACAGCGGATCGGTGCGATGGGGAGTCGCTGGTCGCGCACGATGAAGAATCTGCTGGGACAGGCCCCTGACATGCCGCCGATGGTAATTGGCCGTCGTCCGAAGCCATAATCCAGGACAATGTTATCGCACCTACATCCCGATTTGAACAGGCCCATGAGCAGGCCCCAATTGCATCGCACGACGCGTAATGGGATGAGACCACCTCCCAGGCATCGTCAGCAAGCTGTCACACGCGCCGCCGTCTGTAGTTGAGGGAAACACGCGCGAAATGAAGCTCTCGGTGGTTTGACGTACAGGGGCAGGCCGGCTACGATTGCAACAGATTTCTGGAAAGCCGAACGACAAGGGCGAGGAATAAGCCTGATGAGCACGGTTCGGATATTCGTTGTCTGTGCCCCTGTTGATTACGACTGGACACGGAGCCTGGTCAATCGCCTGGAAGTGGATGGCTATCCGATCTACCTCCCGCCAGATGACGATGAGCCTGACCCAAAGGTTCAGCGGCGGACAGCAATTGGCCTCCAAAGGGCGACGATAATGCTAGCGGTTATCTCGCCGGATAGCGCCGTCGGTGCGAGCGCCCCAGCTTTCGAGGCCTGGTGGCGGCCCTTCATGGAAAGCGGACGGCCCGTGATTGGCTGCATCGTGCCTTCGGCACCACCCGGGGTTGAGAACTGGATGCCATTTGACCTGTACCGCCACTCACCGCTGGACTTCGGACAAACCGACGCCTACCAGCAACTACGCGATCGATTGCCCCCACCCCCTCCGAAACGTCCAATGCCCCCGCTGGAGGCCAGCACGCCAGGCGATAGCACCAAACCAGAGTCACCTCCGGAATCGCCAGCGAACGATTCAGAACCAGCGCCACTCCTGGCCTTGCCCGCCCCTGCACAAAGCCCAGATCCCCCTCTGGAAACCACCCGCGAGAAGGACAAACCACGCCTTGCACGGAGGATCATTAACTGGGCGAGTATCGTTCTGGGAATGATTGTAGTACCAGGCATCTGGATCGTGGTGCGACAGGCGACCAAGACCAGCGACATCCCGGCGGGAATCTGGTTCCTGGTAGTAATTAGCACAGCGGCAGGATTGTATGCCGCCAGTCGATGGGTCAGCAGTCAGGTTGCCCGACGCCAGATGCTTCGCGAACGGCGCGCCGCCGCGCAATACGCGGAAACCAGGGCGCGGCCCCCTGTCTACCTGGAGATTATTGAGAGCAAGCAGCCAGCCGAAATCGGTGCCATCTGGGCAATCGATAACACAGAGCTCACCATTGGGCACGGCCCCAGGGCACACGTCCCGCTCCGTGACCGGCGGATCAAACCTACCCATTGCGTGATATTCTATGACACGTCAAACCAGCAATATTATCTGGAGAATACCGGCGGCGGCCCGACGACACTCGTTGGTCAGCCACTGGCCAGCGGAGATACCGCGCCATTGCAGAATGGTGACCTTATTGCGGTGGGCAAAGACACAGTGCTGCAATTCCGGTACAACGCATCGAGCCCTGAATGAAGTCAGATCTCACACACCGCGCGCTATACTAACGGGTGCAAGGAAGTGGAAGCCGCAAAGCCCGGGACGCTGCTATGGCAGCACCAGGCAATGCGACAGAATGTCAACTATCGTTGGAGGAGGTGCTAGAAGCAGGTTTTTCGCTGGATTTGTCAGTGCCGCTGGTGGCACTACCGTTGCTGTCCTCTTTGGCCTGGGACTTGGAAGCGCCGTTACTTTTCAGGGAACTACTGTTTGCCGACCGGCTATCCGTGATATACCAACCCGATCCCTTAAAAACCACACCCGCAGGCTGGATAACACGAAAGACGGCATCGTGCGCGCCGCAGATAGCACAGTCAGTCAAAGGATCGTCGCTAAAGCGCTGTTTGACCTCAAAATTGTTGCCGCATTCACGACACTGGTAGGCGTAAGTTGGCATGACGGACACTCCCGATTATAAAGACTCTGTACCACATAATACCATACAGATCAATCAACGCAGGTTCAAGTGTGCGTGAGAATTTTATCGAAATTCTGATGCATTGACCCGCCCGCAGAGGGGCGGGTCAGCAACTTCGAGGGTTCGAAGGGACTAGCCGCCACCTGGCCTGAAGATGTCCGGTGACGCGGTTGGGTTCCGGCAAATCCTCCAGACATCAGCACGCTTTACCAATGGCAACTCACCATAGTTCGCCGCCGCTGCCCGGCTCTCGCGCTCCGTTCCCGGCGCGAAAACCAACGCCCCACCCCAACGGACAACGGCTGTATCATCCTGTACCTCTGGCTGCACCAGCAGATCGCGCAAACTGGCGCCGACATACGGCGAGGCGACAGTGTTGAGGAACGCCGCCTCGGTCTGGGGGAAGTCCGCAGCTTCCAGGTCTTCAGCGCAGAAAAGGGACTGGTACAAACGATAATCACCGCGTGATAGCGCTTGCCAGTAGGCGAAGCCCACGGTTTCAACCGCATTTACGTCATCGGCATCCCCACCTGTCCCACCGATAGCCTCGGCTCCGTATGCTGGATCAGGGACAGGCATCAGATTGCCGCTCAACCCCAGCGGCGGGAAGACCACTATCCGCGAGGTCGCGGCATCGGCGACATAAATGCGCCCGTCAGGACCGAAGGCGATTCCACCCACCGCCTCGACACCCAAGGGTCCAGCATCGCCCGTGGTCAAGATCATCGGGGCATTGAAGCTGATAATTGCATTGCCAGCAAGATCATATGCCACCACCCGGGGGCCATTGTTCGAGTCGCTGGCGTCCATATCAGAGACCAGGATCAATGTACCGTCAGGCGAAATCGCGATGAAGGGGCGGTGGACAGAATTGCGCGTTCCGGCCCACATATTCACGTCCCAGGCATTGGCGAAGGTACCATCGCGCCGGAACACAGACACTTGCTGGTTCCAGGTTTCGGCAATATAGACTTCGCCAGATATTGGGTGAACCTGTACTCCGACAGGTTCAGGCTCGTTCTGGAGCCCCTGCCCATCGGCAGCGATATCACGCAGGAACTGGAAGTCTGGCCCGAAGACCCGGATCCGGTGACCGCCGGTATCAGCAACATAGACATTGCCTTCCCGATCCACATCAACATCCCGCGGGCCATACATGGCGTTTGGTACGCCATCCGTCGGCCGCCCGAACTGACCAAAGGCGGTCACCATCTCACCCTCAGGCGTGAAGACAACCACCCGATGGTTCCAGGTGTCAGCCACATACACATTGCCGTCCACCGGGCTGATGGCAATGCCCCACGGCTCATTCAGCATGCCGCTGCCAATCTCACGTAGCACCGTTCCATCAGGGGTGAAAACCAGCACCCGATTCTGGCCCGTATCTGCGACATACAGATTACCGGCCGCATCCGTAGCCAGGTCCCGCGGATTGGTCAGGGTACCAGACCCAAAGGACTGCAAGGCGGTCAGTTCCGCCTGCACCTGGTCTTCAGGATCAGGAATAAGACGCTGTGCGACGGATTGACCCTCAAGCCCAACATCCCAGATCTGGGCAGCAAAATCCTTGCGAACGTAGAAATAGATCTCATCTGAAACCGGCCAGCGCTCGAGATTGAAGCGATCAGCACTCTGCTCGCACTCGCGGACCACACGCTGAACACAGGCCTGGTCCAGGTCACGCTCTTCCGGTGGTAGCGAAAGCTGCTCAGGCGCATAGCATTCGCCTCCCTGGGTGTTATTGGGATTCGTGTTCGAGGGGATAACCCGCTCTTCAACACACATCGCCTGGGCATAGGTATTGTAGTCGCGCGACCACCAGATATTCCAGATACCCTCGCGATAGAGACTGGCCGGTGGATTTTCCATATCCGGCTCGAAGATCCGGGTAATACGGCCGTAATTCAGGTTGAAGTACTCCTGCATGGGCCACCAGAGGCGAAAGCCCTCAATGCGGTAGTAATCATTACCGAGCAGGCGCTCGATTTCGGCGTTTTTCTTGTTGCCGACAATTACAGCCAGAGCACCCTCAATCTGGCCCGCCTGTTCCGCGACCTGGTCAGCTTCGCCATAGATATAGCGTTTGTCCTCAAAGTCCCGGAGGTACCAAAGCATCGGCCAACTGGATTGATCGTCATAGACGATATGCACATTGTCGCCTTCGGGGTGGCGAGCGGCAAAATCTTGCAGGTCAACCAGAATATCCTTCACAACGGGACCGCTGTGCGCGTAGACACCGAATTCAGTGGGATGATCATAGTTAATAAAGGAGAACATCCAGGCCGCACGCGCCGTCAGGCCAGCCAGCAGGATCACCGCCGCCACGAAATATAGCCGCCGGGCCTGGGCCCAGCCAACCTCCAGGCTCAAGCGCAAGAGGAAATAGCCCGTCACCACGACGGCAAACGCTGCCGCGATCCAGCGCCCAGTCGCAGTCAATTGGTGCTGTTGCTGACCCTGGAATGGAAGGTCACTGCCGGTAAGGTACGGTAGCATTGCCTCCGCCAGCGCGATGAAGAACACTGGAAGCACAAACAGAAGCAAAATCCAACCGCTCCGCCGTATGGCCTGCCAGTTCAGTCTCTCAATGACCTGACCTGTATACCAACCGCCCACGAGGATCATTGGTACCGTCAGATGGGTCGTCAACCACGGCATTTTTTCCCCGGCGATACTAAGACCCACTAGAATCATAATCGTCCAATAGCCGAGCAATTGCAGAAAAGGCACTCCACCCAAGTACTCAAAGGGGGCGCGTTCCGCACGCGACCTCTCTTCCTCGGGATCAGATGGTTGGGCCCACACTGGCAATACCATCGCTGAGTCGTAGCCCCAGCCCCTGGCAAGCTCATCTGAGTCATCCAGGTACTCATCTTCAACATATGTTGAGGAAACGGTATAGGGGACCACATCAGGCGCGTCGTCCGCTACCTGCTCTGTGTCTGGCGAATCCGGAAGCCCATCCTGTTGCAGTGCTTCAAAGCGCTCATCCGTACCCTGAGCATGATGAGGCTGGCTGAGCCGGTCAACACGTGCTAATCGACTTGCGTGACGATGGTCGTAGAAACGAGATAGACCCACAAAGCCGGCCAATCCAGCCAGAATCATGGGTAGGAATTCGTATACCGGGAGCTGAACTAACAAATAATAGTATTGAGGTTGGCTCCCACGACGTACATCCTGCTGCTCAAGCCAATACCCGAGTGAGCCAATCAGGCCAGTACCAACACCATCACCGTTGGTGAAAAACGTGGTGAAGAAGACCACAAACAAGCCACCGAACACAGCCACAGCCAGCGGCCAGATCCGCCAGTTCCAGGACAGTCCCACGACAATACTGACCATTAAGAAGGGGATCGCCGCAACTATCGCAGCTTGTATCGTTTCACGTGGTAAGGGCGCCTCGTCGAGCACGTACCCGGCCCAGAAGAGCGGAAAAGCCGCCAACCAGGGGAAGATCAACGTCCCCATGACAATCAGCATGTCAAAAATTGGTTGACGGTTCATGAACTCCCAGATATTGGTCATCAAACGCGTCACCAGCACGCCGGCTGTCACGATGCCGCAGAACAACCAGGCAAGCCATATGAAGGTATTATCTTCTTCACTGGCCGCAGCATCGGCATCGTCCGCGGCGGGGTCGGCGGCAAACGTCTGGCCGGCAATACCCTCGTCCGGTGGATGACTGTGGCGTTCAAAATAGACCAGAACACCAGCGACCATGGTCGCGATAAGCAGAAACGCCACCACATCCTGCCAACTTGCGCGCTTAACGGCGGCGAGAAGCGCAACCACAAAGACAAGGAGGCCAATAGGGACGAATGCCCACTGGATGAAGTGCATCAACTCTGTCTCATTGAGGGTGATCACACCTGTCGGCTGGCCGAACTGGCTCTCAACAACGAAAATCGTTCCCGGTTTTATCAGGTAGAGGACACTCATGAACCAGAGTGCTATCACACCCCCCAGGATAGCCCCGACGCTCACCAGCATCAGCGTCGAACGCATATTGGCATAGAGCGCATGGGCAACCATGCCCGGCAGACCGCGTTCCGGACGTCCAGCAGCGGAAAAAGTCCGGACAAAGCCAATGCTTTGCAGGAGCAAGCCAAAAACAATAATGAAGATAAGTTGGAAGACCCGTACGGAGATATCGTCGGGCAGAAATCCCGCGTCGGTACGGTAGAACTCGTAGTAGATCGCCCCGGTAAGATACCCAAGCACCACCGAAGCGCCCAGCGTGAATATCTGCCCTACTCCCCATAGCCACAATGGGGCACCGCCAGCAAAAGCCGGACCGGCGAGTGCTTCAGTGCCCGGTGTGACCACATCGTGGTCATCTGGCTGGTCCGACAATTGCACCTGTCTCTCAACGCGGAACCAGTCCCAATCCTGGATCATGCGCAAAATCCAGTAGAGTGTCAAAAAACTACCGAAGATGGCAATGTAGATAAAGCCGACCTCTTTGGACGCCAGCATCAAAAGCATTGCGCCGGCCAAGACGGCAATCCACACTGGCCGGCGGGGACGTTCGCCATCAACATACTGCAACAGCGCATAGAGCATGATCATTGCAAACAGGATCGTCGGGATATCGTGGCGAATATACCGGCTGTAATAGAGCAACATCGGTGAAATCAGCAAGCCAACAGATGCCACCAGTGCCCCGGCCCGGCCCAACCAGCGGCGGAACAAAATGGGAAACATCACGATGGCGATGCCTAATAGCGCCGGGTAAAGTCTTGCGCTAAAGTCATTCGGGCCAAAGAGAAAATAGGAGAACGCGACCGCATGAAAGAGCAGTGGCCCATGCATCAATGGCGTATGATCAAATTGCCCGGAGTCATAGAGTTCCCAGGAATAGTACGTATGCAGGCTCTCGTCATGACTCATTACCCGCGTACCAAGATCCCAAAACCGAGTCAATATCGCGGCGACGAAGATCACCACATATAGGGCGACTTCCCAGTTCAGCGTATATACTCGCGTGAGCACGCGCTCTAGCGGATTATCTTCTTGGGTTGTGGTCGGAACAGTTCGCTCTATCGTTGCCATCTTGTGTCTAACTCTACTGCCTCATCCGGACTATGAAGTCAATAAACCAGCAAAGAAAAAACGTGTCATCAACGCCATCGCGGGACCTCTCGGCTAGGCTCCGCCGTCGCCCCCGGCATGGGAACGGGGCTGGCCTCCCACCGAGCTGAGATAGGGGATGCTTGACGCAAGGGAATAGACCCTCCACGATCCGTCACCAGCTGGACATGAAGGCGTGACGGCTCTTCAGTCGCAACAGCCTCAAGCGCAACGAGTTGCCCTTCGATCGTGTTTTCATCGTGCAGGGAAAGCGTCGGCGTGCTCTCGGGAACGTTGGGTTGCCAGTTCCCCACCGCATCCACAGCAGAGGTATGCAACACCAGCGGCGCCAACAATATCATGATCAACACACCAGAAACCAGCACAAACGTCGGAAGCCCACTCCAGCGCGGTGAACAGCCTGGTTTACCCCGGGCGGCCTGGTTCAGAATATCCGGCAACAACGCTTCAAGTTGCCCGCGCTCCGGACGCCCCAACAGCCGCATTTCAGTCCTGAGCTGCATCTGGACCCCGCGCAGGGCTTCCAGTTCGCGCTGCCATTCGGGGGATGACTGCAGCCGGGTTAACACTTGCTGACGCTCCTTCCGCGAGAGCGTCCCTTCCAGATACGCTAGTAGCTGTTCGCGCGCATCCATTTAACCCAATACCTCCTCCAGCAACGGGGCGACATTGGCTTCGTCCATCACCTTACGCAGCGCCTGGTGAGCCAATCGGACCCGAGACTCCGCAGTTTTGGGTGGAACATTCAGCACATCGGCCATCTCGCGGTAAATCAACCCTTGCCCATAACGAAGTGCGATCGCCTCACGCAGACGCGGGGACAGTGACTTTAACGCTTCGCCGAGTAGCTGATGAGCGGCGCTCCGCATACTGCTCAGCTCCGGATTCTCGCTTTCGGGCGCTGGTGGATCCATTCCGTTGGCCAGCATTTCGCTCAGAGCAACCATTGGTAGGCGTTTGCGGCGCCGCGCATTCCGGCAGCGGCTAATCGTTATCGTATATAACCAGGTTCGGAAGGCGCCGCGGTTAGGATCGTAGCGTGCCAGATTGCGGAACACATAGACGAATACCTCCTGCACCACATCCTCGGCGTCCTGCTTGTGCAACAGTACACTATAGGCCAGACGATAGACATCTGGAGCAAAGGCCTCATACAGGTCTGTATAGGCAATCTGATCCCCGTTCAAGCTCCGCTTGACCAGGGCCATCAATTGGGAGTCGTCAAATGGCGTCTTCATGATTCAATCTACACGGTGGCACGGCTCACTGCGTACCCGGCACCTCGCGCACACCGTAAACATCCTTTCGAACCCATAAGGTGACATGCTCATCAAAGTCTGGCTCAAACCGCGTCTCACGTAGCGTGAGCCAGGAAATCGTATCCGTCCACCGCAACTGAGACAATGACCAGGTTTCACCCAGGACAAAATCCTGACCAATGTAATCGGCACCGAGAATCGGCGGGATCTCCGGATCATAAGGTGCAATCACTGCACCAGAATCAACTTCAATCCCCAGACCATCCACGTACTGCACATTGTCAAAACCACGCAATGCCCAGGCTAAGGCGCCATCTTCTGGCCCCTGCACCGTTATATCCAACTGGGTGCGGATACCCGCATCCAGATAGGACATCTCCTCGATCTCCCCGACGAGCAGATCTAGATTGGTCGTAGCGGGGCCAGTCTGCCATAGTTCGCGCGGGTCATCAGCAAATGTCACGCTGGCTTGCCACCCCAACCCGACACCATAGATGACGAAGTAGATCAACACCCCAAAGCCCAGGCCCCGCCACGCGGCACGTGCGCCCCAGATGCTACCCGCCAGAAAATAGACAATGACCAGCAACATGATCAAGAAAAACGTAACGAGGATCTGGTAGGTTGGCGTCAACTGGTTGTTGGCCACAATCCGGACGAACGTAATTGCCGAAGTGGCATCAAGCTGATAGCCCGGCCATAAATCGCTACCAAACAAGCCGTTCGCTGCCACGTCACCATCAAAAGTCAGAAATGCAAACTGGCCCCGTTGGATGGTATTGTCCGCCTGCCGCACTTTGGCCAGATAAACTCCGGGACGATCAAATTGAAGAGTTTGGACCAGACCACGCTCACTGTCCGGATATGAATAGGGACCAAATACACCGACTTGCTCCTCGCCCTCAAGCCGCACAACCTGTAGCACCGGATCGATCGTCGAGTCCAGGCGTTTGATCTGGATGGTTACCGGCTGGGCTGCACCGACAGTCAGTTCAAACGTGTTTTCACCGGCACTCTGGTCAATCGTTCCGATGCGGGCAGCCGAGGTCAGGTCCTCAGCTGCGATGCGGTGATAGTAGACTGGTAAAGTTTCACGCTGAACTACACGCCCCAAACGAGTGGCGCTCAGGGCGATGGCTGCCAGGAAAACCGCGGTTGCTACGGCATGCAAGAAGATACCCCAATCCGGAACAACCCAATAGCCAATACTCGCGCTGCGCAGCATACGTGCCACAAGCGTTGCCGTTAACCCGGCGGCGGGAACGGTTAGCCACAGTGCAGCACTGGCGGTGGCACCCACATAGAGCAAACCCATCACTACGCCCCAAACAAACCAACCCGCCAGAAACCGGCTGACGAAATCCCCCTCGGACAGGGCAAAATAGAGCCCGACCAACCCAAGCAGTATCAATCCCAGATCGTAGCGAACCGCGACAGCCAGAGCAAACGCGCTGGTAGCTCCGGGCTGTCGCTCGCCGATTCCTTGAGCGAACTCATAGAGACTGTTGCCAACCGCCGACAGACCATCAGGCGTGGAGAAGAAGCCAGTTCCGATCACAAGCACCGCAACGAACGCTGCCAACAGACCATCACGCCAGGGCCAATCCTTGAGTGTCTCGCCCAGAATCGTCACGGGATGTGACTCATGATCGTCATCGCGATTGCTGCGCCATAGCGCCATCATTAGCCCCGCCAACAGACCAGCCACAGTGATCACGCCCGTAGGCTCGACCAGCACCAACAACATGACGAGAACAACTGTTGCTGCGATGCCATCGCTTTGCTGACGGCGTTCAACGAAGCGCATGACCAACCAGACTGCAATAAAAACCAGTACCATGGTCCATGTCACCGCACCCATGGTGCGGGCGGATGCCAGCGCCACTGACGAAACACCAAGCAGGATAGCCATCACCAATGCGGTGGACGCTCCCAGGTAACGCCGCCAGAGAAGTGGCCCCCAAACCATACTGGCTCCCACTACCGCAGTCGGCAGCCGGGCCAGAGTATCACTTGTACCTGCCAGAAAGAAGAGAAACTGATTCGCAAAGGCCATCAGCGGATTGTTGGCGATGAGAGGTTCGTCACTACTGATACTATCATCAACCCGCTGCAAAGCCGCCAATGCTTCGTGAGCCTGCCGGTCATCCAGTGGAACGGCATCTAAGGCCAATACACGCAAGATCAGCGCCAGCACAAACAGGCCGATGTATGCAAGGACTTCCAGCGAAACCCGGAAGTTGATTTCGGCCAATGGTGCTACTGGCGAATCTGATTGCTGGGCAGAGGTCTCTGACTGGTACGGAATCTCCATCACGTATGTGCGCCTCACTCTGGGCTTACCCGATAGACCGCCACGTTGCCCTCCTGGCAAACGGGGTCAAGCAGTTGATCGAATTTCGCCAAATTGGGCGTAAGACTCGCCCCTTCCGTCGAATAACGCCGGATCTCAGCCTCACCGACAACGATGTAGTCGATACCATACTTCCGAATGATACGCTCTGTTTCCGACCACTGATCTGGCAGGAGGCTGTATAGTCGTTCCACATCCGCGATGCGGGCATTGCCGTCAATCGTCTGGAAAAAGCCCTCCAAGCCGCGCCACTGCCGCTCATGATTGTCCCAGCCGAGCACGGTTGGAATCCCCGTATACATACTGAAACGGCCCAATTCAGGCGTATAGCCCCCGCCAGTCGCCTCAACCAGGATCGCATCTGACTTGCGCGGCTCCTTCTCGGCCAGGCATTGCATCACGGCATATTCTGCGGGCGTGATACTCCAATTGCGGCCAGCCCAGACGAGTGTATCAGAGCCGTCAAGGGTGAGAGGGCGCTCCTCGTCGCATTCCTCTTCACCGCGGTCTTCGCAGGCACGAACGCGCGAACGGTCTGTCTCATGAATAGCACGCTGGGGAACAGCGAAAAACGGATAGAGCAACCCGCCTGTCAGCAAGACCACACCCCCGACAGCATAGAGCCACCGCCCCACCAGGGCCGATGGTGCTGCCAGGCGCGGGCGCTCAGCATAGCGCGTGTTTGGCCCGCTCAGAATGCTATAGAACGCATAGGCTGAACCAATGCTCAGTAGAACCCAGGCCTGATAGTAGAGCTTGAACACAGTATTGATCCGTGTACTGAAGTTATCACGCAGATACACAACATCAGGCATAATTGCCGCGACAAGACCAGCTGCGATGATAAGCAGCGCTACGCCGGTGGCCGGACTGAAATTCAGCGGCTCACGGCTGTCCCCTTGACTCTCGCGCGGGGGACGGGCAAAGAAACGCATCGTTATGATGCCAATTGCCAGCAACGCCAACAACTGTGTCGGCAGGGCAGTGAAACGCCGCACCAGCACCTCGCCTGCCAGCGCCGTCACGTTACTATTATCATAGTTCCCAAACAGGGACCCACGCGCCTGGCAAGACCATTCGTTCCACGAGTCAACCTGCCCCCAGTTCTCGCCGCCTTCGAGCGGGCACTGCCAGTTGATGAATATCGCAGACAACACGGGGATGGTCAGTATAATAAAGAGGGCAACAAACACGATCGTCCAGACCAGCACCCAGTTGATCCGGCTGCCACCTCGCAGCGCTTCCCGGATGATAAGCGGCGCAATGAGCAAGCCGAAAATGCCGAATTGCAGAAAGAACTGCTGGTACTTTGTCGGGTGGATGATATTGGGGTAGAACCCGCTGGCCTGACTGGAGAAGCTCTCCAGCCACGGGAGGTAGAACAAATAGAATACGACCAACAAGCCGATTGCCAGACGGGCAATACCAGCCCAGTCGCTGTCATCCAGCAACCAGTTGACGATGAGCGTCGCCGGGACTGCCACCACGGCCGCTATAGCAATTTGCAGCAGGAGATCGAGCGGCCAGAAACCGCTGTTGATGTCACCAACCCCCAGCAATAAAATCAGCACGAGTACCGCCAGGAACACCGGTCCCGCCAGCAAGATATTCTGCTCGACACGGGTCTGCAGACTGACTACTCGGATCAGACGGTCCCAGCCCGTTAGCTTACCGGTCCCATTCCTTACCAAACGGCGCAGGGCCTCGGCCGCGACGATGACGACCAGATACACTGCATCCCAGGCGTTAGCAAAAATCATGCCCCCGACAAGAATGCCGTACACAATGATCTCCCATAACTGCAGCGGGTCTCGGCGCAGGGCCAGGCCGATCGCAAGGCCGATCATCAGCAGAGTAAATGGTAAGCCCAGCACATGGGGGTGATTGTCCGTCAGGATGAAGCTGAAGGATGGAACCTCGGCGATGGGAGTCGGCTCAGCATGTTGGCCAGCCAGATCGCGATCGCGTATGACGCGGCTATAGCGGAACCACCACCAGAATCCGGCATCGTCTCGCAATGAAAAACGGTCGTCATTCCAGTTCGGGATATTGTCACTGTCACGGTCGGGCAAACGCACATAGCCAAGATTGTCCAGCTGCTGCGGATCAAACGGCATCGTCTCGCCTGTATCCAGCAGGCGCACCGTGCGCCCCCCCGTAGCCGCCACCGGCTCATAGAAACGGCTGCGCAACACGACATCCCAGTAGTCAAAATACTCGCGGTCCACTACGCTGTCCAGTACGGGCGTATCTGAGGTGTAGCCGTTATAGGGCAACTCAATCAGCACAGTCCCCAGATTGCCGGAGAGCACGACAAACGTCGCCGCCAGCAGGCCTGTCCCGAGTGCGGCATGCTGATTGCCCGTTCGCCACCGTTTAAGCGGACCAGATCCCCGCACCAGGTTATAGCCGACGCCAAAGGCTCCCGTAGCGGTCAGGGCGAACAGGAGCGCCGTGACCAGATTGAAGGCCATACCCGTCGGCACCGCACTCAGATCAGCCAGTGACGCGGTCATCACATAGCCGAAATAGTAGTAGCTGATAGCATAACCCGATAGCCAGGGATCCTGAGGAGGGAACGTGGCTGAGTTTCGAACCCCATTGATAAACGCCATTTCCATGGGTTTTTCAGTTGAATGAATCTCGGGGTTATGGGCTTGAACATAAGCCCAGGCGACGAAAGCGACCAGAAATAGCACTTCAGTAACGACGATCAGTGGCGTTTGCTCACGGAGCCAGCCTGCTACCTCAGCCCAGGACGGCCGGTCCGTCCAATTGGTCCAGGCGAGGATACTCGCCATCAGGACCAGCATCCAGGCAAGTGCCATTGATTCGGGTGCATTTTGCAGGAGGCCGATGCTGGCCAGGAACCAGAACACAACGCCAACCAGCAACAATCCAGCCGTCCGCGCCAGCGAGTAGCCGCGATCGGGTAGCGCCGGGAGCAAACGGAATAGCAGTGGAAAAACCGCCACCCCTGCCAGCGTCACCAATAGCCACCAGGAGAACACTTCCGCGCCTTCATCTGCCAACCACTTGCGGGCAGCCTCCTGGCTGGACAACGTACTGACCAGGAAGCCGAAGAAGACAACAGGCAGCAGCCAGATTGCCCACAGGCCAGGGATCGGTTTCGCCGGTTGAGAATTCGTTTCTGCCCGCATCGGTTCATTCACCCACTAAGGTGCAAGATTCGCTGTTTGTATCGATGGATCATACTCGGCTTCCGGCACCACCCGGTAGACGATGTCCGTGCTGATGTGATCCGCCGGACAGTCCTCGACGGTCCATATATCGCGGTCAACACAGACCGGTTGCTGGTAGACTTTCTCTAGAAGGCCTAGCTCAACCATCGTCTCGAACTTGGTGATTCCAGGCTGCAGGTCATGTCGCATCCCTGCCTCGGGCGCCATTGGATCGGGATTCTTGATATCCTCATAGATAATACGCTCGAATGTACCCACAATGACATATTCAATATCGTAGAACTGGATGATATTCCAGGCCACATCGATATCAGCCAGAGTATAGAAGGCACGCACATTGTCCAGCCGTGTGTTGAGCAGACTGTCGAAATGCTCCAGATTGCGTTGCTGACTCTGGTGATGGCGCCAGCCCAGAACAGTAGGCAAACCGGTATGGATCGCTACGCGCGACGCCCAACTATACTCCACGTGTTGTCCCTCAATGATGGTGGGCGTTCCTGAGATGTTATCCTGCATCCAGCGGATAAGATGGTAATCTCCGCGGAGATTGAACCACACGCCGGGTTTGGGGCCACGCCCATCGGGATCTGCGCCATGCGGCGCATATAGCATGAACTCCATGCCGTCAAGCGTCAAGGGCGTCGCCGCTTCATTGAAGCGATCACGGAAGCGGCCTTGAGTTGCTGTGATGGGATACAGCAGCGCAATACTGAGCAAGACCGCCAGGGTCATCTGCCACACACCACTCAACCAGGGCTGCCAGCGCTCAACCCGAACGATGAGCCAGGCCAGCCCAATACCTGAAGCGATGCTGAACAGCAACCAGACTTGAATGTAAAACTTGAAGACCGTGTTCTGGCGGCCAATATCGCCCTCCAGCACCACCATCTCGACGCCCATCGATAGACCCAGCGCCAGGCCCATTAATATATACACCCAACGTTCGGTATGGCTTTGCCCCGGCAACAAGAATAGCACCATCGCCCATACAAGCAAGGGCAGCGCAACCAGAAAAACGGGATACGTACTCAGCCCCAGCGCCAAGGCCGCGACAATCGTAAGTGGTGCAATCGCCATCACCGCCAGCACCGGCACACCTAGCCCACGCAGATCCTTAACCCGGTGTTGACCTAACCAGCGCCCTGTTTGCCACAGCAACAGACTCACCAGTATGAAGAGGAAGATCCCGTGAATAACCAGATAGGCCCACAGCGGCGTCTTATCCAGCCGCCAGGGTTTGATTTCGCCGTACGCCGTGGCGAAATTACGCATATAGGGCCAATTGGCGACGACACTGCTTACCAGGAAGGCACCCAGAGCCGCAATCCATACCAGTATCCCATCCCGGTTGAAGCGGTGTCCGAGCAGAACCAGGCCCGCCATATAGGCAACGCCGACCAGAGCCAGCGCGCCCGCGCCCCAGACCAGCATCGTACGCGCCTCAAATACCGGCTCTATGTTGCCTTCACAATCTGGTGGCAAGGTAACCGGATCATAGTCACGCGGATTGATTTCCTGGCAATAGGAGGGTATCTGGCCCTGCTCGAGGCGGTTTTCGTAGTCATTGCGTTCGACGAAATGGTAACCGCCGTAGAGCATCATGCCAAACGGAATCGCCAGCAACAGCGGCCAGAGCTGAACCACGTAACGCAAGTCCAGGAACCGACGCAATCGGTCAAAAAGCGGAATAGTCGGTAGGTGTCCTCGCAAACGTCCCTGAGCCACCCAGGCAGCAAAGGTGATCCCCACCACGCCGAGCAGAAGGTAGGTTGGCCAATCCCAGGTGTTGGTTGGCCGCAAGATACCGACCGTCAGCCCCGCCAAGCCCAGCACCAGCCCTACCGAGAGCCAACTCCGGCGCATGCGTCCAGCCGCCAGGATCTCATGTGTCATGATCAGAATTACCAGCAGTGTGAGCGGCATGGCCATCATGTGCGCATGCAGGTCACCATAGAGGAAGGTGAAATACGGCATCTCGTTGATCGCGTTGTGACCACGGCTGTCAGGCAGCTCAGCGATAATGCGGGTTGGGCCCCAATACCAGCGATTGGATGGAATACTGAGAGGTTCTTCGCCAGTAACCACACCCGAAAACCCATCGCCAAAGGAATCGGCCCATTCCCGCGTTGACTCCAGCCAGGACCACCCTTCCTCTTTCCGGATTTCCTCAACTTCACCCGGGTCCGGAGGGCGACCGTTCTCGGCTTCGAAGTTAATGATGGCCTGGTTGATGCGTTCCTGCTCAATAATCTGCTTAGCCGACCAACCACCGATATTGGCAATACCATCCCCGAAAACCCGCACCGTTCCCAGATTTCCCAACACCACAGCCAGCATCAACGCTGCAATGCCCGCCAGATAGGCGCTGGCAGGGGGTGCCAGTTGTTCACGCTCCGTTGGCACTGAGGAAAGCGCGTCCTCGTCGTGAGTTGATGCGACCGCCGTCTGGCGCTCCACACGGCGCTGGCGATTCCACGCCACCAGGTTATAGGCGACACTGAAAACACCCATGCCAGTGAAGGCAAATAGCGTTGGTAGAATGAGATTGTAGGCGATAGAAGGGACCATCCCAAGCACCTTGGTAGGCGCGCCAACCAGAACATAGCCCCAGTAGTAGTAGTTGATGTAGCCGCCAGCAAACCATGGATCAATTGGCGGGAAGATGGTGCTCCGCAACACACCATTGAAATAGGCGAAATTCATTGGCTTTTCGCCACCAAACGACCCATGCCAGAGATCGGGGTTCCCCAGACGCACCCCCACGAAAGCCAGGAAAAGCAACGTCGTCAGACCTTCGATGATCAATAGGTGCCGCCAGTGTTGGCTAACAAAGCTCCTCAAGCGCCGCCCACGCACGATTGCGATAACCAGGTTAACCACGCCGAACGCGACCAGTAACGCAATTAGACCGCTCTGCGACCATAGTTTGATGCCAACGCTACTGGCAAACCAGGCCACCCAGGCCACGAGCAACCAACCGACCAGCTTGGCCAGTGCAAAACCACGATCTGGCAAAGCGGTGAATATCAGATCCATTAACGGCAGCGTGATCCAACCCACAGCCAGCATCAGCAGCCACCAGATCGCTACACTTGCTACCTGGTTGTCATTGATTAACGCCCCACGGTCAAACAATTGGGACCAAGTGCCGTTCTCCTCCTGGGTCGCGCGCTGGTCTTCGGTGAACTGAAGGGCAGTCGGGCTTTTAGAGGCTGGCACCGCACTCCAGGCGTTAATCCGGTTCACCGGCTGGGTATCCAAGCGGAAGGGGTCTGCCTGCTGCACCGCCCGAATATTGACAGCGTTCAGTATCGCCTCAGCTTTTTCAGGAGAGTAGGCCTCGGTTTTGCGGAAGATGAACACCGCCGGAGAATCATAGACGTGGAAAGCCTCTTCAGCCTCGAATTCATTCAGCCAATCCGGCAAGTCATCCGAAGGCAGGACCTGGTTCTTCCATTCGACGGGACCAAGCTCAGGATAGGAAGTGAAGGTTTCGACCAGCTCAAAGCCCAACTCGCCCGAGAAAAGCGCCTCATAGTACCGGTTGCTCATCGGCCAGCGTGCCGGAATGCGGTTGAAGGAATCGTAGAACCGGTTACTGCCGATCACGATGTAGTCGGTCTGGTACAGAACGTCGAGGATATTCTGGCGCTTCTCGGGAACATCATCCCAGGACATGTTGAACTGCAAGCCAATGTAGTAACCGCTATAGAGATTCATCCCTGGCGTCTCAAGTGTACAGAGGCCCGAGGACAAGTCGTCGCTATAGAACATGCCATCCGGCACAGGGCAGACCTTGGTCGGCATCGGGTCATCCCACTCACCCTCCCAGGCGACGGCATACCCGGCAATACCCAGGAGATCCTCTGGCGCAACCGTAATGGTATACTGTCGTCCAGCCTCAACCGGGAACGGCTCATCCAGCTCGATATACGCAGCTGGGCCGAACAGCAGATGCCCATCATTCGCAGTATTGAAATCGCCAGTGACCTGGCCTTCAACCGAGCGCATCGTCGAGTCGGCATAGCGGTTATCGCGTAGTATCAAGCGCAACGTCTCAGAATCGGCATCACCCAGCGGATCACTGAGATGGGGAATGACGATGCGCCGGATTTCACCATCCATATTCGCCCGGAAGTCGAAGTCGGTCAGTGTGCCGGGGTTGAAATAGGCGACATCACGATAGCCTCGCGGTAGCTCAACATTGCGCTCCTCGAAGGATGGCGCATTCCCGTTATTAGGATCCTGATAATACACGGTGAGGTGGCTTGGGTTTGGGGGCAAGACCGGGTCGCTGACATTGCGAGAAAGGGCAACTGGTCCCCCCTCCAGAACTTCAAGTTCCAGGTAGAAGCTACGCTGCATGCCAGGCTGGTTCGTGACCAACAACGGAATCGCCGGATTAAACGAGAGGGTATATTCTGCACCAAAATCGCTGGTAACGGCGGCCAGATCGGTTTCCAGGGTCTGCGCACCCAATAGGATGTCACCATCGACAGGATCTTCGGCCCAGACGCGTACCTGCAGACGCTCTACCGCCTCGTCCTTCGCGGGATCGCCAAGGCGGTGCAATGTGACGCTTTGGAGGTTGAGCGAGGTCGTGGGGGCGATATTGACGCGCAACGGATCGCCATGCGTCAATTGCACGATTTCAGGATTCAACCCCGACGACCAGACAATCGCGCTGACCATGCGCTCACGACCATCGCCTGCTTCGATGAAAAGCCCCATGTCACCAGGTACGAATTCCTGCATATAGCGGCTGGCGGCCACGCGGGTCAGCTGTTGGCCATAGACATTGGTTGTCCCCAGACCATAGGCCACCGTATGGCCGATGACCAGCAGCATCAGGAGGCCGGATGCTGCCAGCCCAACGCGCCGCGTCATGACACGGGGTTTGCTTCGCCAGAGCCGGTAGGTCGTACGTAGCGTCTCGACCAATGCCCAGGCTGCGAAAACTGCTAACATACCATACAGGGGCAGGAAGTATCGCATCGTGGTCACCCACCGCATCCCTAACCAGCCAAAGTAGACCAGGATCCAGGCGGCCGGAATGGCTAGACGTGTCCAGCCAGGCCCGGCGCGTGCGATTCGCACAAGCGCCCAGGCAAATGCCAGCCAGGCAACGAGCCCCAGCGGCAACCCGAGACCATATAGGACGATATTCTGGAGAGGGAACATCCAGGGGATTCGATCCGTCCATTGCCAGTTGGGTGGAATTCCAACCTCCCCTGAGGTTAGCCGGCGGGCTTCGTTGATATCGGCAGTCCAGCCCTCGTTAATCTCAAGCCCGAGCACTGACGGTCCCACGAACGCATGGGGTTGCAGAAAGCGAAAAGCCAGCAATGCAGCAACCCCTGCCAGGAATACACCAGCGACCAGCCGGGTGTATTGGAAGTTGCGCTCGAAGCGGAAGACACGCCAATCAAATAGTGGCAGGGTCCGCAGGAGCAATGCCAGCAGCAACACACCGACTAGTGGCGCCAGATTTACGCGGCTGGCCATCGCGGCCCCAAATGCCAACCCGAAGCCGACTTCATCATGCAGACCAAAATAGGCCGGGCCACCAAGCAGCGCCGCCAATCCGATCGCAACGACCAAACCCCACAGCGACACGGTACCGATCGCAAACGCCAGGGCCGCCCAGAAAAAGAGCGCAGGGAGGGCCGCGATAGTGAGCCAACCGAGCGTAGACAAGCGGTCAGCACGATAGCGGAGGGCGGAGGCCAACAGACCCACACCCGTGAAGCCCAGCAGATAAGCCATCAAGGGACTGAGGTCCGGGCCGGTGTTATAATTGGCCAGCGAATCGTAGATCCACAGCCCAAATGGCGCCACAAGCCAGTGAAACGTCCCTGCATAGGCGGCGTACTGATCCCAGCCGGCGAACCAGAAGCCCAGCAAGATCACCGCCGCCACACCCGCCACCAGCAGTCCCAGACCGCTGACTGCACCAAAAATCGTGCCGGCAGCCAAACCGACAAACGCCAGCAGCAGACTCCCCAGTGCCACCGGCAACGACTTCTGTTCAGATGCCAATGTTATCAGGGCGCCGATTACCAGAAAGAACAGCAAATAAGCGGCAATCGACTCCAGATAGGCGGCGTCGGTACGTTCCAGATCCCACAGCCATATGACAAGGGCGGCTGTGACCCAGGGTAAGGGGTTAAAGCGCTGTGTGAATCGCCCGGCTCCATCCAACACCCGAACCGCGAAGTAGATGGCGAGCACCGTCCAGAAAGCGCTATAGGCGTCGGCTGTCCAGAAATGGCTCTGCTGGATAGGGAATACCGCGAAGGCGTATAAGGCCGCCGCCAGCAAGCCAGGCCAACGGCCTACCAAGCGCGCACCTATCAGAAAGACGAGCAGAATCGTCAGAGTGTCGGCCACCGAACTCATGGTCCGGCCTACCAGACGAATGCTGGAGTAGCAGGTCCACGTCGGATTATCTAGCTGGGCGTACGTCTCGGCGAGAACTCGGACAGTGAATACTGGGAATTCACCATAAACAAAAATCGTCGATTTGACGTTGTTCGGGTTCAGGTCAGAGCACCGCGCGTCGAAATAACCCCCTTTGCCTGCGCTTCGGAGTGCCCGCGAGCGCTCTTCATCCGACATCGCGTTCAGCTCTTCTTGCGAGGGCAGGGGATACTCAGCATTACAATATGCCGCTTGCTCCTCTGCGGATGCCCACGGTCGGCCTGTAAAGGGCATAGCGCTACCAGGGGAGTTGACCAGGCTGGCAACCTCTGTCAAGAAACGCTCATCAGGATGCAGGTGGGTATAGTCGTCCCAATTACGGCCGTAGGCCCGCAGCCCATAGCCAATCCCAACCAGCGCCAGCAGAATCACGGCGGTGATGACGTCACGCCAGGGAGGCCTGAAGCGACGCCAGTCCTGCATCAACCAGCCCAGACTTGGCCGTGGCGGCCCAGCAGATGACGTGTCCGTCTCGCCAGCGAAAGCGGAACGCACGACCAGCGGCGGCGTGGCCTGCTCCTCGCGCGGGGGCAGGTCAGTGGCATCCGAAGTTGGATCGTCAGGATGATACGTCGCCGCACCCGGTTCTAGATTTGACGCGTTCTCATCAGATGATGGCTGATTGTCGAAGCGGAAATCACTCATTATCCACGATCACTCAAATAGCGACTAATTGAAATTGACCTGAATGTATCAACGTGGCCCCGGCACGCAATTGGTTATACACCCCAACTCTGCCGTTTCCGTAGTAGCCCAACTAGCCAGCCAATTCCACCCTGCTGGCGCTTCGTAGACCA
Organism: Chloroflexota bacterium; assembly: GCA_010092845.1. GTDB lineage: Bacteria > Chloroflexota > Anaerolineae > Aggregatilineales > J027 > J027. The sequence goes on from JAADYW010000202.1 coordinate 40,544, forward strand.
CGAAATTCTCGTCATCAGGCACGACAATATGACGGAATTGACCGCCCGGGAAGTTGGTCTCCAGGAAATTCTGTGAATACAGATCCGTTTCATAAACATAGAAGAGTAGCGGCTTCTCAGGATCATAGGCGTAAGCCGTGCCTTCGTTTTGCATAATGAACTGGTAGACATGATCGACTTCGACCAGCCCATTCGGCCAGTTGAAATCGCCCGCTACGCTGCCCAGGATGCGGTGGTCCAGCCAGTGCACCCGGTGCACATAGAAGGCATTGCCGAAACTGCCCCGCCCCTCAGCAAAGTCCTTGAGCGGCGCCGCAATCTGGCGATACGGACGCCAGGTATAGGCATATCCTTCCTGGTAGGTCTCAAAATAGGCATCATAGTTGGGACGCGCAGCATCATATACAAAGAATGCAACCATCAGGGTTGCAATGCCAAAATACGCCCGCTGCCCATAACCAGCCTCAACGATTTGCCGCGCCAGCATGCCAAGTGGAAACGCTGCCATCAAGAAGACGAATACCAGGGTCCCACTGATACGGGTGAAGGATGGATTCTCGTCCAGATAAGGGGCAATCGCCAGTGCACTGGGGAGGATCATGACCAATAAGCCCACGGGAATCACAGCCAGTGCAATGTCACGCCGTTTCGCCAATAAGAGCAACCATCCCAGCAGACCCAGCAGATAGAGTGCTGCAGTGCGGGAATCGAGCGCCGGGTAACCGCCCCCGTTCGTAATCCACTGGCCATCACCTTCCCATATGTAGCTGGTAAAGGCATCCCAATAGTTCGCGCGAATGGCTTCATAGCCTGTCATATCCGTATCAGGACCGTAGCCTGACTCGGTCAGTAGATCGAGGACTTCGGGAATCGAGGGAGGGCAGAATTCGCCTGGGTCATCTGGACAGTTCGTATCGACCTTGTCGCCGAACATGCGTCCATAGGTACGATTCCAGAACTCGCGGGGAAACTCTTGCGAGTAGCGATACATTGGCAGATAGACGACGATGGCAATCACCCCTGTCATCAGGAGATGAGTGCTATAACGCCACACGGGATAGGGGCGCCAGCGTGTCTTGAACACAATGGCCAGGCCAATCCCGATGACGACCACAATCGGTAGCATGCGGTTCGCCTGGTAGAAATAAGTTCCTGCACCGAGCACCAGCCCTAACCAGATGAAATCGGCGCGCCGGTTGTAACGTATGGCCCGCACCAGAAAATAAACAACCAGCAAAACCGTCAGCGGCGTCAGAACAATCCGCAAACCCAGGCGTGAGAGCAAGGTGTGCCAGGAACTGATCGCCATAAGAGCCGCCATTGACAGCCCAACCCAATCCCCCAATCGATCGTCTTCCTCTGTCTCGCGACCAACGACCTCTTTAGCGACCCAATACGACAAGAAGACCGTCAGCAGTCCTTCGATAATTGTTGCGTATTTGAGGGCGTCGAAATTGAAACCCACCCCCATCCAATCAGCGATCGCCGCCACGACGTACATCTGGAAGGCTTCGCGTCCACCATTATTGGGGAAGAAAACCGCGTAGTTTCCGTTATCGACCTTAACCGCATCAATAAGTTTCTCGATATGATCACTGGTCATCTCTGGTGGCACCTCAGAGAAGCTGTCGGTCCGAAAATAGAAGGCCACCAGCATGACTGCCAGCAGAGCCAGGTATGTCCAGCGCCATCGGAAGCGTGGCATCTGGATCTCCAGCGCTGCGTCTACAGATTGCCGTTCAATGAACAAGCGGCGATAAAGCTGGTTGAGATCTAGCGCGAAGATGATTCCCCATAGCGCAATCGCGATGAACCACGCGAAAACACCGGCCGTGGTGAGTTCAATGCCTGCGACTTCGCCGCTGACATCCGTCCTGACATTGCGGTCATACGCTAGCCAGGAGAGCAATAGCGCCACCGGCACCAGAAACAGATTCATCGAGTGGTTTTCCGCCCAGGCAAAGACGGATCGCGTTGTCAACGAGAAACCACCCCGCTGCGTAGCGGGGGCGCTTGTCTCCGCCGTGACATCCTGTTCACCCGGAGACGTATCGAGTACATCACCGGACGGGTCGCCCAGCAGCCGTTCCATCTGACGGGACCACCATTCGCGTGAGCGAATGTACATATAGGAGACAAACGTCAGCCCGGCCAACACCAGCCAGAACTCACTCCCATCCAGGTTGTTCTGCTCGCGCTTGACGGGGTCAAGCGCAGCATCACGAAGGATATTGGCCCCAACCAGTGCAAATATGATCGCAAACAGCAATAGCAGCGCCAGGCCAGCCTTCTCACGATCGAACCGTATGTAGCGGGCGAAAGCGGCGCTCAGCGCGCGTCCAGCGCCCCAGCTATTGTCATAGGTGGCATCGCCCGTTACAGTTGTTCGCTGGTATACGCCTCTGCCGTCGTACTCTGCGTCAGGGGTCGTATCCTCATCCCAATCCGATCCACCCTGTGATTTGGTCTTGTCATCTCCGAATGGCTCAAGTTCGCGGTCGGCATTGATGATGATTCGGAACAGCTCCCGCGATACGCGCCCGGGCCGGTAGATCAATAGCCCCACTGCCTGCGCGAGTGTCAAGTCTTCGAATACGAAGTCACGCTCTGCAGCGCTATGTTGGTTGGCAGCAGACTCATCAGCTCCTATGTCCCCTTCAAAGGTCGACGACTCGTCCCTGAAGGGTTCTTCTTCAAATGCATCCGACGGATATTCGTTCATACAGCCAGACTCTAAGTAGCAGGTTTACGAGCTTTGACACACAAGTTTACCGTACTCCGGTCAAGGGGTTCATCCATTCGATTGGGCTTATCGAACAGATTCAGAATCGCCAGCCCCAGATTGATCGGATTCAGCAAGCTGCCCGAGTTCTTATCAAACGTAGTACGATCCGCGGCATTTGCCATCTTCGCAGGCAGGAAACCGCCTTCCAGCAGGGGTTTACCCAGGCCATAGACCAGGTTATGGATAAACGGAAAACTCCAATGGGTAAATGCGCGTTCGGCTTCGATCACCAATCCAGCCCTGGTAACCGGCATCCGGAGGTCCGGCCAAGTATACAAGCGGACATGATTGGCCCATATGCCGGCCAATGGCCCAGAGCGAATCTTGCGATTGAATAGCGTTTCCAGCGCTTTGTTGATTGGATCCCACAAGAAAGGATAGTTGGCATTGGGAACCGTGATCGCCACTACACCACCTGGCTTCAGGACCCGGTATACCTCGCGCAGGGCCTGATCATCATCATCGACATGCTCCAGGATTTCGCTCAGGATCACGCCATGGAAAAAACCATCCGGGAACGGCAGGTGGTACAAATTGCCACGGACGATCGTCACATCGGGAAGATGCCCAACATTGGCATATGCCTTGTGAGCAATGGGTGCATCCAATTCCAGGCCAACCAACTTGACATTGCTCACATAGCGGTAATAGTTGAGGTAGAAGCCACGCCCGCAGCCACCGTCCAGGATCACCGCCTCGGTGTCGTCTGGTGGAGGGATCCACTCGAATATCGTGCGCACACGTCGTTTGAAAGCCATATCGGCTTCATTGCGCGTCAGGTGAGCGATGGTCGTTTCATCAACGGCTGCCATGTGGCCCTCTCCAATGCCGTGATGCAACCGCTGCCGCGCGGAAGTGTTTTTCGTAGCGCTGAACTGTCTGATCAAAACTGAAGATCTGGCCGATTTCCTCAGCAGAGCGATGGTAGTCCTCCGGGGTTTGCAAGACATCGATAACCGCCTGCCCGATCGCCTGCCAGTCGCCACGCGGCACAATCTTGCCCATGCCTGTCTCACGAACGGGCACACGTCCGCCGGGGGTGTCGGTCATCACGACCGGGGTTCCGCATAGCATCGCCTCAACCTGCACCAGCGCGAAACACTCCGTATCGCTAGGCAATACCAATACATCGCACGCAGCGTAGAAATTGGCCATGGCCTGCGCGCTGCTGATCAGCCCCAGGAAGATCAATTGCTCGTTGAAGCGCTGCACTAACGGTTGGTTTTTCTCCCAGGTATCCTCGTACTGGATGTCGTACTCCCCGGCGAAGACGATGCGCGCGTTAGGATAACGCTCGTTAATCTTCTCGAGCGAACGGATCAGTAGATCTGGGCGTTTTTCCGCGACAAAGCGACCTGCGTAGCCGATGATGGGTCCGTCTTCATGTTGCCAGCGCGCCCGCAATTCAGCGACCCGCTCTGGCTCAGGGTCAGGGATCTGGATCGGCGGATAAATGATCGATACTTTATCGCGGAAGGGCTTCAAGTAGTAACTATGGTTGGCATAGTCATGACTATAGCCGATGACCCGGTGTGCATAGCGCGCCATATAGGCATAGAGGCGGAACACAAACCACTCGATGAAGCGGTTGAAAGCCCCCGCCGGCAACACGAGGTCGCCGTGATGCGTTGCCACCAGGCCACGCCCTGTTAACCGGGCCAAAACGGCCGTGAGCGCCGTTTCCAGCATGGGAAGATGCAACCACACTGCATCATGTTGACGGAGCAACCCCCACATCGACCAGGGATAGGCTGGCGCGACCATCCCGCGGCTCACGCGGATAGGCGCCCACAAGCGGACAATACGCACACCGTTAATCACTTCATCGCGTGGCAGATCAATCCGGTGCCGAGCCGTCAAAACGGTAACCTGGTGCCCCAGCGCGACGAGACCTTCGGCCACGCGCTGCACATAAAGCGAATAGCCGGTGCGGTGGGGCAAGTAGTATTGAAGCGCGATAAGCAGACGCAAGGGTTGCGGAGACGTGTCTTTAGCGTTCACAGTTTACGAAACACTTTCCTGTGCAATTGAACGTGGCTGAGCTGAGGCCTCAGTTGACGACTCTTCGGCAAACGACTTGGCCCCGTGGGTAATTTGACGCACCGATGCGTGTTCAACCACCAGGCCAACCAGTCCAAGCGTAATATATATGGCAAGTGTCAGGGCATGCAACACGACCCCAAGCGCCACCGCCGGGGCGTTTTCTGGTGGTGAGGCAGAAGCGACCATGCCGCCAATCCACAGCCCGCCAACCACCGCGCCTTCAAACGGGCCGAGGTTACCGGGGACCGCAGGTAATGCCACCGAGAGTGTCGCCAGAACGATCAGAGAGACTGTTGCCGCCAATGTGGGGCTGTCGAATAGCATGAACAGTATAATGTAGCCAGCGGCCAACGAAAACGCCCAGGAAACAACTGTCCACAACAATGCCCCTACAGCAATTCTCGGCTGGCCCATAGGCTGGACACCTTCAATGAAATGCTGTAACCGGGCCTGATGATCAAAGCGCTCGAGAAGTGGGAAGCGCTGAAGCATCCAACGTAGGACGGTGAGCGCCCAGGCCGGCTTCAGGGCGAGCGCCGCCAGCGCTAAACTCGCCAACAGCGCCATCATCGAGACCACGGCGCCAGCCGAGGTCACTTCGCTAGGCACATCCAGTAGCAATAACATCAACCCAATCATCGCAATCAACGCCAGCAGATCAAGGAGGCGCTCGATGACAATCGTACTGATCGCCGTAAAAGCCGCAACTGGGGGCTCGAGTCGGGTTGTCATATAAGCGCGCGCGACATCGCCCAGACGCAAGGGAACCAGACTGCTCAGGAAGTAGCCAACGTTCAAGATGTGAAAGCTATGCCAGATACTCAGCCGCTGGTCCGTCAGGACATGCCAGCGCATGGCCCGTGTCAGAAGACCGGCAACCAGCAATCCCCCTGCCGGCAGCAGGTAGACATAGCGCGCTTGGGTTAGCTCATCGTGTACTGCCCCCAGGTCATCGCCGATCAAAACATAGATGATGGCAACACTGATAGCTGGCCCGAGAGCCAGGGTTAGCCATTTTTTCATAGCGAAGAAAACCCGTTTCTCCATCAAGAATCGACGCGCCATTATAGCAGAGCCTAATCCTATGTACACCATGCGGCTACCAAATGCTGACTCTACGGCACCAGTGATGGCCTAGAGCAATCAGGCTATCGGAGCCGGGCCAAACACAATTGGCAAGATGGGGAAATCACCACTTGTCGCAGGGGAATAACCCGTAGGCGCAGGCTAGACGCGAAATTCATCCAACACAGCGACCAGGTCTTCAATCGCGACTGGCTTGACGATATGGTACTGAGTTCCAATTTCGGCGCTTCGATGTCGATACTCGTCGAAATCATACGCGGTTATCGCGATGATCGGCGTTTGCAGGCCATTGTCACGCAGATAGGCCGCAAACTCAAGCCCGTCCATGACATCTGGCCCCAAGGCGATGTCAACAATAATCAGATCGAAGGGGTCGATCTGAAGCTCCGCCAGGGCATCATCCGGAGTTTCAACTGTGACAAGCTCATCACCATGCATATGAGCGACACGGCCGATCAGTGCCAGATTGTCCTGATCATCTTCAAGATAGAGAATACGCATCGTTGTTGTCGCCCTATTCGCTCAGGATCTCTTCGTTACCAATGCTAAATGCAGCATCGACATCAGACTTGGCGTAGGCCTTGAAGGCGATGAGGGTCTCGGTATGGGTGATGCCCTCTACTCCCATAATGGCCTCGGTTACAATATCAGCGATTCTCTCATTGGAGTTCGTGCGCAGGATAGCCGCCAGATCGTAACGCCCGGCAATCGAGAAGACATCCGTGACACCTTCAATATCGATGATATGCTGAGCAACCTGGTTCACGGCGCCTCGTTCCACATTGATCAAGACGATGGCGTTTACTTGCATACTTTGCCTCATTTTGCATACAAAAGACTAAGCAACGATGTTCAGTTATAATAATACTGCTGAGAACAAAGCAACGCTATACCCGATTGACGGAGCAAGGAAATAAACCAGTTAATGAAATTGGCACAAAGAGCCTGGCAACGACTTGGCCTGTTCTGCGCAGTGACGACGGCTGTCGCGACGTTGTCGATGGGAGCTGCAGCCCCGCTGCCGTCCAACGCACAATCATCCACCGGGCAATTGGCGCCTTTCCAGGCAGTATCTGGGGAGTTGGCACCCAGCCCGGGGCTGGCAGATGAGTGGCAATTCCCTGGCGCGCCAGGCCAGATGATCTCACTGGTGGCTCAGACCACCAGTGGTGATCTTGATCCGGTACTGGAGCTGTATGGCCCATCGGGAGATCTTCTAGCCGCGAACGACAACGCCAGCTTCGGTACCACCGACGCCCGTATTGAGGGGGTGTGGCTCAATGACACCGGACTCTATCGAGTCCGCGTCTATCGTGAAGGGCTGCAACGCGGGCCAACTGCAGGGACCTATATCCTGACCCTGCTCCGGGGCTATGCCAACTGGCCAGCAGCATCTGCTCAGGATCAGAACCTGACGCCGGATCCACGTAGCGGCTGGGCCGCGCAAGAGCTGGGCAGTCTGCCAGCAAATGGATTCTTCGTGACCAGCGGGTTTCAGGGTCCTGGTCACGAAGACTACGAACTAAGCTGGGAATTCAATAATGACACCTTCAAATGGCGCTTCTGGCATAATCAAATGGGGACGTGGGCCCTAAGCCTCACCGACGCCGAGGGAAACAGGATCGCACGGCAGCAAGGCCGTGCTGAGGCCTTACGTGGTCTCGCTGCGGCACCTGATGCAAGGCTGAGTCTCCACTATAATCTTGGTACATTGACAGCTATTCTGAACCAGCAGCCTATAGTTAGCGTTCAAATCCCCACAGAAATTGCCGCTACCATTGACGCCCAGGAGGACTTGATGGCCACCGTTAGCCTGCAAATCGCAGGCAATCAAGGCGCGCCTCCGGGGGTAGATATTGATGGCTCTGATGCCCCACCAGGCAATAACCCACCATTCAGCTTGTCACCGCTCTACATCACGACACCTTTCTACGCCGAGTCCCCGCTCGATAGTGGGGCGGTTGGCCCCACGCCACCGAGTGGCCGTCTCTACGGCGAAACATCAGAAGAAACCATCGGCGAATTGCGGACCCTGGGGTATATCAGCCGACCTGGCACCGGCATCCAGGGCGAGATATCTGAGGGCTTCATCCTTAATGATGTGGCTGGTTACTGGAGCCTGACGCTCATCCAGCGGCCTTTCCAGGATATTGTTCTGGGCTTCACAGCTTCGGTGCTGCAAGGCCCACCCGAAACGGCCTGCGGCGTTCTGTTTCGCCAGTTAAGCGCCAGCGATTTTGCCACGATGCTGTTTACCCCACAACAGGGCATCTATTTCTACCAGTATCAGGGCGGTGTACCTACCGAAACCCAGATTGCCCGCTTTAGCCCATCGCTTCTACCCGGGGTGGGGAGCACTAATCGCTTTGTGATTGTCGCCATGGGTGATACGGCACACCTGTTTATCAATGGCCGGTTGGAAGCGAGCATGCCGGTGGCTACGGCCGCCGGATCCATCGCCTCCCACCTGGTAATTCGTGAGCCAGGGCGGGCCTACTGTCAGTTCCAGGATATCTGGCTGTGGTCGGCGGACTGAGCGCTAATCGCCGCGGTCATGCCACTCCCGGTCAGGATGATCGTAGACATCCTGCCAATCCGCCTCGCCGCCGGCAACAACAGCATCTGCCGGTTCATGGGGATGTTGGGCCCGCTGTAAACGGTTTGTGTGATGAACAGCAATCGCTGCGTGATGGGCGACAATACGCAGCAAGCGGACCGCACGGGAAGTGAAGCCCTCGGCGTGATTGAAGAGGGCCACTACCCCAAGACTTCGTTCTTCAAACTGCAGCCCTAATGCCAAGATGTTGTGGGCACGTTTCTCGACCAGCGTAGCGGTAGTGCTGTTTGCCAGCGTATGGAGCCAGAGAATCTGTCCGCTTTCGGCGACTGGCCGTAGAATCCCACCACGCAACTCCTTGGGAGGACGTCGTCCATACGGTGTCTGCCCACTAACGCCTGCCAGCCGGCAAACATCATCCGTCTCCCGGATATAAGCCACAGCGCCAGCTCCACCGACCTGGTCTAGCATCTCTCGGAGCAACAGCTCTGACAACTCCCCAGACGTACGGACATTACCAAATAGGCGACTGACACGGAAGTGGAGGCGGCCTTCCAATTGTGCAGCGAGCCGTTCATCCTCATCTGCTTTGCGCTGGGTTTCGCTCTGCGAGAGCGTCGTCAGGAGATGGGCAATCGCTTCACCAACAAGCTGAATACCCGGTGTGTCCTTGGCTGCAATAAGCACGCCCTCGCCCTGGTCAGTCTTCAGCGGCCAGCGCACCCCCTCGACAAGAGGTGGCGCGGCCTGGCTACCCGACCGTAGGACAACTTCCTCATCATGAGCGATGATCCACCAGGTGGTCGTGGCGCCTGCTGCTGCAAAGAGCGGACGCAGTATCGTCTCAAGCTCGTACTCACGAAAAATCTGCTTCAGCACTGTATATTAACTACTTCGCTTCCTGATCAAGCCGGCGAGCTTGCACCTATGTTTTAGGAGTGTAGCACAGACTAAAAAAACGCACCTAGCAGCACCAGACCCTCAGGGCTCGATAGCGGTATTTAATCAATGGCAACGGAAAACCTATGCTGGTACACTGTCAAGCAATGCAACCACCGCGACGCGAAGGCAACGGCAATGACCAACGAACACGCAATCCCAGAGCGTTTCAGCCACTACCAGATTCTTAGCCAGATCGGCACCGGGGGCATGGCGCGCGTCTATCGTGCCAAGCAGCTCAATATCGAACGCGATGTCGCCATCAAGATTATGTCCCCCACCCTCTCCGATCAAGAAGAGTTCCAGATTCGTTTTAAGCAGGAGGCGGATTTGTTTGCCCGGCTGGAGCATCCATGTATCCTGCCGATCTACGACTATGGCGAACATGATCAATTCTTGTACTTAGTCCTGCGGCTCATGGAAGGCGGCACTCTCGAGAAGCTGATGCGGGGCAAACAGGTCGCGCTTGAAGACCTGGATCGGCTGATGGGCCAGGTAGCGCAGGCACTGGACTATGCTCATGAGAACGGGATTGTGCATCGCGATCTGAAGCCCAGCAACGTATTGCTGGATCGTTTCGGCAACGCCTATCTCATGGATTTCGGCATTGCCAAGATAGTCTCCGAGGCACAGTCGACCACGATGAGCACCATGATGGGTACGCCTGCCTACATGGCACCGGAGCAATGGAAACTGGAGCAAGTCGATCACCGCAGTGATATTTATAGCCTCGGGGTGATGACATACGAAATGGTCACCGGCCAGATGCCCTTTAGAGGCGAGACGCCGTATCATCTAATGTATGCCCATCTACACGAAGAACCGAGCCCACCGGGCGAGGTTGCCCCCGGCCTTTCAGCGCAGCTCGATACGGTAGTATTGCAGGCACTGGCGAAAGACCCGGCAGAGCGGTACGCGACCGCGCGGGAATTCGCCGAGGCTTTGTCGAAGGCGATTCAACATCAGCAGCGTGATACTCGCAGCAATGCAACACGACTCCGGGCAGGTCTGGAAGACATTGATCCAACGGACAACACCAGCGACACCCGACCCGACGTCCTGGGAAGCATTCTAATTGCGCTCGATCGTCCTCAACGCCGCATGTATGCGGTGCCCAAAGTCGAGGATTTTGCTGACGTCATCAAAAAAGATGTGCCCAGCGCTGCCCGCCGCTTTGAGTCCTGGAGCCTCGATGATATCCTGCATGAGCTGGAGAGTGCTCCACGCCAGGCTATAGATACTTATGGGTTGCAGTCCATCCTGTCCTCCAGCCAGCAACCCCAGACCTATCTGGGTGTTCAGACTTACCCTGTGCGTCTGCCATCTAATCTAGCCCGCAAAGTCGATCATACTCATGGGTTGTTGGTTGCCGAAGTTGAGCCTGGCAGCGTCGCCGAACGGGCCAACTTGATGTTGGGTGATACGCTCACCCGCATCGATAACGAACCCTTGCGCAACCAGGACGATTTATTTACAGTACTAACTGGTGAGCGTGCTGGCAGGACCGTAGTGATCGAATTCATCCGTGCTGGCCAACTCCACAGACAGCAGATCAACTTGAAGGAATAGCCCCATACCAAAGAGCGCCAGAGCCGCCAGATTGCCACGACGGCAGCCCAGGCCACTGGAACAGCAACTATTTTTCTACGCTAGAAACACTCATCTAGGATTGCCGCGCCCAAAACCGATATACTATTGCGTGGCCGTATAGTGGAATGAGCAGGCAGGCTGTATATGTATCCGAACTTTGCTGGACAGCGTTTTGGTCAATACGAGATTCGCGAGGTCATCGGCCGGGGCGGAATGGCGGTTGTCTACCGCGCCCGGCAAGGTACCCTCAATCGTGACGTTGCGGTAAAAATCATGGCTGTTAGCGCCAGCGGACAGGCTGGCCTCGTGGAACGTTTCAAGCGCGAGGCCGCCTTAATTGCCACACTGGAAGCGCACCCGAATATCCTGCCCATCTACGACTATGGCCAACACGAGGATTATCTATATCTCGTTGTCCGCCTGATGGAAGGCGGCAGTCTCGACCAGCGGATTCAGGGCAAGGCTGTACCCTTGCCCGATATTGACCGCCTGATCAACCAGATCGCCAGTGCTCTCGACTACGCTCATAACGAGGGCATCGTCCATCGCGATCTCAAGCCGAACAACGTACTTCTGGACAAGTTTGGCAACGCTTATCTCATGGACTTCGGCATCGCTAAGATCCTCAGTGGCACGCAAATCACCGCCACCAACACCTTGATGGGAACGCCTGCGTACATGGCGCCCGAGCAGTGGAAACTGGAGAAGGTTGACCACCGAACAGACATCTATAGCCTGGGAGTCATACTCTATGAGATGGTAACAGGTCAGGTGCCTTTCGAGGCCCCGACGCCCCACCAGCTTATGTATGCCCATCTTCACAAAGAAACCCCCCGCCCCAGCGAGATTATCCAGGGCTTGTTGCCAGCTATCGATCAGGTAATCATCAAAGCCACCGCCAAAAACCCCGAAGAACGCTATCAAACTGCCGGAGAGATGGCAGCTAAGCTGACGGATACCATTAAGCAGCAAGAGACCGATGTTCGCGGGGATCTGACGCCACTAACGTTGCGCCCGGTTTCGATCGTGCGCCCTGAACTCACGACGGACCGCGAAGGTGAACCACCGACCCAGCAACCTGCTCAGACTCCTTCGGGAAAAGAGAGCCTGCCAACCTACCAGATGCTTGAGTCGGCAGCCGGTCAGCCTCCCCCGGTCCAATCCACCGGCGCCGGTGCCCAACCCCTGCCGACGCCAGCCAGCGCATCGGGCAGCCGCGGCCGCGGCTTGATCACGATTGGCGCTGTCGCCGCAGTCTTCATCCTGATGGCCATCGTCGGTGCGATCATCTTTAGCACAATGGATTCTGATAACGGCGATGATGGGGAGAGTTCAGGCAACGACAATACCGCTGTTGCCGCCGAGGGCACGGAAGCAACAGTAACGCCCGATGCCAGCAATGGGGCTGGCGGTTCAACTGACAGCGGCACCCCCACAGCGCAGCCGACCGAAACAGAAGTCTCACCTTCACCGCAGCAAGCAAGTGCCAGCCCAACTGCAACGACAACGCCGACGATGTCTGTTTCCGTGACATCCACGGTCACAAATACA
>JAADYW010000028.1 GCA_010092845.1 Chloroflexota bacterium
CCATCCGGGCTCCAGGCGGGGTCACGGTCATCTGCCGGGTCATTCGTGATCCGTCGCGGGCTAACGTCGCCCCGTTGCAGGACGAAAAGGTCTTCCTGTCCAGCGTCGCGTACCGAAAATACGAGTGTTCCCTGCCAGTTCGCGAATACCACCGGTGCTGGGGTGGTGGATGGATTGGGTGAGGGAAGGCGGTCGAGAGTTGCGTTGGCGGTGTTCTGGGGCAGCGCCCCCGCGAAACCACTGTTGCCATTATCGCCATCGCGGCCGGTTGCCCATAACAATATCGCAATTAACGCCACCATCAGTAGCACGGTGAAGGCGCTGAGCATGCGATTCTGGGTCATTAGTGGGTCTTCGACAACTGTCTCCTGCGCGTGGACAGGGGGTCCTGGCTCAGCGCGCGCGGCGATCATCGCTGCACGCTGGGCCATCGCGCGTCGGCGCTCGTCAGTGACCTGATAGACTTTGGCTGCTTTGTCGGAGGCCTCTTTGGACAGCCGTTGCGTGCTTTTAACGAGGCCGCCGGAGAGCGCGGTAATCGCCGCCCAGAGCGCTTCGAGCAGGCTGGCGATCGATTCCTTAAGGTAGGTAACTTGTTCTAGCAGTCCGCCTGCTAACCAAACGGCGAATTTGAGACCGGCATTACTGAATTTATCGGTTACACGAAATACACGTATCAGCATTCGAGTGCTGTTCCTATTTAGAACAAGTTATCTATAGTTGCTGTTCGGAATTGTACAGGATTCGGAATCGACCTGCAAACCTCGAGCTTGCTAAGGATCGCTATAATAGTAAGCATCGTTTTTCCAACGCCAACCTGGATAGAAAGGGACAAGGGCGCTCAAAACGCCTGTGACAGAAGATGACAGATCGGGTTTATAAAACAATTGAAATCACGGGAACCTCAACAACGACTCTTGAAGATGCAATCAAGACTGCGATTGACCGGGCTAGCCAGACTGTTCACAATATGCGCTGGTTTCAGGTCGTGGAGACACGAGGGGCCATTAACGATGGCCAGGTCGCCCAGTGGCAAGTTACTATCAAAATTGGCTTCGCCTTAGAGGAATCATCATAAGCCGACAGGTAGTTAAAGCAGGTCAAGTGCGGGTATCCAGGACTCTCTCGCCATATGAGGGTTCTGGTTCTTGCTGTAGATCAGGAATTATCCTTGCTTTTCTCGCGGTCCTTATGTGTATAATAGACCCCGCCCTTTTTACCAGGCCCTTTTTTAGAGGATTTAGTTGGAGGTACAGACTCTTGAAATCGGTTAAATTGACTTGGGTGGCGCTGGCGGTACTCCTCGTTCCTGCTCTGTTAACGGCCTGTGATAGTGCTGACCTGGGTACGCCCGAGGGTGCGGCCGAGGCGTTCTTTGATGCTTATGAGAACGAAGACGAAGACGCTGCCAAGGAGGCCCTCTGCGAAAGGCATCATGAAGAGCTTGTAATGCCTGACGACTTGGAAGGTGTGCTATCAGACCTGGATGAGGTGGAATTCGATTTCGATCTTCAATTCCATGAGAGTGATGAAGATATCGAGAACGGGAAGCTAGTCGAGGCCTATGGCCGCGTGCGCCTGCGTTTTGTCAACGACGACCGCGACGTGGAATTTAAGCAGCATTCACGCGATGACGCGCCGCTGTTCGTCGTTACGGTTGTTGAAGATGGTGACGATTGGCAGGTCTGCGACGTGGGTGCGGCGAGCGGCAGTGTGCTCTTCCCACCAGGGAATCTCGAGGACTAACGACAATCGATCTATGGGTGTGAACGGGCGAGAGGGGAGGGCGCTATTTCCCTCCTCAGTCCACTTACCACGCCACTGATGTAGCGAAATCCGGTGCTAGCAGACTTGCAGGCGAGATGATCGATGAGTGACTTCGATACGATTGAGCACCATTTGCAATACCAGTTCGCAGATCGTACGCTCCTGGAACGTGCAGTCACACATCGGTCGTTTCTAAATGAGAACCCCGAGTATTCGATTGGCCACAATGAACGACTGGAGTTCTTGGGAGATGCCGTCCTGGAGCTCTTGGCCAGCACGCTATTGTTCCAACGTTTTCCTGATTATCTGGAAGGTAATCTGACTCGCATGCGGGGATGGATGGTCCGCACCGAGACGCTGGCCGGATTTGCCCGGCGTCTGGAACTGGGATCGGTCCTACGCATGGCCCGCGGCGAAGAGGATACCGGCGGACGGGAACGCGCCTCCATATTATGTGATTCTTTTGAAGCACTTATTGGGGCGCTCTACCTCGATGGCGGCCTCGAAACCGTGCACCGCTTCATCCAGCCCTTTTTTGAGGAGGCCATAGAAGACATCCTGGCATCTCAAAAGGACAAAGATCCTAAGAGCCTGTTCCAGGAATGGAGCCAGGCCATGTTCACCATTACGCCAATTTACCGTCTGGTCGCGGCCACCGGTGATGAGAACGACCGTGTCTTCACCGTCGAGTTGACGCTCAATGACATACCTGTTGCCTGGGGTAGCAGCCATCGCAAACAGCTAGCCGAGCAGGATGCCGCGAGGAGAGCATTATCAGACGTCCGCGCAGGGGTGCTCCCTATCGCACACGTCACCGCGTTGACAAGTGGCTAGACTCATCGGTTGCACTCCTGGGCAGGCGTTCGGTTGACGAGCGTTACTGCCAGCCGGTGATCCGAGACGACATAGTCAAGGTCAATCCCAACCCCACTTGGTATGAGGTTCATGAGCCAGATATAGTCGAAGCGCGCTCTGGAATTGTCAACCAGTTCCAGGGTATAGGTGCGTTCGAGCGCCAGGTTCTGGAAGGGGTCGATGAACGTTGTCTCTTCATCCCAGAACCGGTACAGGTCTGTATCGCGATCGTAATTGAAAGTGCCGCCCAGGACAATGCGCTCATCGAAATCCGGGGCGTGATTGCGCACGATGATCTGCTCCAATTGGCGGGTTTGCTGGGTCTGGTCTTGGGCCTCAAGTGGTAAAGGCTGTCCCGCTTCATCAGTGGTTTGATAGCTGATCCATACGTTGTAGATGTGAAACGGGTCTTCATCGACACTTAGCTGAACGTGCATCATACCCGCTTGCGGCCCCTCTCCATCGAATTTCTCGCCGTCAACGGACTGAATCGGCACGCGACTCAGCACGGCCAGACCTTGCAGGGCTTCATTCAAGGGAAAGAAGTGGGCTTCCATATGCAAGTCGCGTGCGAGCCACTCCGCTTGATCAACACCAAAACTCGACATCCGCCCCGCATCAACTTCCTGCAAAAGCACAATATCGGCGCCGTTGCGTGCGATCGCCTCGGCAACAAGGTCAAGATTTGGCTCAAAGAGGAGCGTATAACCGCTGTGGATGTTGAGCGTCGCGATACGTAGGCAACCAATATCACGCGGAGCGCGTCGCGGCGGGGCATCCGCCAGCCCCAGACTCGACAGCGACACCCCGAGAACGAGGAGACCCGTCAGGTACGTCTCAACGCGGCGGCCTCCGCGCCACGGAATGACGCGCCGTTCGAGGACGATGGGGAGGCAGGCCAGAATGGCCGCTACCAGGAACAGTTCCAGCCCTACCCCCCGCAGAGCGCGCAGCATTTCCTCAAAAACGGCAAATGGTTCATCGAGATCGCGGACAAAGGCGTAATCGTAGGTGAAGTAGTCACCCGTTGTGAGCACGCCAAACACCGCTAGTGATACAAGCATCAGGACTGCTGTAGGATTGGGCAAGCTGGTGTCGTTGACAGGATCGCGCAGTTTGACCACCCACCAGATTGTCAGGATGGTGACGAATTGGGCCAAGACGAGCATGAGGAGCGCTACTGGCCCGCTGAACTGCCGGCCCAGGACCAGGAACAGCCCCAGTAACAAAGCCCAGAGCCACCCGCGCCAGGCACCGTCAAAAGCGCCTAGAAAACGGCGTGTCTGGTCACGTACACCAGGCACCAGAGGTAGGGTGGTCGCGAGAATAAGCCAGGAGACCGTCGCGGCGTAGCTAGTATCGGCCCAGTGGGCCACCGCATTGGCTAAGCCTAGCAGCGTGAGCTCAATGAAGATGAAACTGCCTAGAGCCAGGCTCCCCCACCCGGTCAAGACACCTTCAGGGGGATCGGTTTCGGTAACACGTTCGACTTCCAGCTCGCTGAGTGTCGTATAGCCGGTTATCAGAAGTATGCCTACCGTGATGATCAGAAAGAGCGTGTCGTTCATCATCTCCAGGCCAAGGAATTCCCATTGATAGTCAGGATCCCAGGTCGGGTCAGCGGTGTTGTTGGCTGCCCGGATGAGTAAATCTAGTGAGATGCCAATGATGAATATCGCTGGGAAATGTGTGGGGCGTCTGATAATGATCAACGAGATATACAGTAGCCCCGCGCCAACAACGAGGGCGGCGGCGATAGGCGCCCCCTCGGTGTTCTGGAGAGCCATGCTGCGCCCGACAACCACCAGCGCAACCGCCAGCGGGATACTCCAGATGGTTCGGGCCAGGATGAGCGCTAAGAGTGGTGCCAGCAATGCAATCCCTACGGCGACAAGTTCACGTTCAACCGTCGCCGGTTCGATATAGCCGGGTAGCGCCACCAGGTGCGCGTCGTCGGCCACTCTACGGACCAGATCAGCGCTGCTGATGTGTGCGTATAAGGTACCATACAGGAAACGGACTGCCTGAATAACGAAAAACCCGATGAGACCTGCTTCCACCGAGCGCAAAAAGTCTCGCCGTATTCGCATGCCGGTTTTGCCTTCTCGAAATCGTTCGGCTGTTGCCGCTGGTTTCAACCCCTGAATTGTACGCGGGATGAGCATCTGCGCCAATATGATAATTTGCGTCGAGGGGTGGGCGATGTACAAGGCAACAGTGGGCGAGGATCATATTCTATCAGAATCACTGCAAATAGGGCTTGACACAGCGGCAGAAGTTGTTAAAATATTGACCTGATTTTTGAGTTTATTCGAAGAGAATTATTATAACATACACGCGGCGCAAGACCTCCGTGGTTTCTAGCGCTGCTTTTGCTATCTATGTTGGTGGATGGAGCTGTGCCGCTGTTGGTGACAATTGTAGTAGTATCCCCATGCACAGGCGATCGTCCCATAACCTCGTTTTGTTTCCACACAGCGAAATGAACTGATGAGCACAGGAGGGCACCCCTTGGAGGCGAAAGACTTTAGCGCCTTGCGCATTAGCTTGGCCTCACCAGAGCAGATTCTGTCTTGGTCCTATGGTGAGGTCACGAAGCCCGAAACGATCAATTATCGTCGCTTGCGGCCCGAAAAAGACGGCCTCTTTTGCGAGGCTATCTTTGGCCCCACCAAAGATTGGCAATGTTATTGTGGTAAGTATAAGAATATCCGCTACAAGGGCATTGTCTGCGACAAGTGTGGGGTCGAGGTTACGCGGGCCTCAGTACGCCGTGAACGAATGGGCCATATCGAGCTTGCCGCGCCGGTAGCACATGTCTGGTACACTCGGCGCGTTCCAAGTTATTTGGGCCTGCTGCTCGACGTGAATCGGCGTGATCTCGATCGCGTGTTGTACTTCGCTCAGTATGTGATTACATACGTCGACGAGGACGCGCGCAATCGTGCTTTGCAGCGTCTTGAGGACGAACTTCAGCGACACGAAGGAACATTCACCGCCGAGCTGAGCGAACACGAGCAAGCCATTCTTGCAGAACGTGATCGCCATCTGGGCGAACTGCAAGCGGAAATTGACCGGATCCATCAGCATTTTAACGCTGAGCAAGAGCGTCTCTCTGAAGCGGTAACCACCGAAGGTCAGTCCCTTCAGAACCGTATCGACGCCAATGTCGGCGCTATTCTCGATACTGATCTGATGTTTGATGCTGCCCAGACGATCATTGGCCGGGCTGGTGAAGAGATTTCCTATAATCACATCGAGTTGATCAGTGCGGCGGCAACGGCACGCCTCAATGAGATCGTCGCCGATGTCGAGGAGCAACGGCAGGCGGAATTGGGGCGCCTTGATGCTGAGGCGGATCGCATCAATGATGCGGCGACACAGCAAATCGAGGAAGTGCGCGAGGGCATCGATGAGCGCCTCGAAGAAATCCGCGAGAAAATCGTCCAGGCCCGCCGCGAACTCGAGGCCCTGGAGCCGATTCAGTTCCTTGGGGAGCAAGAATACCGCAATCTCAAGACCCGCTATGGCCAGGTCTTCAAGGCAGATATGGGGGCTGAGGCCTTCTACGAAATCCTGAAGACGATGGACCTTGACCGGCTCAGTAAGGAACTCTGGCACGAGGTTCGCACGACGCGTTCCAAGCAGCGCCGCAAAAAGGCGACCCAGCGTCTTCGCGTTGTCGAGGCCTTACGTGCTAGCAACAACCGCCCTGAGTGGATGATCTTGACGGTGTTGCCGGTTATCCCGCCTGATTTGCGCCCCATGGTGCAGCTCGACGGTGGGCGTTTTGCGACGAGCGATCTGAACGATCTGTATCGCCGCGTGATTAATCGAAACAATCGCTTGAAGCGGCTTCTTGAGCTTGGCGCACCGGATGTTATTGTCCGTAACGAGAAGCGTATGCTTCAGGAGGCGGTGGATAGCCTCATTGACAACAGCCAACGCGGCCGTGCACTCAGCCGTCGCGGCCGTCGCGAGCTGAAATCTTTGAGCAACATGCTCAAGGGTAAGAAAGGGCGCTTCCGCCGTAACCTGTTGGGTAAGCGCGTGGACTATTCTGGCCGTAGTGTGATCGTTATTGGCCCGCATCTGAAGCTGTACGAATGCGGGTTACCCAAGACAATGGCCCTGGAGCTGTACCGTCCCTTTGTCATTGGTCGATTGGTGGCAGAAGGCTATGCCAGCAATGTTAAGGGCGCCAAGCGGATCATTGAGCGCGAGCGGCCCGAGGTCTATGAAGTGCTCGAAGAGGTGATTAAGGATCGCCCCGTCTTGCTGAACCGTGCCCCGACATTGCACCGGTTGGGTATTCAAGCCTTTGAGCCTCAGTTGGTTGAAGGTAAGGCTATTCAGATACATCCACTGGTCTGCTCGGCGTTCAATGCGGACTTTGACGGTGACCAGATGGCTATGCATGTGCCACTGAGTCAGAAAGCTGTACGCGAAGCCCGCGAGCTGATGCTCAGCACCCGAAATCTGCTTAAGCCAGCCGACGGCTCGCCCATTGTCAGCCCGAACAAAGACATGGTTCTGGGTATCTATTATCTGACGATGGATCCTACCGCTGAGTTGGTTTGCCGGGCAGGTGACGAGGAGAAATACCGGTACTGGGAACAGGTCCGCGATTCCGGTATTCGTGTTGGTGTGGCGCGCAACACATCCAGTGCGCGTTACTTGATCGCCAAAGAGGTTGACCGCGGCAACACGGTCGTTGAATACGTGGACGTAGTAGATGAGAACGGGCGGACGCGCAAGGACCAGGATGCAACCACCTTACTATTCCAGGGCTTGATCGATGGTGACATTGATGTTGCGCTGTACAATGCGGTAGAAGCCATTGAGCTTATCGAGAAGCACGATCTGCCGTTGGTTGTCTCCAATCTGCACGAGCGCCGGTTGGTCACCAATCTTGATGAGGTCGATAGCCTGTACCAGCTTGGTTATGTTGGCCTCCATACCCCGATTTTGCTGGGCAGTTACGCGGACGATCCAGACCTGCCGTCTGATGGTAAGCCAGTTATCTGCACTGTTGGGCGGGCGATCTTCAATCGCTCTTTGCCCGAAGGCCTCCGCTTTGTCCAGGGAACCTTCGCCCGTAAGCAGTTGTCGAAGCTTGTCGCCAAGATCTACCAGGGTTATGGCGCTGAAGATACGACGAACTTTGTGGACAGCATCAAGAATCTTGGCTTCCACTATGCCACTATGTCCGGGACGACGATGTCGATTTTCGATGTAACGGTTCCTGAAGAGCGGTCAGCTATCCTCGAGGAAGCAGAGCAAACGGTTAATGATGCGGAGCGTCAATTCCGGCGCGGTCTGCTGACTGAGGAAGAGCGTTATCAGATCACAATTGATAGTTGGAACGGCGCCAAGGATCGTCTACAGAATGTTATCCGCAATACGATGAACCCATTCGGTCCGATCGCGGTCATGGCCATTTCTGGTTCGACGAAGGGTGGCTTTGGCCCGATCACACAGATTGCGGGGATGCGTGGGTTGATGGCTGACCCTTCGGGCCGCATTATCGACTTGCCGATTCGCAGTCATTTTCGGATGGGGCTTACAGCTCTGGAGTACTTCATTAGTACGCATGGGGCTCGCAAAGGCCAGGCAGATACGGCATTGCGTACTGCGGACGCTGGCTACATGACGCGGCGCCTGGTTGATGTTGCGCAAGATGTTATTGTCAACCGTACGGATTGTGGTACCCACCAGGGAATCTGGATCCTTAATCCGATGCACGAGAACAATCGGCACAACCCGGCTGCGGATATCGCTGGCCAGAGCTTCCAGGAGCGCATCGTCGGCCGTGTCTCTGCCCGACCTATCATAAACCCTGAGACAGGTGAGTTGGTGGTCGATCGCAATGAGATCATTGACGAACGCATCGCCGACGAACTGGCCCATCTGGATATGGACCGCGTCTATGTCCGGAGCCCAATGACCTGCTCGCTTATTCACGGGATCTGTGCCTACTGCTATGGGCGGGATCTTGGCCGCGGGGAACTCGTCCGCATCGGTGAGGCTGTTGGTATCGTCGCTGCGCAGTCCATCGGTGAGCCGGGTACCCAGCTTACGCTACGAACCTTCCATCAGGGTGGTGTGGCGCAGGCTTCAGGTGACATCACCACGGGTTTGCCACGTGTAGAAGAGCTCTTTGAGGCCCGCAAGAATCCTAAGGGCGAAGCAGTGATGACCGATATCGGCGGTGTGCTGCGCCTCAATCGCGAGGGCGGAGTGCGGCTCGCGCATGTCATCAATAGCCAGGTTTTCAATGAGGAGCATGATATCCCCATTGGCTGGGACGTCATGATTGAAGATGAACAGCCTGTTAAGGATGGCCAGCTATTGGCGGCTGAGGTGGATGGCGAGGGCGAGATCCGCGCTCGTATGGATGGACAGGTCTATATCGAAGGACACAAGATCTACGTGCGCTATGAGAAGGTCGAAGAGGCCGTCTATGAGATCCCATCCAGTGCGCGGTTGCGCGACGGTGTTGAAGACGGCATCACTGTTGAACCCGGAACACAACTCACCGAGGGTGCCAAGAATCCGCACCGGATTCTACGTATTCTTGGCCAGGACGCCACCCAGACCTATCTGCTGAAAGGGTTGCAACAGGTCTACCGTAACCAGGGCGTGAACATCGCCGACAAGCATTTTGAGATCATTGTCCGCAAGATGCTGGGCAAGGTTCAGATCACGCGGAGTGGCGACAGCGGTATGTTGCCGGGTGAACTCATCGACAAACTTGCGATGCTGGACATGAATGAACGTCTGATCGCTGAGGGGCGTGAGCCGGCTGCGGGTGTGCCAGTTTTGCTGGGGATTACCAAGGCTGCGCTCAGTACCGATAGCTTCCTCAGCGCGGCGAGCTTCCAGCATACAATCCGCGTCCTGGCTGGAGCTGCCATCGAAGGCAAAGTCGATCGTCTGTTCGGGCTCAAAGAAAACGTCATCATCGGCAAGCTGATTCCGGCTGGTACGGGTTTCCATACCTACAAGGACCGCGATGTTATTGCCCCCACCATTGATCTTGTCGATCAAGGTGCGCTTGATGCCGAGGAAGAGGACGAGGAGGACGATTACGACTACGACGAGGAGGACATCGACGATATCGAGGAAGAAGATGATGATGAGGAAGAAGATGATGAACTCGTCGACGAAGCTGAATACGATGACGGTGGCATCTCCGCTCGATAGTGTCCACTCGCTACTCTAGCGGCGACAATACCCTGAAGCCCCGCACCAAAATGCGGGGCTTCGTATTGGTCAATACCGTGACAGACGGTTGACTGTATTGGTAATTTGCCCCAAAATCCTCAACATCCTTTGTGACAGCCAGTCCAGTTTTCACTTCAATCTTGCGCTGGCCAGCTATCTTGCGTTAGAATAAGAACATTAGTTCTGGTATTTGACAGACTCGCTTGCTTTACCGTATAGTCTTCGGCTGTCGGATGGTGTTTCAGTTTTCAAACCCATGCAGATGCTAGAAGGAAGTCTGAGGTCACTATGCAATCGGGTGTTATTCACCAACGCAATATCAACGATGAGATGCGGGAGTCATATCTTGATTACGCAATGAGCGTTATTGTCTCGCGTGCGCTACCTGATGCACGGGATGGCCTGAAGCCAGTCCACCGTCGCATCCTCTACGCAATGCATGATATGGGGTCGGGTGCCAACGCCCCTTATCGCAAGAGCGCTCGTATCGTTGGTGAAGTTCTCGGCAAATACCATCCACACGGCGATATGGCCGTCTATGATGCCATGGTACGTATGGCCCAAAGCTTCTCCATGCGTTATGAGCTGGTTGATGGCCAGGGAAATTTTGGCAGCATTGATGGCGACAGCGCGGCGGCAATGCGCTATACCGAGGCGCGTATGGCCAATATTGGCAGCCGCCTGTTGGACGATATCGACAAGAATACCGTCGATTTCACTGACAATTTTGATGGTTCGCTGCAGGAACCACTGGTTTTGCCTGCGAGCATCCCCAATCTGTTAGTCAATGGCTCGTCGGGTATTGCGGTTGGCATGAGCACCAATATCCCGCCCCACAATCTGAACGAGGTGTGCGATGCGCTCGTTTATATCCTGGATAACTGGGAGAACCTCGACGAAATCAGTGTTCATGATTTGATGCATTTTATCAAAGGCCCAGACTTCCCTACAGGTGGCCTTGTGTATGCGTTTGACAAGAATGGCGAGAATCAGCTCGTCAGTGCCTATGCTACCGGACGCGGCAAGCTCATCATGCGGGCCAAGGCCCATATCGAGGAGTTGGGCCGCGGGCGGGTCCGCATCATTGTGACTGAGATCCCGTATCAGATTAACAAGAATACGATCATCGAGCGCATCGTTTCTCTCAACCAGAGCGGCAAATTGGAGGGCCTGGCCCACCTTCGCGATGAGTCAGATCGAGAGGGGCTGCGTATTGTCATCGAGCTAACGCGCGGCGCTGACCCTGCGGCGGTGATGGCCGATCTCTTTAAATACACGCCACTGGAGTCCACGTTTGGCGTCATCAATCTTGCGCTGGTCGATGGCGAGCCGCGTATGTTGTCACTTAAGCAGATTTTGCGCATCTACATCGAACATCGCCTTGAGATTATCCGGCGCCGTAGCGAGTTTGATCTCGCCAATGCCGAACGGCGGGTACATATCCTGGCGGGCTTGCTCACTGCGCTGGATGATATCGACCGTGCGATTGAGATCATCCGTGGCTCGGATACGCCCGCAGACGCACGACAGAATCTTATCCAGGCCTTTTCCCTAAGTGAAGAGCAGGCCCAGGCTATTCTGGATATGCGTTTGCGCAGGCTGGCGGCGCTAGAACGCCAGTCAATCCAGGAAGAGCATGACAAATTGGTTGCGTTGGTCAACGATCTGCGTCAGCTGCTGGCCAGTCCTGCGCTTATGCGCATGGAGATCAAACGTGAACTCAAGACGATCCGTCAGGATTATGGGGACTTCCGGTCAACGGTGATTGTCCATGATGTGCCCTCCGATATCAGCGCGGGTGACCTGCTGGTCCCCGCAGAAAACACCTATATTGCCCTGACAAATGAGGGGCGGCTGAGCTGCACATATGATGACGAGCTGCCGCGGTTTCGCAAAAACGCGGCCGACCCACCCGTGTTCATCGTCGGGAGCACCACGGCGGATGTGCTCTACTTATTCACACCTGATGGCCGGGCTGCTTCAGTGCCGGTTTCGCAGATCACGCAGGCCACTAACCCGAATGATGGCGATCACTATTGGCGTCTGTGCGATTTGCAAGAAGACGATGATATTGTCGCCGTAGCAAGCGTGCCACCTCACCTTGATGAAGGCTACCTGTTCCTGACAACACGTCATGGCGAGGTCAAGCGCCTCCGTATCGAGGATTTGCCTGGCGTTCGTGTTGAGCACTTCACGGTGTTCAATATCGAGGTAAATGACCGTCTGATTGACGTCCATGTGGTTTTCGATGGGGAGCAAGTCGTCCTCGTGACCCATCGGGCTCAGGCGATCCGTTTCGGGGTTGAGGATGTTCGACCAACCGGCCTGACCGCGGGGGGGATGCGTGGC
This sequence comes from Chloroflexota bacterium, assembly GCA_010092845.1. Lineage (GTDB taxonomy): Bacteria > Chloroflexota > Anaerolineae > Aggregatilineales > J027 > J027. Next base: position 12,199 of record JAADYW010000028.1, read on the forward strand.
ATACGCCTGAAAGACGATGAGGATTACGTCGTGGGGGCCGGAGTTGTACGGCCTGATCAGCATCTTCTGGTTATTACTCCGGATGCACGAGGCAAACGCAGTAGCCTCGAAGAGTACCCGATTCAGGGGCGCGGGGGCGCTGGTGTACGTACGATGAAGGCCGCAAAAGGACAACCTAACGATCTGGCGGGCTGTGCTGTCGTTTCCGCGAGTAGTCAGGTGATGGTGCTGAATGATCAAGGCAAGGTCGCCATTGTCGATGGATTTCAGGCACCAGAGACCAAGCGCGACTATCGGGGCGATTTCTTTTTCAGTTTCTCTATTGGAGAACGGATCGAGACACTGCGCCTGATCTTGTCACCAGATCAGCGCCCTCAACCCACTGCGCTGCCGGAGCGGCTAGATGCAGACGAACCGGCACTGGTTCCGCCTGAGATGGCCCACTTCGGCGACAATGGCAAGACCGCGGACGACTGATCTTCTGGGTTCATCGAGTCAGGTTAGCCTTGCTTAGGTGTCATTATCTGTGGTGAGTAGATTTTTGTATACTACCAAGGAAAAGACAGCGATGAAGAAAGCCCATGTCCAGGCAACCAGAGATCGTCAAGATAGTGGTTACCGGCCCTGAAAACGCGGGCAAGACCACGTTGATTCAGTCCGTTGATCAGATCGATGCCCTTACATCACGAATCCCGAATACGGATATCGGGCGGTTGGTCGTGGATAATGATCTGCTGCTCTACATTATCAGCCCGCCCAATACGAGGAGCTATGACTTCATTTGGGAGCAGCCGCGGGGCACCCTGGGGCTTGTTGTCATTGTCGACAGCACTGACCCGAATTCGTTCCGCGAGACTCGCAACATCATTGAGACGTTTCGTGCCTATGCACCGTTTCCATTTGTTGTTGCGGCTAATAAGCAGGATCATCATGATGCCTGGGACCCCGCTGCCATGCGCATCATTCTACGCCTCCCACGCAAAGTGCCCTTGGTTCCTTGCATTGCCACCCAGCCGATGTCCGTGCGCAAGGTGCTAATCAGTCTCCTCTACACTGTTCTTGACGAAGAGGAAGCGTACTACTAGCCGGGCCTTGGCGGGCTATCCTACCGTCGACGTAAAGGCACGTGCGGCTCCAGCAACGAGAAGCGCCCTGCGGACCATTTCTTCTTGATTTCCCTCCACCAGCGCAATCAGGTTGCCGCCCCGCCCACCACCGGAAAGCTTCGCCCCCAGTGCACCGGCCTCGCGCGCGACCTCGCAGAGCCGGTCGAGAATCTCATCAGACACAGTTAGTGCCTGAAGGAGCCGGTGATTCTCGTTCATCAACGGGCCGAGTGCCGCGGTTGAGCCGCTTTCAATCAAACGACGTGCGGTTCGTGAAAGTGTACCGATCTGCTCGAAGATGGTACCAATTCGGCTCGGCTCGGCTGCGAAGAGCCTGCCCACATCACCGACGGTGATATGGGTCGGCGTCGTGTGTCCCGCGTGGGCGACGATCAGCGTGAAGGGTTCTGGGATACTCAGTGTGGTGAGGGCTTCTTCCCGTTGGAAGAAGACGGGTTTCTCATAAACGATGACGGTATTGTCAATACCACTGGGCGTTCCGTGATGGAGTTCTTCGACGGTGTAGACAATATCATTTAGCGCGGCCTTGTCGAGCGGCCTTTCAAGGGCTGTACTGAGCGCTCTGGCGAGTGCCGTGCTGACAGCGGCGCCGCTTCCGAAGCCTGCCCCAATCGGAATCGACGAATGAAGGGTCAATTTCAAATCCGGCTGGGCACCCGAGTACTCTAGGTGTTGGAGGACGAGATGGGCGGTATAGGCTAGGGCGTTATCCAGGGTCTGGTCATCAACCAGGATGCGTGATGGTGCATCCGATTCGGCCAGGACGATCTGGACACCGCTACCGGGAGGTCCGTTCTCAACGGTGATGCGCGCTGATACCGCCGTCAGAGGGACAGCAATCGCTGGTTGTCCATACACCACGGCATGTTCGCCAAAGAGGATGAGCTTGCCATAGGCTGTGGCCTGAATGTGCATCGGGCTTGTTCCGCAAGGGCTCCAGGGCAGACAATGTGGCCAGTCTATTCAATAAAATACAGCAACAGGATGATCGTTCCAATCCAGCCCGCCATGGTGACCTGTAGAGGCCGATCTTCGAAGAGGACTTCCGTCGGGTCGCCACCTTTGCCCAGGCGATGAATAATGTACAGATAGCGGAATAGGCCAAAATACACGAATGGCACTGTCAATAGCATCAACTCGGGATCAGTCTTGACAAGGATGGTTTCCGCTTCGGTAGAGTACAAGGTATACGCGATCGCAGCGCTGGTTACTACCATCCGCAACATGTCATCGAGTAGGGGAAGGTTGTATCCCTTGTACGTGTTACGCACCTGAGTGGCAGCTTCCGTGCCACCATTAGCTTGGAGCAAGAGCAGCTCCTGCCGACGTTTGCCAATGGCGAGGAATAGTGCCAACAGGCCGACACATACATACAGCCATGCCGAGAAATTGGTGATCTCAATCACGACAATGCCCGCAATCGTTCGCAATATGAAGCCAGCCGCAATGGCAAAAACGTCAACCAGTACTACATTTTTAAGATAGAAGCTATAAGCTATTTGGAGCCCCAGATAACCGGCAAGCACAATCGCGAGCGCCGGGCTGAAACTGAGGGCCAGCCCCATCGATAGAATCGGAAAGACGACCGTGGCAGTGACGGCCATGTTGACGGGTAGTTGCCCCGAAGGTAGCGGCCGATTCTTCTTCTTGGGATGTAGTCGATCGCGGTTGATGTCGACAAGGTCGTTCATCAGATAAACCGAGCTCGCCATGAGTGAGAAAAGCCCGAAGGCTGCCAATACGGCCAGTAGTGCATCGGTATTGGTCAGTTGCTGGTCGAAGACTATGGCAACGAACACAAAACCGTTCTTGGCCCATTGTTTGGGACGCATGGTACGGATTAGGCCCCGGATTGATGGGGGGATACCCATCCATAGTGTCGATCCTCGCGCGCGGTCCACTCGTGTTCCTCTAGTTTAGACAGTTGTCCTTATGCAGTCGACATACAACGGTTGCGCATTATATCATAGTTTTGCTTCGAATCCGGGGCTGATCTACGCTATGATTACCGTTGTCAGAAAGGAGCCTGCGTGGCGAAGAAAGAACGCCTGGATGTTCTCGTCTACCAACGCGGACTTGCCCCCAGCCGCGAAATGGCCCAGCGCTACATTTTGGCCGCCGAAATCACGGTCGATGGTATGGTGATGACCAAACCCGGCCAGCGCGTACCAGCCGATGCTGAAGTGGTTCTCAAGGAAGTCGCCCGTTATGTTAGCCGGGGGGGATTGAAGCTGGAGCAAGCCCTAGCGGATTTTCCGATCACAGTTTCAGGCCAGGTATGTGCCGATGTTGGTGCGAGCACCGGGGGCTTCACCGATTGTCTGCTTCAGCATGGCGCGGCCAAGGTCTACGCCATTGACGTTGGCTATGGTCAGCTTGCCGTGAAATTGCGAGACGACCCGAGGGTCATCGTTATGGAACGCACCAATGTCCGCTATCTTGAAACATTGGAGGAACCCGTGGCGCTGGTGGCGATTGATGTGAGCTTCATCTCGCTGAGCTTGATTCTCCCGGTGGTGCGCAGTTGGCTGAGGGCATCCGGGGATGTGATCGCATTGATTAAGCCGCAGTTTGAGGCTGGCAAAGCCGATGTGGGTAAGGGTGGTATCGTCAAGGATAGCGCTGTTCATCGCCAGGTTCTCTACGAAGTCCTGGCCAATGCAGAGGCGCTTGGGTTCCGGGTTCAAGGTCTACGGCAGAGCCCCATAACTGGGACAAAGGGGAATATCGAATTCCTCATGTGGTTGGGGTGGCGGCCAGCAAGCGGTCCTGAATGTCCGCTTGCTAGCGCTAACCTTGATACATTGATCCGTCGGGTCAGTCCGGCCGATGATTCCGGTGAGTCGGGATAGCTGCCGTTTTCGGGCAACTCCGATTAGTGGTCACCTAAGCGCCATCAGGAATCCATTGCTCGCCAATACGATGGATCTTCACGAAGTTGGTCTGACCCCCGGCTCCAAAAGGTACACCGGCGATGATGACCAGGACATCATCCAACTGGACAAGCTTGTACTGGTGAGCAGTTTCGACAACCACCTGGAGCATTTCGTCAATGGTATGGAACGTCTCGACCATAATCGGCAGCACACCCCAGACCAGCGACATGCGATAGTAGGTGCTTTCGTTCGGTGTGATACAGACAATGGGTGTTAGGGGGCGTTCGCGTGCTACCCGGCGTGCGGTATAGCCTGTCCACGTGCACGATACGATCATATTCGCTTGAATGGCATCTGCCATACGGCTGGTCGCAAAGCTGACAGCATCGGAGATGCGCTCATGGCCCTCGCCAATTGATGGCGGCAAGGCGGAACGCATTACAGTGTCATCGTTTTCATCCAGATGGTGCTGTTCGGTGATTTTTGCGATGGCCGCCATCGTTTTGATGGCCTGGACGGGATATCTGCCGGCGGCTGTCTCGCCTGAGAGCATCACCGCGTCTGTGCCATCAAAGATTGCATTAGCGACATCACTCGCCTCGGCACGGGTAGGGCGGGGCGCGTCGATCATACTATTGAGCATCTGGGTCGCGGTTATCACTGGTTTGCCGACCTGGTTGCAGCGCTTGATGATGCTCTTCTGCTGGATCGGAACCTCAGCCGCTGGGATCTCCAGGCCCAGGTCACCCCGGGCGACCATGATGCCATCTGAATGCGCCAGGATGCCCTCAAAGGTTTCCAGGGCTTCGAACTTCTCGATTTTCGCGATCAACCACACATCCTTGCCATGATGACGGACTAACCAGCGCAGCTCGCGCATGTCATCAGGGTTGCGTACAAAGGACATCGCTATGAAATCGACGTTCTGATCCAGCGCGAACCGGACGTCGTCACGATCCTTCTCAGTCAATGACGACATTGAGACCAAAGCAGCGTCTGGCGAGGCAACGCCCTTCCGGCTTTTCAGATCACCGCCAATAACTACCTCGCATGTCAGGGTATGGGCTGTCTGGCTACGAACGACCAATTCGATTTCACCATCGTCCAGCAGTAGGCGGTGACCGACGCGAATGTCTCGGATGAACTCAGGATGGGGCAGGGGGAGATGGCGCTTAGTTTGGTCCGGGTCGGGTTCAGATGTTAGCACGACCTGCTCGCCTGGTTTGAGTTGTACTGGTTCCGGATCAAGGACGCCTAGGCGGATTTTGGGGCCTTGTAAGTCGCCGAGAATGCCGACGACCGCTTTTTCTTCGGCGGCGATCCTGCGAATCATGCTGATCGTCTGGGCATGCTGTTCCTGGGTGCCATGGCTAAAATTGATGCGGGCAACATCCATACCCGCCTGGATCATCTCGCGGAGGGTTGTTTCGTTGTCAGAAGCAGGGCCGATAGTTGCAACGATCTTGGTGCGCTTGCTGTTGAGATTTGTCAGCATCCAGTATACCCCCTCGTGGTGCTGATAGTGTCGCCTTGAGCGATATTGCTATCAAATAAAACTGCACCGGCTGGTAAGTGTTCCCCCGTGCCGGTGGTGGCGACGGGGAAACGGTTTGGAGATCGCTACCGGGTCGCCGGACAGCAATCTTGATCTGGAAGGGCTAGAGGGTCCGCTTCAGATTCGGGAACGCGTGCTTGCCCGCAAATTCGGCCGCAGTACCAAGATCATCTTCCAACCGCAACAGTTGGTTGTACTTCGCGACTCGATCACTGCGGGCGGGGGCGCCGGTCTTGATCTGGCCGGCATTGAGGGCAACCACTAGATCTGCGATCGTGCTGTCTTCGGTCTCGCCACTGCGGTGGCTGACAACGACCGTCCAGCCATGCTGCTGGCTCAGACGACTGGCGGCAATAGCCTCAGTCAGCGAGCCAATCTGGTTGACCTTGCAGAGGAGCGAATTGGCGTTTTTGTTCTCAATCGCCCGCTGAACCCGCTCTGGATTCGTAACGAGTAGGTCATCGCCCACAATCTGGACGCGTTCGCCGATGGCCTTTGTCAGATCGGCCCAGGCATCCCAATCATTCTCATGTAGTCCGTCTTCCAGGCTAATGATGGGATACTTCTCGGCCCAATTGGCCCAGAAATCAACCATTTCAGCACTGCTGAGGGCTTTGCTCTCAGTTTTCAGCTGATATTTCCCCTCCTCGTAGATCTCACTGGCGGCAGGATCGAGCGCCAGATAGACTTGGTCGCCGGCAGTGTAGCCAGCTTGCTCGATCGCTTCCAGGATCACCTCGATGGCACCTTCATTGGTCGGCAAGCTGGGCGCAAAACCGCCCTCGTCGCCAACAGTGGTTGATAGCCCGCGCTTGTGCAGGACCTTCTTCAACATCTGATAGATCTCAGCCCCCCAGCGCAGGCATTCACCGAACGAACCGGCCCCAACTGGCATAATCATGAACTCCTGGAAATCGGTGCTGTTCTCGGCATGTTTGCCGCCGTTCATGATATTCATCATCGGAACCGGAAGCACATGGGCATATACGCCGCCAATATGACGATAGAGGGGTATGCCGAGACCATCGGCTGCGGCGCGCGCGACCGCTAGTGAAACGCCCAGTATCGCGTTGGCGCCGAGCTTCGCCTTATTCGGGGTTGCGTCAAGATCGATCATTGACTGGTCAATAGCAATCTGATCCAGTGCATCCATGCCGATCACGGCTTCGGCAATCGGGCCGTTTATATTCTCGACGGCTTTCAGGACGCCTTTGCCGCCAAAACTGCCCTTATCGCCATCGCGTAACTCGATGGCTTCGTGTTCGCCGGTCGAAGCGCCACTCGGGACAATTGCACGGCCAAAACCGCCATTGACCAGCCCAACCTCGACTTCTACAGTAGGGTTTCCACGGGAGTCAAGTACCTGTCGGCCATAGATAGTCTCGATAATGGTCATCGTTTTCTGAGTCCTCTCTCTCAAGTGGATATGGTAGACACCTTAGTGGCAATATGGTCGCCAACGATTGTCGTGTCTGTTGTGTCTGTGCTTGCATCGCTAATCTAACCCAGATATAGAATCTAACACATCTTATGGTCAACCTGTACTGGCGGGCTTGTAGAATTCAACCAGAGTCGGCAAGGGGGCACAGCGCCCGAGACCAGGCACTTCGTTCTGGGGATTTAGTCTTGGTGCAGATATGCGAGGAGACTGTCTGGAGGAAGGGTTGGCTCCTCGTCATCGAAAAAACTGATTGCAGAGCGGTTGACGGCTACTACCTGCTCAGTTGCAGCGAGTTTGACTTCGTGTAGCCAATAGACCACAACACCCTCAACCCCAACAATCCGGCTTTCGATATGCAGAATATCACCAAGCTGCACCCCGACTTTGTACGACATCTCATGGCCCACGGGCCGCGCGGTCAGCGTGTTCTCGCTGCTTTCGATCCAGCCACAGGCACCTAACACGGAATACATCGCATCTTCGACCCAACGAAAATATTGCGCATTGTTCGCATGCCAGACACGATCAAGCTCGCGGCGCTGCACAGTGTGTTCTGTTGAGAAAATACGCCCGTTGGTGACCCCAGCCTTGGGACCTATCGTCAAGTCAAGTGGTTCCAGCTCCTCCTCAGAGGGTCTGAAGGCATCGTAAAACTCATCCAGCAACCGGGTAGGGCGCTCGCGGGCGGTATCTAGGAACACCCAGTTCGCACGTGCACGCACAACGCGCTGACCATTGCGTAGTAGCTCATATTCGCGATGAGACTGCACGCGGCGAAAATTGGAGACCCAGGAACGGGTCTCAATGCGGTCACCGTAGCGAAGCGGCTGGTAAAAACGCACCGTCCAGTGATTGATAAGCCAGATGTACCCATTGTCCAGGTACCACTTGTTGTCATAGCCATTATCGGCGCTGGCGCGGACAGCAACCTCTTCAAGATAGTTGGCAATCGTCCCACTCTCAACCGCGCCATGGCGCCCGATTTCGTAGGAGCGTACCTCAAATTCCCACCGTGAGATCTTGCGTGTTGGCATTTTCGGCTCCACCGCGCCTGTGTCATGTCGCGAATCAGCGCTCTCACTCTACCATACTTGGCCTGCATTGGCACACGATAGTACCAGAGAACGTTTCGATAACGTTTCCGAACGGTTTTCGCTACGTTTTATTTACGGCGCCGTCCTGAGCATGCTGTTAAAACTAACAAACATTGGAATAGAAGCGTTGACTCTATTGCCAAACGGTGTAGACTGTAATATGCAAATTTCTGCATATTTGCAAATTCGGAAAAGAACACCTTCTTGGCCCGCTTCTTCATAAGATTAACCAGGTTTTTCGTAAACAGTAGAGTTGAAAAGCAAAATGGAACTGATTATCACACCACCCAAAATAGCGGTGAGGTTCCGTGCATCGCTGATCCATAGTCTGCTGACCACGGCTGGCCTGCTATATTTCATCGAACAACTTGAAGCTGTGAGCGACTGGCTGCGCCAGGTGGGTTCCAGTTTGCGATCCGATATCGCTGAGCGCCTCTACCCTCTTAACGCGGTGATCCTGTTCGCAACCGGAACGCAGGGCTATCTGATTGACTCTTTGTCGGGTGATGCCGATACCACTTATGACGCCTTGCGCGATGGCCTTCTGGATCTCCAACCGGCATTGCTGCAAGGAGCCGCGCTCCAGGCGTTTCAGGAGTACCTCACCAGGATTGAGGTTGTCGGCAAGAACATGAGCTTACCCGACGATCCGGGACTATTGGCGCAGCTTGTCAAGGCGGCGCATGCCCACCAGGAAGCGCGTTGGGAGTCGCGTTTGTCACTCCCCTTGCCACCAGAGGACCTGGCGCATCTGCTGCTGGATGCCGATGCACTCCATGCAGCCATAACGGATGGCATTGACGTCCTCTGGCATGAAATCTACGCTCCGCAAGCGGCAATTGATATTGCACAGCATCAAGCGGCGGTACGCTATCATGCTGAACGCGACTACTCGGGCGATTTTCCCGCGATATTCCGTGCAGTAACCGGGCGCACCCTTCCCGAACGCTTGCAGCAATTGGTGTCGAGCACACGCCATGTTGACATGGTCCCAGCTTCCCATATTGGGGCCCACATTACGGTTGCTATCTTGGGCGACAGATGGTGGGTTGGGTTCAATGCCAATCTGGTCCCGGCCCAGCGCGGCAGCGGTGCTTTCGCTCCAGAACTCTATCCCGGCCTGAAGGCTCTGGCCGATGAAACACGCCTGAAAATCATGACGTTGCTCGCAGAGGGGGAACTCAATGTAGGGGAAATTGCGGATGCACTTGAGTTGACGCAGTCAACAACCTCCCGCCATTTAAGTTTACTCGCCAAGACCAATATTCTGACGACCCGCCGTGATGGCACAATGCGCTACTACAGTCTCAACCAATCGGCACTGGATGAGCTAGCAACGCATCTTAAGAACTTCACACGGGTCAATCGGTAAGAAAGGAGTGAGGCATGAATAACCTCGCCGTCTGGAAACGTGTTTTTTCATACTTGAGGCCGTACCGGGGCTGGGCGCTCCTGGCAATATTTGGCATCGTTGGCGGTACGCTATTGCAGTTGGCTATTCCAACCATTCTGCGCGATGTCGTCGATATAGGTATCGCCCGGGAAGACGCCGATTATATGCTGGCTGCGGGACTGTTGATCGTCGCATTAGGCGTAGTCCGGGGCTTGATGGGATTCTTCGCTCGCTTTTTTGGTGAGAAACTCTCTCACCACGTTGCCTACGATATCCGCAATGAGACCTATGATAAGGTCCAGGAACTGTCGTTTGCCTATCACAATCGCGCGCATACCGGTACCCTCATTACGCGCGCGATCAGTGATGTGGACGAAATTCAACGTTTCTACGCCTTCGGCTTGCTCGACGGCCTGACAACTCTGGTGCTGTTTCTGGGAGTCGCTGCCATCATGATCACGACCAGCCCCCTGCTTGCTGTGATCGGGCTGTTACCGATGATCCCTCTGGCAATCCTGTCGCGGAACTTCGCTCAACTTGTTGAGCCGCGCTGGAAGAAGGTCATGGAGCGCATTCAGGTGCTGAGCGACCATCTCCAGGAGAACGCGGTTGGCGCACAGGTTGTGCGGGCTTTCGCGCGCGAACGCTACGAAATCGGACGCTGGAATGAAAATAATGAGCATCTCTATCATGAACAGCTCGACCTGATCAATCGCTGGACGATCTATTTGCCGATAAGCGCGTTCATCATCGCCATGTCGACTGCCCTCGTTCTCGTCTTTGGCGGTCTGATGCAACAGGCCGATTTCGCGGGGGTTACGGTGGGTACGGTCGTGCAATTCAACGCCTTCATATTGATCATGGGGGGACCGATGCGTTTTGTCGGGTTTGTGATCTTGCTGGCAACCCAGGCGGTCACGAGCGCGGCCCGTATCTTTGAAATCCTCGATGAACCAGTGACGGTGACTTCCAAGCCCGATGCCATTGAGGCGCCGACGATCAAAGGTCATGTCAAGATGGTCGATGTAGAGTTTGCTTATGATGATCAACCTGACCGCCCAGTTCTTAAAGACATCAACCTCGAGGCGCAGCCAGGCCAGATTATTGCCTTGCTGGGCAAGACCGGCTCTGGCAAGAGCTCGTTGATCAACCTCATTACCCGCTTCTTTGATGTCACCAAGGGGCAGGTGCTCATTGATGGCATCGATGTCCGGGATATGGATCTGGTCAGTTTACGGCGCCAGATAGGGGTTGTATCTCAGGAGTCAATGTTGTTCTCGGCGTCGATTCGCGCCAATATCGCATATGGACGTCCAGAGGCCAGCGAGGAAGAAGTGATCGAAGCTGCCAGGGCGGCCAATGCTCATGACTTCATTATGGAATTCCCCGATGGCTATGACACACTGATCGGTGAGCGTGGTGTTACGTTATCAGGTGGCCAGCGCCAACGTGTGGCAATTGCCCGTGCTCTGCTGATTGATCCGCATATTCTGATCCTGGATGATTCGACCAGCAGTGTCGACACCAAGACCGAGTTTGAGATTCAGGAGGCTCTGAGCCGCCTGATGGAAAACCGGACGACTTTTGTCATCGCCCAACGGCTGACGACGGTTCAAAATGCCGATCAGATCCTGGTGCTGGATCGAGGCCAGATCGTTGAACGTGGCACCCATCAGGAACTCCTGGATCAGGATGGCCTCTACGCAGAAATCTATCGCCTGCAACTTGAAGATCAGGAACGCCTGAAGCATGAATTGATGGCACTGGGTGGCCTCGTTGAACGCCCGGAGAAGCGCTCCAGCCAAGAAATCCGGCTGCATGTGCCAAATTCATTCAGTGGTGACTGAGGAACTGGGAGATAAGATCCAATGTATGCTCAGGAAGATATTCCCAAGAAAGCCTTCGATTGGGACGTAACCAAACGCCTACTAGCTTATCTGAAGCCGTACAAGGGCCGTATCTGGGTGGCACTGGTGGGTGCTCTGTTCACGGTTGCGGCCAATATCGTTGGCCCGCCGTTGATTGGCTATGCGGTTGACCACGGTATTGAAGAAGACCGCATGTCAGTCGTGTTCTTGGGTGTGATCGGCTATGTGATTATTCAGGGCTTCGGTCTGGTCGGGTTCCGGGTGCAGTTATGGAATATGGCAGTTGCGGGTCAACGTGTCATCCAGAAGCTACGCGATGAACTCTTTGAGCACATCCAGCAACTATCCATGTCGTTCTTCTCAAAGTACGAAACTGGCCGCCTCATTGCGCGCGTCATCAGCGACGTCAACGTCCTGCGCGAGGTGATCACGTTCGCGGTCGTCGGTACCTTTCGGGATGTGCTGATTGTCATCGGAATCCTCATCACCATGATGATTATCAATCTTCCCCTGACCGGCGTGGCTTTTGCGGTCATGATTGTGCTGGGCTTCATTGCGAATATCTGGCGTGTATATGCGCGCAAGGCCTACGTCCGGGTGCGTGAAACCAACGCCAAGGTCAATGCCGAGCTGTCAGAGGCCTTTAACGGTGTTCGTGTAACGCAAGCCTTCGCCCGGGAGTCCTATAACTACAATCGATTCACGGAGGGAATCAACTTCAACCACCGCGAGTCGAATGTGCGCGCCGCGTTCATCGCGGGTGTATTCTTCCCTAGTGTGGACTTGCTCAACGGCGTGGCGACCGGCTTTTTGGTGTATGTCGGCGGTATTCTGGTGCTCAACCAGCAACTCGACATCTTCACGCTGCTGACCTTCGTGCTCTACGTCAATCAGTTCTTCTTCCCGATCCGTATGCTGGCACAGCGTTACAACACCTTCCAGGCGACAATGGCCGCGGGCGACAAGATCTTCACCTTGCTCGACCGTCCCATTGAGATCCAGGACAGGCCAGATGCGAAACCGATCCCGGCGATTGAAGGGCGTGTGAAGTTTGACGGGGTATATTTCACCTATCAACTACCGAAGGATCGCGAACCGGGCGATGAGGATTGGGTTCTCAAAGACATCAATCTGGATGTCCCGCCCGGACATACTGTGGCACTGGTGGGGCATACGGGCGCTGGCAAGAGCTCGATTGTTAAACTGGTCATGCGGATGTACGACATCACCCGCGGCAGCCTGACGATTGACGGCTACGAAATCAGTAGCATCACGCAGGAGAGCCTGCGCAGCCAGATGGGTGTGGTCCTGCAAGAAACGCATCTGTTCTCGGGTACGATTATGGAGAACATTCGCTACGGTCGCCTTGATGCTGCGGACGAAGAGGTGATCGAAGCAGCCAAGGCGGTAGGTGCTCATGGCTTCATCATGGAGATGGAGCACGGCTACGAAACCGAGGTACGCGAAGGTGCTTCAAATCTGTCTGCGGGGCAGAAGCAACTGCTTTCCTTTGCCCGAGCGCTCCTGGCCGATCCCCGGATTTTGATCCTTGACGAGGCCACGGCCAGCATCGACACACAATCCGAAAAGATCATTCAGACAGCGCTCAAGCGCCTGTTGAAGGGGCGCACCAGCTTCGTTATCGCCCATCGCCTGAGCACAATTACCAGCGCGGATTTGATCGTTGGCATGGATCATGGGCGAATTGTTGAAATGGGCACACACGAGGAGCTGCTGGCCAAAGGCGGCATGTATCACGATCTCTACACAATGGCATATGCACGTCCCCTTGAAGGGCAGGTTGCCAATACGGTGTCAGCCCCCGGTGACTAATGCTTCACTCGCTTAACAATGCCAGCCCGGTGTTCGCCTGACGCCGGGCTGTTAGATATTGCCTGTCCTTGCATCCCCGTAGGGAATCCAATATTATCCCCTGGTACACGGTGTCTATGAAACGGCATTCCTTCGAGTTTCTAGAAGTATTAGGAGATGTTTGGTGCTGGAATACCAGCTGTTATCGCCTGAGGAAGAATCGGGAGAGCTTTATCCGTACCGCCGGGTCTGGCGTTCCCTAATCCTTGAGATGGTGGTTCTCTTGCTTGTGGCGGCGGCAGTCTTTATCGGTGTTCAGCTCGACATTATAGAGGATGCTTATAGTCGGACGGGCAATATCCTGCTGGCGCTGCTTCCCATTGGTCTCTTCTACGTCTTTTCCGTGCGCTCTGAGCAGCGTGTGGCCGAGCCTCGTCAGGGGCTGCTGGTTGTGCTATTGCTGAGTGTAATCGTGGCCAATGGTGTTGCCTGGACAGTTATCCAGGAAGTCTTCACGCCCGATCGGTGGCTGGTCGAGGCTGGCTTCTTCTCACGCATTATTGGGTATACGTTCACACTGGGTATTCTAGCTGAGTTCTGCAAGTATGCTGTTATCCGGTACACAGTCTGGCCAGATCGCTTCCGTTATCGCCTCGATGGTGTGGCGTATAGCGTGCCGGCAGCGCTGGGTTATGCCCTTGTTGTCAACCTGCATTTCCTTCTGCAGGATGAACCGACCATCAGCGCAGCGGCTATTCGCGTGTTGGTCAATGTCTATTTACATATCACGGTAGGTGCTTTAATGGGCTACTTCCTTGCGGAACTGCTCATTGGCCGTGTTCCTTTCTTCTGGTTACCTTTTGGGCTGTTCTTAGCCTCGTTTATCAGTAGCCTCTTCATTGCCTTTCGGCGTATTGCTGTTGTGAGCGGACTGGGTAGTCGTGACATCGGCGGCCTGCTTCTGGTGCTCGGTTTCACTGTATTCGTGTTGGGTGCAGTTGCTTTCTTGATCGATAGTGCCGACGAGCGCACGGCAGCCCGGGCGGGATTACGGCGCTTACGTTAGTTTGGCCAATTACGGGGTTTGGACCAAAATGCGTGCATTTGACCGATTTGACGAACTTGACCAACAATCGCTACCACAGGGTACACAGGTGAACAGCTTGTTAGCGATCGCGACAGTCCTGGCCATGCTGGGCCTGGGGGTGGTGATTCGCAACAATACCCTGGCGGCAACAACAGTCTACGAAGACAGGATCAATGGGGTCACGGCTCAGTTACCAGCGAACTGGCTGATTGATGCTGAGCCGGAGGACCAAACCTATATCTTCCGGGCAACAGACACCGGGGGAATCCCCTTTAAGACCTATATTCAAGTCTCGATTGTCACCGTTGGCGCTGATGCGAATCCGCGCAATGTCATCGATGCGCTCAATGTGCTGGGTCCCGCCCGGTTGTCTATTTATCACGTCGTCTCTATCGAAGAGACCCGACTCGGTGATGACGTGGCAACGCGCATTACCTATTTCTATGTGGATACAGAGGAGAACCCTTTCCTGGAAACCGAGCCGACGGTAGTAGAAGGTGTAGATCTGGTTGTGATACGCCGCAACCAGGCTCTGATCTTCACCTTTCGCGATGCAGCCGCGACCTTTGAGGAAAACGAATTCTATTTCCGGAATTTCCTGGAGACAGTCGAGTACTAGGGTGCCTTATGAATAAGCAGCGGCTTCTGCGGATCTGGATCGTGGCAGTGCTTGGGTTGTTTGCCACCGGCTTAGGCCTGATAACGCTCGCCCCTATACCTGAACAGATCGGGCAGGCCCAAGACGGCGGCGCCGACGAGGATGAAGCTGAGTCAGGTGATCCGTTGGTAGTACTCAATGAGAACAACATCAAGCAGGCCACCGTGCTAATCATGCAGGTCTCAGACGAGAGTGGCGACCCCGTGATCCGTTGTGTGGGATCGGGTACAGTGGTGACAGCCGACGGCTTGATCCTGACGAATGCTCATCTGGTGGTCGACAATCAGGATTGCCAGGCAGATCGCATCGTGATTGCCCTGACAGTCCGCGTCGATGAGCCGCCCATCCCAACCTATGTCGCCGAGGTAACGGAGATCAGCCGGGGTTACGATATCGCGATCCTCCGGATTTCGAACTACCTTGATGGCCGCCAGATTGATCCGCGGACGCTCCAGCTTCCCTTTGTTGAATTAGGTAACTCCAACCAGGTACAACTCGATGATACACTGGTTGTTTTTGGCTACCCAGGTATCGCCAACGAGCCTGTTCAGGCCCAGCTCACGGTTCTGAATGGTTTGACGTCTGAAGCCCAGGTTGGCGAAAGGGCGTGGTTGCGAGTTACCCCATCTATCCCTGGTCTGATGAGCGGTGGCGGGGCCTATAACCGGAATGGCGAACTGGTTGGCATTCCTACTGTCGTGCCCGCGCGAGTGGCCGGGACCGTCGTTGACTGCCGCCAGGTTTACGACACGGATGGTAGTGGGCAGATTGATAACAATGATGCCTGTATCCCGATTGCCGGTCCCATCACCGCGCTGCGGCCGTCGCGTTTGGCCCGTGGCCTTGTTCAAGCGGCGGCGCTGGGTATTCAGCCCGGTGCAGCCCGCACTAGCGCGGAAAGCGCCTTGTTTGAGGAGCAAGCGGTTTTCTCCAACCTTTTTATTTCGACGGCAATAAACGAAGCAGGTATGCCGGCCAATATTGTCCCTGCTGCACCGACCGGCACCAGTAATCTCTACCTTTTCTTCGACTATGCCAACATGCGCGATGGGATGATCTACGAGTTGCGGACTACCATCGATGGCCGGCCCAGCCCTATCTTTAGTTTGCCGCCCGTGACCTGGAATGGTGGCCAGGAGGGTCTCTGGTATATTGGTACTTCGGTGCCGCAGTGGCCAGCAGGGCGCTACGAGTTCACGCTATTCATCGAAGGACGCCAGATCGATAGTCTGCAATTCGATGTCGGTGGTGGCCCGCCTGGAGTGCCCGCCTTCTCTGATCTCGTTTTTGGCGTGGAGAATGCAACAGGGGAATTGGTTGGTGCCAACTATGTGATCCCCGAGGGAAATATCATCCGGGCCAAGTTTAACTACCGCAATATGCAGCCTGGCAGTACCTGGCGCTATCAGTGGTATCTCGATGGGGCTCCCCTTGGTGGTGATGCCGCTGGCACGCTGACGTGGGAGGGCACAGAACCTCAGGGAACCTATGAGGACCTGGCCATACGTAGCGAAGATGGCTTTGTTTCAGGGCGCTATCGACTGGAGTTATTCATCCAGAATAGTGAGACCGAAGCTTTCCGGTTGGCGGCATTGAGTGACTTCACTGTTGCGGGGGGCGCGGGGGGCGCCAACGATGCGGAAGCCCAGATCTTCAGCAATTTCCGCTTTGCGCAGAATGAGCGTGCAAACGTGCCTCTGGGTATCGTGTCGGAGGGCTTTTCGCCTGGGGTGCCAGGGCTCTATGTGTTTTTTGATTGGCGTCAGATTTCGCCAGGCACTCCCTGGACCTGGCGGTGGCTGGTTGATGGTGATGTTTTGATCGAGGAGAACTCGCGCTGGACGGCAGAGGGAAGTGGACAGAACTATTTCCTCTCGCTGCAAGGGGATCCCTTTCTCCTGGATGGCACGTATTCACTTGAGATCGAAATCAACGGTATTATCTTGACTGAGGATGTCTCGGCTGAAGTTGGCCAAGGCCAGCTCCCAATCGAGGCGTTCGCCAGTGCCGAGGGTATCCAGATGGTGGGCAACGTGACTGACGCTGAGACCAACACCGGTGTTTCCGGTGCAATGGTTATCGTGCTTGACCCCGAGCTAAGTGTTGAGGACTTTGAATGGCGCGTCTCTCAGGTCCGCGCGATGGCGCAGACCGACCGTGAAGGGTTCTTTCAACTGCCTGCGCTGTTGCAGCGTGGTACACTTGAAGAACCAGTGTTGTATAGTATTCTGATTTTTGCCGATGGTTACTATCCTGTCTCACAAGATGGGATCGCCGTAACCGACCGTACCCGCAGCCCACTCGCCCTAGAAGCAATCTTGAACCGCGACTAGACTGGGTGGTTGGCGAAACCAAGGGAGTCTCCTGATGCGTTCCAGGCAGCGAGTGATGCTCCTGATGATTCTTGCCCTACTACTTATTCTGGGCGTTTTTGCTTTCTCGACTAGCCTTTTGCCTGATCCTCCTATCGGGCCGACGGCAACGTTTCCAGAAGGCATAGATTATCCTGACGAACGCCCGGTGCCCCGGCGTTAACTGCGTGCCAAGGAGGTAGTGTGGACGTCCTTGTATTCCTGCTTGCTGTTATGATTGGTTTTCTGGTCGGTATCCTGGTCAATGGCCTAGCAGACGCTTTACCCTACTATCGCCAGCCGCGTTTGCCGTTCTATCCGCCTGACGGTGAGCGCCGGCCACCACTCGCCTGGTCTGGACTTTTGGCCTTTTTAACGGGTCAACGTGAGAGCGCGCAACCAGCGCCACCTCCAGATATGGTCACTGACCTCGAAGCGCACCCGCCAACGCGGGAACCTCTGCCGGTTGAGGTAGAAAATGCAGATGAGCGCGCCGAACTTCCTTCCCCACCGCGGCCGCGCCGTTTATCGTGGCGTCACCCGATCGTCGAGATCGTGATGGCCATGGCCTTTGGCTTTCTCGTACTGAACTGGCCCGGCCACGAGCGTATACCTGTCTGGATGCTCTATATCTCTATTCTGGCATTGATTACCATCATTGATCTTGAGCACTTTCTCATTCTAGTCCCGGTTATCGTCCCCGCATGTCTGATCGCGATATTTCTTGCCTTTGTTTTCCCCGAAGCTGATCGAGAAACGTCAGATTACCTGATCGGTGGGGCAATTGGCTTGGTGTTCTTCTTGATCATGTTCTGGGGTGGGGGGATCTTTAGCGGGTTCGTCGCGGCGGCCCGCGGTGAAGCGCTGGAAGAGGTTGCTTTTGGCTTCGGGGATGTCATGCTAGCCACTTTGTGCGGCTTGATGATCGGCTGGCAAGCATTCATCTTTGCTATGCTGATCACCGTTTTTGCCGGCGCTGCTGGCGCAATCATCTATCTGATCGGACGTATGTTCAGCCACAACAGTTATGACCTGTTTACGCCGCTTCCCTATGGGCCGTATATTGTGCTGGGTACCATCATTATGATGCTGTGGCGCGACGATATCCGGCAGCTTTTGGGCGGGTAGATAGCCGATTATCTTCTAGTTGCCCCTTGTCTGCGGTGGCGCTGGTTTTCGCTGGCGTTGTTTGACGCCGCTTGCGCAAGAAACTAAGAATCACGCTATAATCTGGCTAACCAGACCATTTATCTATTATCCATGGGGTTTGCCTATGCTTTCATCATCGCTCCCGGCAATTCTACACTTGCTTGCGCGCTCGTGGCGTGCTGTGGTGCTTGTCCTTGTGGTCAGTATTGCGCTCCTTAGCCCCACCTATGGTGTCTCGGATGCACAGGAAGGCGGATCTCAGCAGGTCCATACGGTGCAGTCCGGCGAGAACCTGTTCCGAATTGCACTTCGCTATGGCCTGACTGTGGATACTCTGGCTGCCGCCAATGGTATCACGGACCCCACACGGATTTATGCTGGCCAACAACTGGTTATCCCTGGCTCAGCGCCGCTAGAACCGGCAAATGAGCCATCTGAGCCGCCTAGTGATCAGCAGGCTGATCCAGCGCCTTCCTCTGGCGCAGCGCCGATATATCATATTGTGCAGCGTGGCCAGACCCTGGCGGCGATTGGCCGTCAATATGGCGTTGCATGGGGTGATCTGGCGAGCTGGAACAGTATTACCGACCCCAACCAAATCTATGCGGGTCAGCGGCTCGTTGTGAACAATGCGGCCGCAACCGATTCGCCTGCGGTGGCTGGACCAACCATCGAGGAAGCTCCAGCGGCCCCCGAAACACCGTCTGAGCCAGCGCC